>JAYVTO010000236.1:0-30536 GCA_043788745.1 Acidobacteriaceae bacterium
CCGCCCGCGATCCGCGCCGGCAGAAACTCCGGATTCTCTTCCACAAATCGCGTCAGATACTCCTTCAGCCCCAAACCGCCGCCTTCGCCCCTAGCCATCAGCCGGCCTTCTTCGCTCCGGTAGACATCGTCACGCACCGCGCGATACGCCAGGTCGATCTTCGCCACACCCAGTCGCTGCAACTCCGCCCGCACCGACGCGCTTCGCTCCGCCTCTTCTGTCCGCTGGCTCAGTTCCTGAATCTTCTGTTCGAGCTCGCCGCGCTTCCTGCGCTCGTCCTCGATCATCGATTGCTGAAATTCGCCCAGAACTTCCCGCAAAACTTCCCGAATCTCGTCCACGGAACCTCCCCT
This sequence comes from Acidobacteriaceae bacterium, assembly GCA_043788745.1. Taxonomy (GTDB): domain Bacteria; phylum Acidobacteriota; class Terriglobia; order Bryobacterales; family Bryobacteraceae; genus JBBQWZ01. The sequence goes on from JAYVTO010000236.1 coordinate 354, forward strand.
TTTTGCGCTTTCCACGCTCCGCAACCGCCATAACCCCGCCCTTCACCGCAGGGATGCTCAACCGCCCCTACGCCCGCCCTTCGATCTCCGCCGCAATCCGCGCCTTCACATCCTGGCTGACGTCGCACAAGAACTTCATCGAGAGCTTCTTGAAGATCTCCTTCTTTAGCGTCTCCGACTCGATCCCCAACTTCAGAATCCGCTCCGCATCGTCCAACTCCGTCCCGAAGTCCCCGATGTCGAATTCGTCCATGCCCGTCACGCCCACCGCCAGTCCGTCCTCGCGCGCATCGCTCACCGCCTGCAGCACACGCCGCATGTGATCCTTCATGCAATCGCCGAACGCCCGCAGCACTTCTTGCGTCACCGAGAAGTCGCGCTGTTTGCTCAACCCGCTCTCTTGCTTCGCCCCCCCAATCGGGCCGCCCAATTGCGCCAGGTAGCACACCCGGTAGATCTCGCCCTTCAGCCGCTCCAGATTGTCCGCCGCAATCTGATAGACCTTGCCCTCCGGCTCCGTCCACCCGAACTTATCGTCCGGCCCCAGTTGGATGTAGTAGCTCTCGCCCACCATCTGCGTCCACTCGCGATCGCTGTAGATCACCGGCATCGCGAACAGCCCCATCGTCAACGCCCACCCCAGTGCGTTCGACTTGTTGAAGTGCTCGAGCTGCAGCAACGCCGCGCGGTTCATCAGCCACATCCCTTCCGGCAACTGCGTCCCAAACAACGGCACTCGCTGCTGCTTTGCCAACCCATGCGTTCCCTCGTCGAGAACCTGAATCGGAAATGCCTCGCCCTCGCCCACCCGCCGGTAATGCCGGAACGTCGTCTTGTCGAAGTACGACCACCGCGTCTCCTCCACCCAATCCTTGTCTTCCGGATTCTCTTTTCGAAGCGACTTCGTTCGCAGCACCACCCACTCGAAATTGCCCCGGCTGTCGTAGCTCCAATTGATCAGCTCTTCCGGCGAATACTCAACCAGGTATGCCCGCGAAGCTCCTTGCGCATCCTCCTGCGCCCGGTTCACCGCCTTCTCCGGCACCCGCGGAAAATCGACCAGTACGTAACTCGATCCCGTCACCAGCGTTGTCAGAAATTGCCGCCGGAAAAAATCCGACAGATTTGTCCCCCGCAGATCGCAGTCCGTGATCAGGCTCGAAAAGAAACTCCGCCCTGCCTCGCTTCGCCCTTCAAACGCCAGCATCGGTTCCCGGCGGAGCAACGTCGCGCCGTACCAATCCACAATCGAGCCCAGATAGTTCTCGTAAAAGGCCCGCCGCAGCCGTTCCCCGTACACATCGCCCGGTTCCCGCTGCCGCCGGACCAGGTATTCGGAGGCGCTGCCCTTAAACTGCTCGCCGCCCGCATATAGGTCGCGGTACTGCTTCCAAACCGCCTTCTTCTCGCGGAATTCTGGATGTTCCAAATTAATGTCAATCAAAGCAACCCCTCCTCAATATCTCGAATGAGGAATTGCGAAGGACGAATAATTAGAGTCGACTCCCGAAAAAACGATTCCCAAGCAGCCTGTGTCCGGCCGGGCAAAATCTTCCCACATCGCCGGATACCACAACCCACCCGCCAAATTCGTCAATCGAATGTCGACTTCGTAATTCTCTATTTAGCTCGTCCTTCGTAATTCCTCATTCCGAACTCACAGCAACCGTTCCCCCCGCTCACCACCCGGCCGCGTTCCCTCGAACTCTTGCCAAACCAGATAGCCCAGCGCATCCGACAAGTGCGTTCGCCTCGCGTCCCGCTCTTTGTCGATCACCACGCTGTTCTCCTTGTAGACCACTTGCTCCAAATCCTTGATCAGTTCCACGCAACTCGGATTCACTGTCATTCGAACCTCACCCGTCGCCGCGCACAACTTCGCGTTCATCAACCGCACGCGATCCCGCACTGCCGGATTCGACTTCGCCACCCGAAACGCCACCCGCCCATACCGTTCACGCGTAATCATCGACCTCAGAATCTGATGATCCGATCGCCCCGCCGTCCGCATCGCCTGCCCGCTCGCGTCCGCATACACATACACTCCCGCCCGATGCCGCGGCCACCGCGCAAACAACTCCTCGCACGCCTGTTCCGTCGTCGCCCGCGACAGCACGATCTCATCCAGCACCCGCACGGTTTCGCCGTCGATCTGCGCCACCACCGCGCACATCGGATCAACATTGAAGTCGAATCCAACCAGCAACGGCAGCGACTCCCGCACCTCGCACCGCTCCACATGCACCGCCCGCTGGAACTCGCGATACACTCGCCCCGCGTTCAGCGCCAGGTACTCACCCAGCACTTCCTGCCGGTATCGCAGCGGATCGTAGCTTTCCTCCAGCCGACTGTAGTAATCCGGGACTGCCTCCAGCAAGTGCCGATTCTCTTTCGGCTTCGCCTGGATCACCGTGTATCCTTTCACCGGCTTCGCCAAAAACTTCTCGTACACCCAATCGAATCCGTTCGGAGTCCACACGGCGAACCCCTCTAACCGTCCCGACTTCGGCTCGCGCAACCGGGCCTCAAGCTGCATCCAGCTTTCCTCCGGCGCATACGTCAACTCATCCACGCCGAACCAAGCCAGGTTTGTTCCGCGCAGCGAATCCGCCTCCGACAGCGAACGCAACAGAATCGTCGATTCGAAGTCCGGCAACGTCATCACCCCGTCGCCCTTGTTCCACTCGTGCGCGACATCGAACTCCCGAAGTAATCGCAGCAAACCCTCAAGCGTCGCCGCCCGCAACAACGGCAGCGTCGGAGCCGCAAGCAGCCCGGTCAACCCCGGACTCGACGTCGCGCAACTGATCGCCTGGTAGCAAAGCGCCATGCTCTTCCCCGACCCCACTGGCCCCGAGAAGCCCTTGAACCGCGCCTTCGATGACAGAAACCGCTTCTGCGACGGCAGCAGATCCGCGGTGAAGTCTAGCTTGAGAACGTCAGCTTCGCGCCGGCTCTTCTTCCGCCCGCTCACGCCTCATCCAGTCCGCCCTCCGGACCGCGCTTTCGAGGGCCAAACACTCGCTCCACATCCGTCTGATCCGGCGTGATCCACGTCACCTGAATCTCCCGGCGCGCCTTGCTCCGCGCCAGTTCCTTCTGGATCTCAAGCAGCTTGATCCAGTCGCCCACCGACGCCTTCAAGTCGCCGTTCAGCAGCTTCTTCTCAACCTGGTCGATGATCCGCTCCACGCGATCCAGTTTGGATTCGTACCCGCTAGGCTTCCGCAACCCCGCGTCTCCCGTCTCGACGTTGTTCTTTCCGCCCATCGCATCCTCCAACTGTTCCTCGGTCGTCAACTGCAAATTGCTCTCGCCCGCGTCCGTCTGCCCCGTCGTCTCTTCCCGCCCCGGTTCTTCCGATCCCCGCCGTTCCGCTTCTTGCCGAACCTCCGGCTTCGGCGTCTCCGGCTCCAGCCGAATCGGCTTCACCTTCTGCCCCTGCCTCTTCTCACGCGGAGTCGGCGGATACAGCACCGCTTCCAACTCATTTGGCGAAATCGGGAGCGCCTCTCCCCGCACGCCATCCCGCTCCTCGTCTCCACTCTGCCCTAGGCTCTCCTCAGCGGACGGCCCTCGGTCCCACCTCGGCCGACGGCCCGCCTTCCGCTCGCCATTCTCTGTCTTACTTGCCTCTTCAAGCGCCTGATCCCGGCGTTGCTCGTTCATTCGTGGCTCCCTCCTTCTCTCCAATTTCAAAAAAGATCCGTAAACGGCTAATCAAAGTCATCGTGCCGAACATCGACTCCGAAATCACCAAATCTCGACCGTTCCAATCCCGCAAGCAACCGCAAGTTGTCCCCTGCGGACCTTGAGCGCGCGCAAAAACTCTCTGTCTTCCTCCCCGCAACGAAGAATTGCGAGCATAAGCGAACGCCCCCCCGTCGCAACGAAGAACCCCGAGCGTAAGGAACTGTGAAAAGAGCGACGCCCCCTCGCCAGCAAAGAACCGCGAACGAAGTGAGCGGATCTCACCAGCGCCCGCTCTAACTTCGCCCGTAAACGAGCGCCCCCCCGCGTCCCTTGATTTCCTCCGGCCCACCCGGACCTACTTGGCCCGTCCTATCCGCCAAATAGCTTCTCCCGCCAACAGACTACAGGACGAATAGGCGAACAAAGCACGATTCATTTTTCAACAGTTTGAAAACAAAGCAAAAATAAACTTGCAAATCGTCGCACTCCCATTTCGGGAGACTTCGCCAAATGTGAGAATACCCGACGGACAAACTCAGCACCGAACCGCTCACCGTTACAGCACGGATGCCCGCCAAATAACATCTTGGGCGAGGCTAGCCGCCCCCCCCAACGAAAAACCCCGACCGTAAGCAAGCGCCCCGCACCGAGGCGCGACCGTAAGGTCGCGCGTACCAAGCAAGAAAAACCCCGACCGTAAGCAAACGCCCCCGCACCGAGGCGCGACCGTAAGGTCGCGCGCTCCCCGCCCTAAAGGGCGGGATTATAGCCTCTCCTTGCAGCGCCTCTTGCTGAGATCTTTGTTGCTGCTGTTCGCAACTGGTTTCTGGCGGTCATGACGCGCGCACGCATCCGCTCAATCTCCATGAACCACGCTGTAAGTTGTTGAATCTTGGTGTCTTGGCTTGGGGCCAACGCGGGAGACCCGCTTACTGCGCCCGACTTCGTCGGGCTTCGTGCGCGGCTCGGATTTGTCGCATTTCTTCGCTTTCTCGCAGCACTCCCGCACTAGCCGGTTCATGGCGGTCATGACGTGCGGGCGCGTCCCTGACTTCGTTCGCGGTTCTTTGCTGGCGCGCGGCCGGGGGATCTTTTCACGTACCTGCAGGTCGCGGTTCGGTGCCGAGTTGGGCCGACAGTATTTTGGGCGCTCGAGTTTTTAGGGGCGTTCTAATTCCGTACGACGACAACGGTACGCCAGGCGGTGTTTCCGGCGGCGTCCAGCGCTTCGATCTTCACGTTATTTGCGCCGGAGATCAGAGGGATGGACGCGGACCAGTTTGCGGTTCCGCTGGCGGTGCCGGACTTGGCGGTGTTCGTCGACCAGCGGACCAGGGTGACGCCGGTGTTATCCGACGCGGTTCCTGTGAATGCCATCGTTGCGGCTGCGGTGTAGACGTAGGTGGACACCGGATACAGAATGTTGATGGTGGGTGGCGTGATGTCGGGAGACGCAGACGGCGGCTGATAGGTCACGGCTACGTTCCTCTCAATAAATGTTCCGCTGCGCGCGGTTGCGCGGAGCGTGAAGGTCGTGAGGCCGGGGGCTAGAGCCAGCGGCCCGGTAGACCAGTTCGCGGTTCCAGCGGAGATGCCGGATACGCCGCGCGAACTGCGCCAGGCGATTTGCGCGATTCCCGAGTGATCCGAAGCTATTCCGGCGATCGTCACGGACGAAGATGTCGTCGTCACGTTTCCTATGCTGGAAGGGCTTGTGACCTGGAGCGAGATCGGGCTTTCGACGGATTGTGCGCGGTTGATCGACACGGACTGCGTCGCGGCACGCTGGAGTGCATCGGTCGCTGTGAACGTGACTGCGTTGTCACCGGGTTGCAGATTGAGCGTGGCTGTCCAGGAAATGGATCCAGCGGCTGTCCCGGCATCGCCGCGATCACTGGCCCATCGTACGGAGAGCGGCGCGGTTCCGCCGCGTGCCGTTCCGCCTACGGCGACCGTTGCCACGGTTGTGCTGGACGCGGTTTGATTGATCGTCAGGGTGACCGGCGAAGAGGACTCCGGCGTTGTGCCAGGACGCGCGTAGAGGTTGAGGATCGCTGTGACATCCTCCAAAGTCAGCGCGGTCGCTCGGGCGTAATAGGGGTACATCACCGCGCCGGGCTTGTCGGAATGCCCCAGACCAAGGGCATGGCCCAACTCATGGAGAGCGACGCTGTAGAGATCAATGTCGGCGCCGATCCGCCATCGTTCGGCGTCGTCAAAGTGCATGTCTCCGGCAAGCGGCTCCGGATTCCCAGGCGCGGGATAAAAGGTGTGGGCCAGAACTCTGCCCTGGCCGTCGAACGGGTAATCGTCGCCATGAGATCCGGAGGCGAACAGGATGTTGATGGTGCGGCTGGCGTTCGGGTTGGAGCCTGCGTTAAAGTTGACGCCCGCCACGCGAGACCATTCGGCAAGGGCGCGCACAATTTCCACCTTGGCCTGGTCGGCCGGAATTTGCGCCGTCATTTGGCTGATGACGTAGTTCAATTGGGCCGATCCAAGTCCGGGGCCATCCCATCCCTCGCCTACCCTCGCGGTGTACTGGCCAACGGGGCCGGAGGTTGTTACGGCACCCCCACACGGCTGCGTGATACGGCCCGCCGACAGAGCTTCCGAGGCCGGGAATATGTAGGCGACCTCGTCCCAACCGGACAACGCGACAACTCCCTCGGCGCTGCTGCGAATCAACACTTGATCCGGCGCGAGGTCGGGATTGTCTCGGAGTTCAATGCCCATGGAAGCCACTAGGGCCCGCGCACTATTGTGCGGAACGTCGCGATGGAAGGCCACCAGGAAATCACCCATTCCCATCAGGGTCCCGATGAACGAGTCCTGATCGATCTGAGGGCTGAGCTTGTCCTCGGGCCGCATCGGGCCGCTCCAGCGGACTCCGAGTCCGTCAAGAGACAGGTCGGGCGGGGCGTTTACGAGAAGTGAGTTGTCCGGCACGTAGTCGAGAATCCGCGCGCCGCGCAGTTCCATCTCGGCGCGTACCTCAGGCGGTGGCGGGGCGTCGAACTGGACCAACAGGTGGCTTTGACCTGACGAGGAAAGTGCCTGGATGCGCGGCGGTGCGGACCCCAGTTGCGACGCCGGATCCAAGGGATCCACTGTACGCGTTTTCAGATACAGATATGGCTGACCGAAGGCGATGCCTACACTAAGCCCCCAGAGGAGGACTGCCCAAATTGTTCGGATCACGTGGTTTCATATCGACGGCCTGAGAGAAAACCGTCGCAAAACCCACTCTCTTGTAGGTTTTCAGTACCCAGATTGCACCGTACCCATGCCGATTCGGACTAATGCCCCACTTCTTGCTCTCCTGTCTTCCCTGTACTGCTGGGGCGGCGACCCGGTGTACACCATCAAGACCACGGCTGGGGGTGCGTCGCTTGGCGACGTCGGCCAGGCGACAGCCGCAGTCTTGACCACTGTGCAGGGCGTTGCGCTCGATGCCCTGGGTAATCTGTACGTTAGCGACACGGATGCGCACCGCGTACGGAGAGTGGGCCCAGACGGCGTGATTCGAGCGTTCGCCGGCACCGGCGTTCCGGGCTTGTCGGGCGATGGCGGTCCGGCGGATCGCGCGCAGTTGCGCAGTCCGTACGGGATCGCGTTCGACTGGCGCGGCAACTTCTATATCGCGGACCTCGGGAATGCGCGGATTCGCAAGGTAACTCCGGACGGCATCATCTCGACGATCGCCGGTGGAGGCGCTGCGACGCCGGCGGATGGCATCCAGGCGACAAGCGCGAAGTTCGCCGCGCTGCGCAACGTCGTCGTGGATGGCGAACTCGCGGTTCTCTTTTCGGATTTTTCGGGGCATCGCATCTACCGCGTGAATTCGTCGGGTTGGCTGACGATCGTTGCAGGCAATGGACAGGCGGGCGCTTCTCCTGACGGAATCTCCGCAAGGCAATCTTTTTTGGCGTTTCCGACGGCGCTTGCGCTCGATCCGTTCGGCGGCCTGTACATTTGCGACAGCCAAAATCGGACGGTCAAAAGGCTGCAAAACGATCTCATGCGCACGGTGGCGCAGGCGGCAGCCCCCACCGGGCTGAGCTTTGATAGCGCGGGAAATCTCTACGTGGCGGATGCGGGCGGCGGGCAGGTGCTTCGCGTGCAGCCTTCGGGTGCTGTCGGCGGCTTGCAGACGGTCGCGCGCGATGTGGCGGCGCTGCCCAATGGCGTCTTGTACCTCGCGCAGGGCAACCTGATTCAGCGGCGTTCGACGGCGGGAGTGCTCACAGTGGCAGCCGGCGGAGGCGATCCGGCGGCGGGCGACAATGGGCCGGCCACCGACGCGCGGCTGCGACATCCAGCCGGCCTCGCTCGCGATGGGAACGGCAACTTATACGTTGCGGACCAGGCGAACAATCGCATCCGGCGGGTCGCACCTGATGGCGTCATCACAACTTTGGCCGTTACCAACTTGAGCGGGCCTTCGAGCGTGGCCATTGACCGCTCCGGAGTCCTCTACATCGCCGACACGGACAATCACCGCATTCAGCAGGTCAGTATCGATGCGAGAGGTGTGGCTTCGGCGGTAACGGTGGTTGGCACAGGCGCCGCCGGATTCTCCGGCGATGGCGGAGCGGGAATGCGTGCGCAGTTGAGTTCGCCGGGCTACGTCGCAATTGCTCCCGATGGCTCGCTCTACCTCGCCGATACCGGCAATGGCCGCATTCGCCAATTCCGCAATGGCGGAATCCGCACGGTGGCAAGCAATTTGCGCCAGCCGCGAGGCATGGCCTTCGATGCGGCCGGGAATCTGTATGTCGCCACTGCCGATTCGCGGCTCATTCGCGTCGCACCGGACGGAGCGGTTGCTCCATGGCCGCCGGAAGAGGCTTCGTTGAACGCCGCGCGCGGCGTGGCGGTGGATTCGAACGGAGACGTGCTGGTTGCCGATACGGGCAACCACCGCATCCGGCGGATCACGGCGGACAATCGTACGCCTTCGGTAAACGGCCGCGTGCTGACCATTGCAGGTCTGACGACGCCGAGTTTCAGCGGCGATGACGGGCCGGCGCTCGATGCGCAGTTCAACGCGCCGTTCGACATTCTCGCCGGTCCGGACGACACAATGTGGATCGCGGATTTTGAAAACAACCGGATCCGCGGCATGACGCCCGGTGTGCAGGGTCCGGCGTTCCTGGAGGTTCGCACGCTCGCCGTTGTCAACGCCGCCAACCTCGCTCCGGGTCCCATCTCGCCGGGAGTGTTGCTCGCGCTTCCGGGATTGGCCGCGGACGCGGTCGTGACCGTGAACGGCGCCGCTGTCGAGGTGCTGCGCGGAGCGAGTAGTTGGATCGTCGCGCCAATGGAATTGACTGCCGACACAGCCGTGATTGAAGCACGAAACTCGTCCGGCGGTTTGCTGGGTCGCGCGACGTTTCCCGTCGTTGCGGTGACACCGGCAATCTTCACGCAAGCCGACGGAACGCAGGCTGCCGCGCTGAATGCCGATGGCACGCCGAATTCGCAATCGAACGGCGCCTTCCGGACGAGCATCGTCACCTTGTACGCGACGGGTCTAGGCAGGTTGGATGGATCCGGAAAGCCCGTTGCTGGAGTAAGCGTGACGATTCGCGGTCTTGATGCGGAGGTGGTGTATTCCGGTCCGGCGCAGGGGTCGACGGCAGTGTTTCAAATCAACGTGCGGGTGCCGAACGGGTTCTACTCTCCGGGTGCCGCCGCAGTCGTGCTCTCGGCGGGCGAAGTGGCGTCTCCGCCGGCAACGATCAGTATTCTGTAGCTGCTCAGTGGATTCGCGATTGGTCTGTTCCTGTTCGATAACGCTGTCACTTTCAATAATTATCCGGCATAGATCCGTCAATACTATTTGGCATACCCGCCCGGCACCCCGAGGCTGCAACTTCGAGTGGCACCAACCTGTGCCATCCCAGGCTGTAACGCAATTCGGTTTAGCAACGCACAAACGAAGGAAAACACGGGGAAGCCGCATCGTCGCGCAACCGAGCTTTTGTTGCAGTCGCCTCCAGCGGTGTGTCCAGAAGCAGCGACCGCGGCGCAACGTGGACTAAGTTCTATGCCGGCTCAGGTACGAACTTCACGAATGGTTTTGTGAGCAACGCGTTCGTTTTCGCGATTGATGCGTCGAACCCGTCCACGGTGTACCTGGGCGCGGGCGTAGGCGGACTGCTCAAGAGCACGGATCGCGGCAACACGTGGAGAGCGACCGGCCTCCAGATCTCGTTGCTGCGGGACATGCAGGTTGCTCCTGCCGACCCCTTCGCGGCTGTATGTTGCCGCGCGGACCAACCCCTCCGACGCATTCGTCGTCAAGATTGTGGAGTAGAAAACAACTCTGCCGTCTACCTCACTGCCATCGTGACGACCGGACTGCTCTGTCCGCCGACCGTCAGCACCGCCGGCACCGCATCGCCCGGCGCGATGCCCGCCGGCACAAACGCCTGGTACAGTCCGAGGAAGCCCAGGGCTGGCATCCTAACAGCCCGTGGCAGAACAAGTTTTTTTTCGGAACCGCTTAAACTATCGGAGCCGGGCGTGTTGAGACAACTATTGAAGCCGGACAGTCCACATCGGTCCACCACCGTCCAGATGCTCGTCACCAAGCCGCATGACAGCACACGAAGCTGCAGGTGCTTCTGCGACTGCCGGAAGCCGCCCTCGGCTTGCCCCAGCCGCTCAACTTTCGCAGACAGCCCGATATTAAACGCGCCCTCGTGCGCCAGTACGCGCTTCAGCACGTTGTTGCTGCCTCCCAGAAACACCCGCCGCATCGCTCCCCTTGTCTTAAGTAGCGCACGAAACTCCGCTCACATAATTCACCGCTCAGCTTCCGGATGCCGTCCGATGCCAGTTGATGAAACGAAGGGGCGAGAGTGTTCTGGACCCGAGCTTATCGAGAATACCGATTAGAGTCATCTTTCTTTCGGGCTTTACCGATGCGTGGGAAACGTGATAACCATGTCCAGGGAAGTATTGCGTCGCGCTACAGGCGCTGTAGAGGTGGATCTCGATGGCACATCGCGACGCCGCGACCGCGGGTCCAGAGGTTGAACATAACTTAGAAGTCCCTGGGCGCTTTCGGTTGCTTTGCTGGGCGTCTCGACCGACGATCTTCGAGGATGTTTGAATGCAATCCAGGCGCACCTTCTTCTCTGTACTGATGGCAGGTTCATTGGTTCCGGCCGATGCCGCGAATCCGACCGTCCGCTCCGCGCGGAGCGGACCCTGGTCGTCTCCAGCGACGTGGCAGAGCAACCAGGTTCCCGGGGTGGGTTCGGTCGTCCATATCCTGTCCGGTCACGATGTTGTTTACGACCAGAAGTCCGATCAGGCGATCCGGATGGTGCATATTCTTGGCAAACTCCGCTTTGCGCGCGATCGGGACACCCAGTTGGACGTTGGGCTTTTGAAGATAGGCGGTGATGAAGCGGAGGACGGATTTAACTGCTCCATGAATCGCGCCGATTCTCAACCCGCGCTTGAGGTCGGCACAGCGAACGACCCGATTCCGGCATCTCGAAGCGCGCGCATCCGGCTGATCTACTTCGAAGGGGCCGACAAGGAATCGCTACCGGCCATCGTTTGCTGCGGCGGGCGCATGGATTTCCATGGCGCACCTCTTAGCCGGACGTGGCTGAAACTCGGGGCGACCGCCTCCAAGGGTGCGCAGGAAATCACGCTCGCCGAGCCGGTCTCCGGTTGGAGGCCAGGCGACCGGATCTTACTCACGGCGACACTTCGTCAAAGGAAACTGGCAAAGACCTTCCGCACGTCGGTTCGGGACCAAACGCAAACGGAGGAACGCATCATCAAAGAGGTGAAAGGCGTGCGGATCACCATCGATGAGCCTCTCGCGTTCGATCACATCTGCGATGGCGACTACCGTGGCGACGTGGCAAATCTCAGCCGAAACGTCGTCGTCGAATCCGCGAATCGTGAAGTCGCGCGAGGGCACACAATGTACCACCATGGATCGGCGGGCAGCATCAGCTACGCCGAGTTCCGCGGTCTGGGCAAACAGGGGGTTCTGGGCCGGTACAGCATCCATTTCCATCGGCTGGGAGATTCCATGCGCGGCACCTCCGTTGTCGGAACCTCGATCTGGGACAGCGGCAATCGTTGGATTACGGTCCACGGGACCGATTATTTGGTGGTCCGGGATTGTGTTGGCTACAACTCGCTCGGCCATGGCTTCTTCCTTGAAGATGGCACCGAGCAATACAACGTATTCGACCGCAATCTTGCTGTGCAAGCCCGGATTGCGAAGCCGCTGCCAGACCAGATCCTGCCCTACGACTACAACGACGGCGCTGGATTCTGGTGGGCGAACAGCCGGAACACGTTTACGCGGAACGTTGCGTGCGAGTGCGATGAATACGGGTTCCGTTTCGACGTGGTAAAAAGCGCGAAGTTCGATCCCGTGCTTTCCGTGAAGGAGCCCGACGGAACGGTCCGTTCCGTCGATATTCGCAGGCTTTCGTTTGTACGGTTCGAAGACAACGAGTGTCACTGCCAGCGACGGCACGCATTCAATATTGGCGGCCTCGACACGGTTCTCCAGGGCGGGTGCGATGGCGTTGGCCCGGACGAGGAGCATCCGTTCATCATGCGGAATTCCCGGTCGTGGAATTGCCATTGGGCGTTCCACGCACTTTCGCCGTGCGTGATGGTCGAGAATTTCGACATCAACCACGTGGAATATGGGATGTGGAACCCGAACTTCGACCGGCACGCGTACCGTGGCATGAAGATCAACGATGTCACGATTGACAGAGTTTTCAAGCCGCGAGGCAAAGAGCCCATCGAAGCGAATTTTCCGAAGCCGCTGGCGCTGATCGACGATTTGCCGCCGTTGACTGTCGTCACGCACATCGGCAAGATTGTGAACGGAAAGATCACTGTTCGGGGCACGACGTCAGACGTGGGATCCGTCAAGCGAGTCGTTGTCAACGGTATCGAGGCCACGCCGGAACGGCTGAACTTTGCGGAGTGGAAGGCAACGATCGCGGCGGACTCAAAGATTCGGGTGCGGTCCGAGGATGCCGCCGGCAACGTGGCCTTCACGGAGCGAAAGACGACAAAGTCGTGAACATCCGGTCCGACGCGAAGTAGAACGATGGGCGTTGGTGATTGCTCTTGTTATCGACATCGACGCTCCGTTGAGAGTGCATCATCGGCCGCGAGACTTCACAATCGTATGGCCTCCGGCCGATCTGAAAGGCGACCAGATGCGATTGCTTTGTTACCTTGTAGCCGCGATCACGATCACGGCGAGCGCAAAGGCGGAAACGTTCACCGGAAAGTTAATGGACGTCCTGTGCCGGCCGGAAAACGTCGCGGTTGGAACCAAGAAATGTCCGCACGTGAAAAGTTGTATGCTCTCCACGAGATGCAAGGAGAGTGGATACGGACTCATCCTGAAGGATGGAATCTTCTTGAAATTCGATCCAGTCGGCAATGCCAAGACGATCGCCGCCCTCGAAGCCTTGCCGACCGACGACGAGGTCAACGCCAAGGTGACGGGCGTACGCGACGGAAAATCGATCAAACTGGATACGATCGAAATCACGGGGCAAGTCGGGCATGAAACGATACAGAAATCTCCTCGGAATTAGCATTTCAGCCGCGCTTGTCGTGGCGTGCATGCCGGCGGCGCCGGCGCTCGAAGCCGCGCAGGAGCATGCACAGTCGCCGTTCGAAGGGGCGTGGATCATCGAGACTCACCTTGGCCCCAGGCCGTTAGAAGGGGTCTTCCACGTGGATGGAACGGCGCTGACCGGGACTATCAAATTGGGCGGCGGTTCGGCCGTCGCCATCACGTCCGGACAGGTAAAGAACAAAACGATTTCTTTCGGTTTCAAAGGGGAAGGCGGCGAAGCGATGATGCTAAAGGGCACGCTGATGGACGGTCGGATCGAGTTCGTGCTCACCATGCCGCCGAACGAAGACGGACCGGAATATTCCGGAAAACGAAAGCCGTAGATTGGCGCGTTATTGCGAAGTGACCGGTGCCAGGCCGCGCGCCGCCAGATCCGAATTCAACTGCCGGAGATCGGTTCGGAGCACCTGTTCGAGGCGGTCCAGGATGGCTGCAGGTTTAGCCTTTAGTTCCTCGAATACGGAGTAGTCCTGATCGGTCGGACGAGAGTTTCCGGTGTCGACCTACTGCTGTAGGAGCGCGAGTTGGTTGTTGAGCTTGATGGGGAAGTTCAATGTATCGCGAGGGCTTCGATTTCGTACCTGATACAGGTCGCCTTCGACCTCGCCGAGTTTGGCTTTGATCGCAACCGTTGTCTCTGCGATCTGCGGAGTGGATTTGGCGCGGTCGTCGAGTTGTGCGCAAATGGTGCGAATTGTCAGAACGGCCCCGTGTGCCTCGGTCGATTTTCGCGCAATCTCCATGGCTAGTCGGAACTGTTCGTTGAGTTGTTGCGCCGTGACTCCTGGGATGCGCGGATCCGGGCGCACGATCAAGGGTTGCGCTGCGGTGACGCCGTTGGCGGTGAGACGCACGGTGTAGCGTCCAGGAGGGGCTTGCGGGCCCAAGCCTGGCGTCGCACCGCGCAACACAATTCCGGGAAAGGTAACAGGCCCCGCATACCGGAGATCCCAAACGAATCGATTGATACCGATTTCAGTGGTGAGAATGCCCGCCCCAGCGCCCGGAGTTTCGTCCTCGCTGGTTCCCGTCGAAGGCCGAGCCGCCGTCGCGGAACGGGTGAAAGTTCGGATCACCAGATTGCTTTCGTCCAAGATTTCAAGTCTGACTTCTGGCGCCGGTGCGCTGAGCCAGTAGTCGATCACCGGTTGGTTGAATCCCCGCAATACCGGCCGAGGCTCGAAAAGGAATGCCGGAGCGACCGTGGTTCGTGGTGACACTTGACGAAACGCGCCGATATCGTCGAGAACGTAGAACGACCGTCCGTGCGTAGCGATCACTAAATCGTCTTGCTCGACGACGAGATCGGAGACCTGGGTATCGGGCAGATTCAGTGCAAGCGACTGCCATTCGGCGCCGTCGTCGATAGACACAGAAACACAGTGCTCGGTTCCGGCAAAAAGTAAGCCAGCGCGCTTCGGGTCTTCACGCACGGCGTGGACAAAATCGTTCCCGCCGAGGCCGTCGACGATTTTGGTCCACGTCTTGCCGTAGTCCTTCGTTTTGAAAATATAGGGCGGGCGATCATCCATCTGATTGCGCTTCGCTGCGACGTATGCTCCGCCTGGTTCGTGAGGGGAAGCCTCGATCAGACTGATGCGATTGAACTCTCCGATCCCGGGAGGTGTAACGTTGGCCCAGTTCTTGCCGGCATCCCGCGTCACAAACACCAATCCGTCATCGGAGCCCGTCCAGATGGTGCCGGCGTGGTGGCGCGAAGGCGCAATCGTGAAGATCGTACCGTAAATTTCCTAACCGTTTTGGTCCTTCGTGATGGGGCCGCCGGAATCACCAAGCGTGCGCGAATCATTGCGGGTCAGGTCAGGACTGATTCGTTCCCATTTTTGTCCCTCCGTTGTCGTGCGGAACAAATGTTGCGAGGACGAGTATAGGGTCTTCGGATCGATCGGCGAAAAGACGACCGGAAAGGTCCACTGTAAGCGCTCTTTGAGCGCACTCGCCGGCATTCCGGAGAAGAACATCGGGTAGACGCTAATCACCCGCGAATCGCCCGTGCGGCGATCATAGCGGGTAATGATCCCTGCTTGGTCGCCGCCGTAGAAGATATTAGAATCGCGGGGATCGGGCGCGAGATAACCGGCTTCGCCGGCACCCGCGGCATAGAACCAATCACCGGATTCACCGATTGGATCTCGCATGTTGTGGGCGCGATCGCTCGCCACACACACGCTGGTGTTGTCTTCCTGCGCTCCGCACACATGGTAGGGGACGTCTTTGGTGGTCGCGATGTGATAAATCTGAGCGGTTGGAAATCTCTGCGGCGTCCAGGTGCTTCCGCCGTCCGTTGTAATAGAACCACCGCCGTCGTTGCCCTCCATCATTCGCTGGGTGTCGTGGGGGTCAATCCAGTGATCGTGGTGGTCTGCGTGGGTGGCGTGTATCGTCTGGAAGGTCTTTCCGCCGTCCGTCGACTTATAGAGTTCGACGTTCATCGCGTAGAGCGTGTCACGGCTCTTCGGGTCGGCCAGAATGCGGGAGAAATAGAAAGCGCGCTGCCGGATCTTACGTTCTTCGTTGACCCGGGTCCAGGTCGCGCCGGAGTCGTTCGATCGAAAGACGCCACCGTCGTTGGCCTCGATGAGCGCATAGACTCGTTCAGAATCGGCACCCGAAATAGTAACAGCCACCTTTCCAATTACGCCCCCGGCGGAGTCCGGGATTTCGTGTGATCTCGGTCCAGGCGTCTCCGCCGTCCGTGAATTTGAAAAACCCGCTCGCCGAACCGCCGCTCGATAGCGCCCACGGAGTCCGATACACATCCCATAAGGTCGCGAACAGAACGCGGGGGGCCCTGGGGTCCATGACCAGATCGACCGCTCCGGCACGATCATTCCGAAAGAGGATGCGTTTCCATGTCTTGCCGCCATCCTCAGAGCGGAAGACGCCGCGCTCGGCGTTTGGTCCGTAGGGGTGACCGAGACCAGCTACATAGACGATGTCGGGATCGGTTGGATCAACGCAGACACGCGCGATCGCCTGGGTGTCGCCCAGGCCAAGATGGTTCCACGTCATCCCGCCATCCGCGGAACGATACATGCCGTCGCCTTGCATGATGTTGCCGCACAGTTCCGTCTCACCCATGCCGACGTAAACAATGTCGGGGTTCGAGGGAGCGACGGCAACGGCGCCGACAGACGAACTTCGAATCTGCCCGTCCGTCACGGGAAGCCAAGTGACACCGCCATTGATGGTCTTCCACAAACCTCCACCCACGGCGCCGAAGTAATATTCAAGCGGACGGCGGGCATTGCCGGCAACCGCTTGTGTTCGTCCGCCGCGGTTTGGTCCGAGGTTACGCCAGCGCAGCGCGCCGAAATCCAGCGGCGCGGCGTAGAGTGGCAGGCAACAGGCCAGCAAGAGCAGCGTGCGGGGTGTATTCATAAGACGCCAGGAAAGGCACTTTCAGCACGATTCGGGAAGAGCACCTCCATCCAACTTCTTGGTCATGTACCAATGATCGATGGCGCCGAACAGTGTCTTTGATTTGCCGGATAGGCTGTACCCGTGTTTGCGATAAAACGGGATCGCCGTTTCGCGTGCGTTGAGCACGATCTGCCGGAGGCCAGCCGCACGGGCGCACGCTTCCAACTCCCGCAACATCGCTCCTCCAACGCCTCGGCCCGCAGTTTGCGTTTCCACGGCCATATATCGAATCTGCCCCTCGAACGGCGAGTTGAAATGAAGCCGTCCAGCGCCTACCAGTACATCCCCGTCCCATGCCATAACATGGACGGCAGCATCTTCGTGCTCGTCGCGCGCGGTCTCCTTCGATTGCGTCCAGGGTTCACGCAAAATTCGCCAGCGCAAGTCGTAATAGCTCGCGAAGTCCGCGGCCGTGCGCGGTTTGCAAATGACCAACTCCATGGATAGTAAATATACGCTACTGCCGCGGCGAAAGGCGCCCTGTCCTCCGTGTATTTTATGACAGAGTGACGGCGACGAGCGTTTGCCGTTCCACGATCTTGTCGGTTGCCTTGAGGCCACTCCCGGTCAACATCACCAAAACGCGAGCATCCGCAGGCAGGACTGCCCGTTCCCAAAGCCGCATTAGGGCAGCCGGAGCAACCGCGGCAGTGGGCTCTACATACAACCCGCGTGAGCCCATGGTTTGCATGGCCGCCCAGATGTCTTCTTCTTCCACCACGCAAACCATGCCTCCGCTGTCGCGAATCGCCTGCAAGAGTAAGCGCCCCCGAACCGGCTTGGCGACCGAAATTCCCTCGGCGGCCGTCGGCAGTTTGTCGATCGCTGGAATGTCGTCGAGTTCCGCCGACCAAGCATGGTAAATGGGCGCACACGCCGCTGCCTGAGTCGCGATGAGCCGGGGCATGTGCGGGATGTATCCGGCATTCTTCATTTCTCGAAAACCAAGAAAAACGCCGGCTAGTAGACCGCCACCGCCGGCCGGGACAACGACATAGTCCGGGGGATTCCAATTCGTCTGTTCAGCGATCTCGTACGCCGCGGTTTTCATCCCTGCCAGAAAATACGGACCCCAGTTGTGACTCGCGTAGAAGCGCGTTTTAGCCGCTGCCCTCGCCGCAGCCGTCGTATCTTCACGCGATCCATGAATCCGGATCAGGCGCGCACCGTGTGCCTCGATCTGCGCGATCTTGCCCGCCGAAGCCGAAGCCGGAACATAAATGTCCGATTGGATTCCGGCCAGCGCGGTATATGCGGCAATCGACGCTCCGGCATTTCCGGAACTGTCCTCGATGATATGCCCGACGCCCCACTCCTTCAACTTGGCGACAAGCACCGCACTACCGCGGTCCTTGTAGGACCCCGAAGGACACAAGTAGTCCAACTTCAGCGACGCGGACTTCCCGTTGAGATTCGCCTCGACGATCGGCGTGAATCCCTCTCCGAGAGTCACGATGGATGCGTCATGGTCGATGCCGAGGCTCTCCCGATAGCGCCACAGGCTCGGAACGCGCTTCTCGAGCGATTCCTTCCGCCACAGCGGCATGTCCTCCAGCAAGAGAGGCCCGCCGCATTCGCAGTTCCAGCGAGGTTCAGACGTGGAAACTCGTGCTCCGCACGATGAGCAAACCAGCATTGGGGTGTCCGTTCGATCTAATGGCTGCCATTATGCCGGTTGCCGTATGCGCCGGGCAAATACACAATCATGAGGCTCCGTTATCGGTTTTCTCAATGACGCCAATCGCCTTCGCCTTGAAATGCGCTTTCAGCAAATCAATCATGGCGACGGCCGGCGCACGCAAGGGGCGGGGCTTGGGGTACACGATCGCAAGCGTACGGACAAGATCGCGTCGCGGGATGGCGTGGGTTCGCAGGCCGGAATCGTACCGCCCGCCCTGGAATGCGCTCTCGGGCAGAATGGATACGCCCAGACCTCGCGACACCATTGCTTTGATCGCTTCGGTATCCGCGAGCTCGATCGCGACGCGGGGCGTAATGCGCTCACGAAACAGGAATCGGTCGATCAGCTTCCGTGTATTCTGACCGGGGCGAAAAAGGATGAACCGTTCCGCAGCCAGATCGCTTGCCCTAAGGGTCTTCTTCCGCGCCGACGGATAACGGGCGGGCAAAACAAACACGAAGGACTCTTCACACAGCACGATCCGATCGAGTCCGACCGAATTGAGCGGCGGAACGACCAGTGCGAGGTCCAACGCGCCGGACCACATCTGCGCGGCAACGTCTTGAATCGCCCCGCCGGTGATCCCGAGTTCCACGTTCGGATATCGCAGCGAGTATTCTGCCAGAATGTCGGGAAGTTGGTAGAGTAGCGTTGTAGAAGCACAGCCAAAAGACAATTTGCCGCGGTACGGATCGTTGACCGTGCGCGCCGCTGTTTCGGCGTCATCGAGCATTTGGAAGACTTGGCGTCCGTGCTCGAATAGGTTTTCTCCGGCAGCGGTCATGGATACAGTGCGGCGGTTTCTATTGAACAGCCGAACGCCCAAGGACGTTTCCAGTTCGCGAATATGCTGGCTGACGGTGGACTGCGAAATAAAGAGGGCGTGACTTGCTCGCGTGAAGCTATTGGTCTCGGCTACCGCCCGGAATACTTCCAGTTGGCGAAAGTTGATCGACATCGCACCTCTTAGTATCTTATAGCCCCTACCGATCAGTCCAACTTGTTTCAATCGATTTGACAGGATGCGGTGCGCCGTTTAGGATTGGCGATGTGCGCAAGCTGATCTTTAACCTCCACTTGTACACGGCCCTCGTGGCCGGGCTGTTTGTCGTTGTCCTTGGCGTGACAGGCAGCATTATCGCGTTTGAAGGCGAGTTGGACCGGATGTGGAATCCAACACTCTTCAGGGTCCAAACCGGACCACGGAGACAGCCCCTGCTCGGAATGCTGGACACGTTGCGGGCGAAGTTTCCCGGCCAGAAATTCGGGGGATTGCACACGGGATCTGAGCCCGACGAGGCGTACTACGGGAACATCAAGGGCGGGCAAGTATTCATGAATCCGTACACGGGCGAGATCATTGGCACGCGGAGCACGCCCACGACGCTGCAAAACATTCACCAATTGCACCTGAGGCTGCTACTGGGACCGACCGGCAAGACTGCTGTGAACATCGTATCGCTGATCCTGGTCTGGCTCGTGCTTTCGGGTTTTTATCTCTGGTGGCCATTGAAAAGGGCCTCCATCCGATTCGGGAATTTTCGGCGCGTCGTGTTTGACGCCCACAACGCGGTGGGTATTTTTTCGGCAGTGTTCCTGCTGACTGCGGGGATCAGCGGCAGTGTGATTCATTGGGATGATGAGATTGGTCCGTACTTGAACGAGCGGGCGAATAGGAAGGCTCCGGTCCGGATGGTGCCCTCGACGCCGATACCGGATGCGAAGCAGATCTCCGGCGAGGAAGCGGCGCGCGCCGCGCTGGACGCTTTGCCCGGAACCGCGTTGATCTCGGTCAACACCCCGAACGGGCCGAAGGGGTCGTACTACGTCCCTGTGCATTTTCCGGAAGACTTGACCCCCGGAGGGCGAAGTTGGGTGGTCGTGGATTCCTACAGCGCGAAACCGCTGTTCATCCAGAATTCGCGCACGGCCGCTCCTGGCACTCGACTGATTAACCAGAACCGAGCGATTCATACGGGGGATATCTTTGGCTATCCGACCAAGATTCTGTTGTCGCTCGCCTGTATGATGCTGATCATCCAGTCGATCAGCGGTTACTACCTGTGGTGGAAGAGGTCGCGCTTAAAGTCGCAATCTTCCTCCCAGGAGACTGCGGAAGAGATGCTCGCCTAACGCCTATTCGGCATTTGGTTTTCCTGCGCCAGCCCGGCCTTCCACCCATCGCTCGAACCAATAGCTCTGCCACCTCAGAAGGTCCACGGCGTGGCGCGGTTCGGCGCGCAGGCCGTGTCCCTCGCGCGGCAGCACGATCAGCACGGATGGCACTTTGAAGTGCTGTAAGGCGCGAAAGAACTCTTCGCCCTGCGACAGGGGAACTCGCTGGTCCTGCTCCCCGTGGAGGATCATCGTCGGCGTTTTGGCATTCTTCACGTATCGCAGCGGCGACGACGTGAGGTACAACTCGAAATCGTCAAACAGATCGGGACCGAAGTCGCGGACGTGCCCATAGAAGCCATCTCGAATACCTTCGACGCTGATGAAGTCCGAAATGCCTGCGAGCGAACAGGCGGCTTTGAAGCGGTCCGTGTGGCCGACGATCCAATTGGTCATGAAGCCCCCGTAACTGTGGCCCGTCACGCCAAGGCGCGCGCCGTCAATCCAGGAATAACGGGCCATCGCGGCGTCCACGCCCGCCATGATGTCTTCGTACGCCTTTCCACCCCATTCCTTAAATACCGCCCGTTGGAACGCTTCGCCGTATCCGGAGGAGCCACGAGGATTGATCCCTAGCACTCCCCATCCGCGTGCGGCGAACGCTTGGGTCTCATAGTTCCACTGGTATCCCCACATTCCGTTGGGGCCACCGTGAATCATCACGATCATGGGATAGGTTTCTCCTGCCTGCCAGCCTGCGGGCTTAGTGAGAAAGGCCTCGATCGGAAGTCCGCTTGCGCCCGCATAGGTGAAGGATTCGATGGGTTGAAGGTCGACCTCCGCGAGGAGAGCATGGTTGAGGCTCGCAATCGGCCGCACGGTCGCTGTGAGAAGATCCATCGTCGCAACATATGCGGGGTGCGTATCATCCGTCGCGGTGAAGGCGATCACCCCGGAGTGTTCGTGTAAATGCATCTGTCGCACGTACCAACGATTGGTCAACGCCGTACTCTTTCCGGTCGAAAGCTCCAACCGAAAAACAGGGTGGGCGCCGCGAACCGCGGCGGTATAGAGCAATTCCCGGTCGCCAGCCCACTCTACTTCCGTCGCATACGTGACGTCCTTGGCGGCCAACCTTGCCTTCCCACCCGCAACTGGCGCGGTCCAGATCTTCGGAATGGAGGCCTCATCCGTCGCGCCAACAAACGCAAGCCGCCTGCCATCCGGCGCCCAGCGTGGCGACCGGATCGCAATTTCGATCTCCGAAACGCGCATACTCGCTCCGCCTTCCGCGGAAATGACAAATAATCCAGCACCACTTAAGAAATTGCTATCGGAGCGTTGGGACACGTAGGCAATACGCTTGCCGTCCGGCGACCACCGCGGCTCGGATTCATTCTGTTCGGCGGCGTTGGTGATTTGCTTCGCATTGCCCGTCGATGCGTCAACCACAAACAAGTGGGCGCGGCGGTCGTCCAGGAATCCCTGCCCATCCAACTTGTACGCTGAGTGGACGTACTCCTTAAGATCGCTCAGTTCCTTCCCCGGCGGCGTGGAGTCACTGATGCCAATCCGACTTACGCAAACGATGCGAGCGCCGTCGGGCGACCATTGAAAGTCAGTCACGCCATTCTTCAATTCCGTCATGCGGCGTGCTTCTCCGCCGGCTAAAGAGAGCGTGTAGACTTGCTGCCGTTGCGCGGTTCCGGACTCGGGATTTCGACGACCAGAGAGAAACGCGAGCGCCTTGCCGTCCGGGCTCCAGCGTGGAGCATTCGCGCCTTCGCCGCGCGTGAATTGCCACGCGGGCCGCGATCCGTCGGCAGGCGCCATCCAGATTTCCTCGTGTCTGCGATTCTGCTGTCGCTCGATCGTGCCTATCGTGAAGGCTACCAGCGTGCCATCCGGCGAGATCCGCGCGTCCTTCGCGGCCTCTAGGGCGTAGTAGTCGTCGGGAACGAACGGGCGTTTCTCCGTGGGTGCTCCGTTGAGCAGTGCACTCGCAAAAAGAAAGGTGAATACGATTACGCGTCGCATACAATCTCCATACTTGGAAAGCTTCGAATCGAGTAACAACCCAGATGATCCCATCGCGGCGATCCCCTTGCAGTCGCACTTGATCCGTCGGCGTCCGCTGCGGATCTCGCGCAAACGGCAACGGACAGCACAAGTCCATGAACGGCGATCCCCATCGGAGTCTTTCCGGTGGCGATCGTAAACCCAACTCGCATCAGTCGCAGGTCGAAGATCGAGATTGTGTTGTCTGTCGCATTCGCGATGTAGAAACAATCGCCTGCCGCGCTCAGTACCATGCCCCACGCGCCGCATCCAATGAGTACGGTGGCTTCGAGCCGGCCGTATTCTTTGTTCGCCCGCAGATCGAGCATCGACAGGACGTTATCAAATCGCCCGATGACGAAAAGAAAGTGCTTCTCGGGACTTGCGCCCAGACGCTGCGGCGAGCGCGGAACGCCGACCACGAATTCCGGTTCGGTCTCTCCCAGCCGGACAAACTGCACGGTGTCGTCGCTGACGTTGCCGATTGCCAAGTGCTTGCCGTCTGGCGTGATGATCATCGATCGGTTATCGCGGCCCGCCTTGATCTTGTCGATCGCCAAACCCGTCTTTACTTGGACCACACTCACGAAGCGCTCTTCTCCATTACTGACATAGAGTCGCCTCCCGTCACGAGAAAAAACCAGGCGTCGCGGCTCGTGGCCAACTTTGATCTCATTCAGTTTTCGTCCGTCGGCGGTCGAGAACACAAACACCGATTCCGTGCCGGCGGCCGCGACATACAGTCTTGTTCCGTCGGCGCTGACGATGCAGCCATCCGGATTCTTCATCTCCGCGACGGTGATGGTCGAATCCACGCTGAGCTTCTCCAGATCGAGCACCGTGACCGAAATATCTCCCCGATTGGAAACGTAGGCTCGACTTCCCGACGGCGAAATACAGACTTCATTCGCACCCTCGCCGACCGGCAGGACTTTGCGCGGGCGCAGAATAGGCTCGCCATTAGCGAATACGCTGGCCGCCGAGTAAACCGTGGCGGTTGAATCGCCGGAGTTCACCACAACCACTACCGAAGTCTGCGCGGCGGCGTACCAGCAACTCAGGAACGCGAGACAGAGCATGCCAACAGGTCGATTCTTCATTTGGAGTCCAGCCGATCGATCGAACTAGAAGTACAGCTTTAACGCGAACTGGAAGTTGCGCGGTCCGCCGGTATTAAAGATTGGATTGAAACCCGCTCCACTCCCAATGTTTGTGCCAAGGCTGCTGTTCGCCATGTTCGGTGTCGTGCCGAACGTCGAGTTGTTCAATGTGGCGGTCTCCGGCCCGAAACTGGGGTGATTCACGACATTGAACAGGTCGGCTTGCAGGCGCAGCCGGATGCTTTCGCGAATGGGGATGTCGCGATGAAACGAAAGGTCTAATTCCTGCAACGGAAAGGCGCGGACGACATTGCGCCCGAGGTTGCCTGAAATCGCTTGCGTGCCAACCGGCAACGGCGTACAAAAAGCACCCTTCGCATTCGTTGCCGTCGGTGCGACGCAGCCCGCCGAGGCAGTTGCGGACGCCGCTACCGGGGCAGTATTCAACCCTCGGCCGCCAGGGCATCGCTGTCCGCCGTTCAGGGATGCACAGTCCGATCCGGATACGTAAACCGGAACTCCGGGTATGAGATTGGGTCGCTGGCTATAGCTGGTGCCGCCGATCGAGCCCGTGCTGCCAGTGAGAAGGTCGAGAGGGGGCGCCGACTGGTAGTGATAAATCGGAGCCACCGACCAGTAGCCGAGGATCGCGCGGGCGAACCGGTTCTCTGGGCTTGGGATGTTGTAGACGAGCGAAAAGCCAAAGGTGTGCCGGATATCGAAGTCTGAATCCCCACGCAGCAGCGCGACGGGCGAGCCAGCGGCAAGCGTAGCCGCCGTCGGTAATGCGATCGTTGCGATCTGGCTGTTCACCGAAGCATCGTCGATCGAATGTGACCAAGTGTAGGACCCGAGTGCGGATAGCCCACCAGAGAACTGACGCTGGAACTTGGTCTGCAAGGAATGGTACCTCGACTCAGAAAAGTTGCCGATGATAACCAGCGAGTCCGGCGTTACGACACCGGTCAACGAATTGATCTGCGCAAACACGGCCGGGTTCCCCTTGGTCGCTGGATACAACATATTGCCGATCAGCCGTCTGCCCATCGCCCCGACATAGCTGGTCGTGAGGCTTTGCCTTGCTCCAATTTGTTGCTCTACCGTGACATTTGCCTGATGAACAATCGGAAGCTTGAAATTGGGATCAATCAGGTTATCTTGCCCGCCATTGCTGACCGGCAAGACGAGTCTGGCCGGTGGGGGAGTCACGTAGGCGGCGTTCGCCACGGAAATCGGATATTGAATGATGGAGGCGCTGGCGCCTGACCCAACGTTGTTGTAGCGCCCATTAAATGGGTTGCTCAGCGAGCCGCCGACCTGCGCGCCCGTGTCGTAGAAGAGGCCGTATCCGGCGCGAAGCACGCGGCCCCACTTGGGGTTTGTCGAAAGCTGATACGCGACACCAATGCGCGGCGAGAAATTGCCCCATGTAGTCGCAAAGGCCGGCGTGCCGAACGGATTGATTTCGATGCCGGACAGATTCGCAGGATTGTACGTGGAACTCTTCACGGAAAAGCCCGGGTTGTCGCTGGTCCACTGGAACGCGGGATTGATCTCCCACCGAACACCGTACGTGAGCGTCAGGCGACTGGTTGCTTTCCACGTGTCCTGGGCGTACGAGGAATACTGTTTGTAGCGAAAATGTTGGACGAAGTTGTGCTGGATGTTGGACGTCGTAGCCTGCCCGCAGAAATAGCCAGGCACGGCATTGCCTGCCCCTGCCGGCAGCTTCGAGGCGGGGCAAACATTCGCAACGGAGGGAAAGCCCGGCAACGCCGTTGTCGTTTGCGCGAAGGTGTTGTTCTCGTTAAAAACGGACTGGTTGAACGCCGGATCCAGTTGGCGGTAATCTACGCCGAACTTCAATCGGTGAGATCCTTTGACCCACGAAAAGTTGTCTGTATAATTTCGCTGATCGTTCCCGTTATCGGCTTGTACCGGCGCAAGCACCAGCGTATCCGTTGGCAGGCCGGCGATCTGAATCGCCATCGTACCGGGATTCGATAGATACTCCGACGCTGGTTGCGCAAAGCCTGCCGGATAGATCGTACGCAACGAACCGGCGAACCGAATGGGGTTCACACCTTTCACAAGAGTCGTGTGAGTGAAGTTGAAGTGGACATCGTTGCTCATCGAATTGTTGATTGCCCAAGTCCAGCCCGCCGTGTAGACGTCGTTGCCGTCGTTCAGTTGAGTCCGGGTGACGCTGTTGTTGACGGCAAGGGCGGAGGGCGAATGGCCATGGCGCCCAAACAGAGTCATGTTCTTGTGAAGGCTGTAGTCGAATCGAACGCTAGTCGAATCGAGATTCGTTCTTCCTGGAAAGCTGGCCGTATAGTTCAATGCGCACGTCGCGAATGAGGTGCAGGGCGTGCTGGGGTTGCCGTCGGGAAGAGGATAGGCGTTCGCGAACTGCGCCATGTAGCCGGGGACACCGCCGTTGGCGGCCGCTGCGAGGTCTCGCGCAGCCTGCGTGGGAACCTTCTTCACCGAGGGGCTGGGGGCATTCAGTCGCAGGCCTTCGTAGGAAACAAAAAAGAACAACTTGTTTCTGATGATCGGCCCGCCTGCGACGCCGCCAAAATCGTTCTGCTGGACGACGCCGCGCGCCTTGGCCGCTGCGTTGAGAAACCAGTCGTTGGCGTCCAATACGGTGTTACGGAAGTAGTCAAAGACGTCTCCATGGATCGCGTTCGTACCGCCGCGCGAGACCAACGAGATCTGTCCTCCGGGCGAACGCCCGAACTCAGGAGCGAAGCTAGATGTCGAAATGCGAAATTCCTGCAAGGCGTCAATCGACACCATATTGTTGAACCCGCCCGTGGACGAATTTGTGGGTGTGGATCCGGTGCCGTTCGAACTGAGCGATCCCAATATCGGAGACGCCACGTTCGCACTCACGCC
Organism: Acidobacteriaceae bacterium; assembly: GCA_043788745.1. Classification (GTDB taxonomy): domain Bacteria; phylum Acidobacteriota; class Terriglobia; order Bryobacterales; family Bryobacteraceae; genus JBBQWZ01. The sequence continues at coordinate 27,004 of JAYVTO010000236.1, forward strand.
ATCCACCGTAAAATAGCTCGTGTCGGAGCGCTGTCCGTTGACGACAAACTGGCCGGTACTGCCCGTGCCGGCACCGACCGTTGCAACGCCGGGAGAGAGTCCGATGAGGCCCTGATAGCTCCGTCCGTTCAAGGGCATGTTCTCGACAACTTGCCGCTCGATGACGGTACCGACCGTGGCGTCTTCCTTATTTACCGTAACGCCGGTGGCCGAAACGGTGATCGTATCCGTCGTCGATCCTATCTCCATCTTCAAGCTCTGCGAGATTGCGTCCTGCACGTGGACCACGAGATTCGTTTCGACAAGTTCCTTGAACCCCTGGCTCCTTGCGGTCAGGCGGTAGGTGCCTGGTGGAACAATCGGAAAGGAATAGAGCCCAACATCGTTTGTTCGCGTCGACTGCGAGACGTTGGTTTCGACGTTAAGAACCGTGATCGTCGCGCCCGCAACCGCCGCGCCGCTCGGGTCGGTCACCGTTCCGGAAAGCGACGCCGATGATTGGGCAAACATCGGGTACTCGACCGCCACGAAGAACGCAACAAAAAATGCAGCAATGCATCGTGTTCGCATGAAACTACCCCTCCGTCGATTGGTACTCGAAATGTGGCGAGTCAGCCGCTGAAACGATCCGGCCAAACGCAATCCGGACCATCGCCGGTCTGCAAGCTTTGACAGCCGTCCAAGCCAACCTGGAATCGGCTCCAGGCCGACGGAAACACAAGAGTACGAAATTGACTGTGACGCCCGATACGTTTTAGACAATACAGAGATCATGATCCGTGAAGCCAGCCTCTATTTGGCGACGCTGTAGCGAGAAGCTTATTGGCAGGCTGCTTATAAGTCAAGCCTGTAATCGTAGAATGCAGTTATCGACAAAACCGATTGTGCCAAACCGCCGAGTGCCTATTGGGCGCGCCTACGGTTTCGAGCGCTTGGAAAAGATCCGGCCTCCGCCCATGATCTGGTACTGAACGATCCGCGTGTTCCGGACGCAGCGCGCTGCGTTGTTCGACCACTGCTCGCTCGTCCATAACTTCGTTCCATCGGCGGGATCGAGCGCCGTTTGCACACCGGCAGAATTTCCGATGAATGCCAAGCCTCGTTCGTTTAGGCAGGTATAGGGTTGCGTTCCTGGAAAGATCGTTTGCGGCGCGCCGAACGTGTTCGGTGGATCCGAGTTTCGGCGGGTCCAGAGCAGAAGAGACAGGCTCGCATTCTCGTTCGCCGTGGCCGCGACGATTCCAACATTCCCGTTCGTATTGGCCCGCTGCTCAAGAATCACCTTTTTGGCTCCCAGTAGCTACACTTTCGACTTCGATTTCGGGGTCTGCTTCCATTTCATAGCCGATGGCGCGGTAACCCTTCAGACGCTTTTCGTACATCCGGCCCAGCATCGGGACGTGCACATCCACGTAGTCGAACACCCGGACAACTCTCTTCCGGTGGTGAATCCGGTGCAGCCGCCCGACGTACTGCTGTAGCGGGCCACGCCACGAGATGGGCATTGTGAGGAACAGCGTGTCGAGCCGAGAGTCGTCGAATCCTTCACCGATGTAGCTTCCGGTTGCGAGCAAAACTCGCGGCGCCCCCTCGGGAATCGACGCCAGCTTCTCCATGATGGAGTGCCGTTGCTTCTTCCCCTGCCGCCTTTCAAAATCAGCACGTCTTGCCAAGCGCTCAAGATGGTCTGTGCGGTTGGTCAGCACGAGGGGATTGTGCCCCTGACGAATTGCTTGGGCGATATCCGTCACGATTTGCTGGTTTCGCTCTTTGTTAACCACCAATCCCGCATAGGCGTCGTGAATACTGAGTTCGGTAATCTCAGGGGTATCCGGAAATCGGTTTGTGTCGGCAACACCAGGTGCCGAAAGGGCGAACGCGCAGCGGCCTCGCGGGCGCTCAAGTCGAACCGGATCGGTCCGCACTGCATGAAAATGATCGACTGATGACCATCTTTTCGGACCGGCGTTGCCGTCAGACCGACGATATATTTGGCTTTGACCTGCCTCATCACCTGCTCGAAACTGAAAGCCCGTATTCGGCGACGCAGTCCCTCACTTCACCCTTCTTTGCAAGCTGTGAAGTAGGGCTACGTCGATCAATCCCGTCCGGGCGTCCTTGCCGCCCGCGACCTTGCCGATGGCTTTCAAGGGAATGTCTAGAAATACAGCGAGACGCGCGCGCCATTGTTCTAGCAAGGTTTGGCGATGGACCAAGATCAGCGTATTGACTCCGCGTTTTGCTATCAAATTGGCAGCTACCCCCGTCTTGCCAAACGCGGTGGGCACGATTTCTTCGCGGATCCGCTGACCCTCTGCGAGGGTGCCTTCCAGTCTTGGCCAAAGATCGTGCTCATCTTGCATGAAACCGCTCCTGGCGACAGGGGCACGGGCTTTATGAAAGTCCAGGGTTGATTACCGAGAACCCCGAGAACCCCGAGAACCCCTCCTGTGTGGCAACCTCACAGAGATTCTTATCTGCCGCGTCAAAATGATCCACCAGTTTCTGATTCCGCAATTCCAGCGCGACTGCCAGTTGCAGAGCGTCGAGGGCACGGAGACGGAAGTCGAACTCATAACGCCCAACGAGCGATTCTGCCATAGCAAATTCCGATTCCGCCACCGAAAAAACCTCCAGTTTGCCGATCACGATATCTTTTCGAAATTGACGCAAGAACACGGCCGCGCCATCTCGGGTAATGGATCGCATTCGCACTTTGATCGCAAAGGCCGAGGTTAGTTCAGTCGCAGTAAGGCGCAAGCTTCGGACGGGTTGCCCTCTGCGTTCACGATTCGATCGACAACGAGCGTGCCGATCTCCGACGTCGCAACGTTAGAGATCGCGAATCGGAAGCGGCGAACTCTTTCTATACGCGGCCAAGGATGGCGCGGCGGTCAGGATGCCACTGCCCGCGATCATAATGAGCGCGCTGGCCGTAGTGCCGCACACCGAAGGCGCACTAGATGACTGCAAATACATTGTTTGGACCGGGCTTGGATCGAAGAAAGGCCACGTTTCGACCGTCGGTCGTTCTCTCCACTCAGTTTTTCGAAAGAGCGGAGTGGAAGGGGCAACCGCACACCGGTTCCGCCACACGCTCGCTACCGAAATCCTAGGGAATGGGGGACCATCGAAGACGCCGCGAACGTCTTGTGTGGCAGCCCCGCCGTGATTCGCAAGAACTACGTCAAGTGGAGTGTAACTTATCAGGCTCGCACAACGGAACTGATGAGGCGCATCCATGGCACGCCATTGGCACACGAGGATTTTCAGCCTGTAAGTGCTGAAAACGAATGGACAAATTCTGGCGGTGAGGGTGGGATTCGAACCCACGGAACCCGTGAAGGTTCAACGGTTTTCGAGACCGTCCGATTCAACCGCTCTCGCACCTCACCGCCTACTAGTTTATCTGACTTCGCCGAGGACCGCAAATTCTAGTCTTGTCTAATGCAGGATGAGCCTGAAGGAGGGCCTGTTTCTAACGCAGGATGAGCCTGAAGGGGCGCATGCTAGGGATTGATCATCAGCATGCG
>JAYVTO010000237.1:0-36595 GCA_043788745.1 Acidobacteriaceae bacterium
CCAGATCGTCGCCGGCGCCGAGCGCCTTCAGCACGTAGCTGGGCTCGAGCGTCGCGGAGGTGCACGCCGAGCCGCTCGAAACAGCGACGTCGTTGATGCCCATCAGCAGGCTTTCGCCTTCGACGTACGCGAAGCTGATGTTGAGGTTATTCGGCAGGCGATGCTCGACCGAACCATTGATGTAGACTTCGTCGAGTTCTGCCATCAGTTTGGTCTTGAGCTTGTCGCGGAGTCCGCTAAGGCGAGTTGCTTCGGCGGCCATCTCCTGCTGGCAGATGGCACAGGCTTCGCCGAGTCCGACGATGCCGGGCGTGTTCAACGTGCCTGAACGCATGCCGCGTTCGTGGCCGCCGCCGTCGATCTGCGCGGTGAGTTGCACGCGCGGGTTGCGGCGGCGGACGTAGAGGGCTCCAACGCCCTTGGGTCCGTAGATCTTGTGGCCGGTGAACGACAGCAGATCGATGTTATCCGCGATCACGTCGACCGGAATCTTGCCGACGGCCTGCACGGCGTCAGTGTGGAAGAGAATGCCTTTTTCCTTGGCAATTTTGCCGATTTCGGCGATGGGCTGCAGGACGCCGATTTCGTTATTGGCGTACATGATGCTGATGAGGATCGTTTTGTCGGTGATCGCTTCCTTCAGCATGTCGAGGTCGATAAGGCCATCGGCTTGCAGCGGCAGATACGTAACGCGGATGCCGTCCTTCTCCAAACGCTTGCAGGTGTCGAGGATGGCTTTGTGTTCGGTCGCCACCGTGATGATGTGGTTGCCCTTTTCGGCGTACATCTCGGCGACGCCCTTAATCGCGAGGTTGTTCGATTCGGTCGCCCCGCTGGTGAAGATGATCTCTTTCGCGCTGGCTCCGATGAGGTCCGCGATCTGCTTGCGGGCCTTTTCAACGGCCTCTTCGGCCTGCCAGCCGAAGGCGTGATTCCGGCTGGCGGCGTTGCCGAAGTATTCGGTGAAGTACGGCGTCATCGCTTTCAACACGCGCGGGTCCATGGGCGTGGTTGCGTGGTAGTCCATGTAAATGGGGAGCTTCATGTTTGGTCGTTTATCCTTTAGCCGCAGGCGCCTATACTTTCGCGGCGGGCGCTAGCGTCAGCGCGGGCTGTAACTGAAAAATCTGCGAGTCAGGCAGGGGTCCGGTGCCGTCCTGCGCCATGTCTGCTATTGAGATGTTCGCCAGCAACTGCAGGATTCCTTCATGCACGCGGCGCAGAGGTTCGCGCACAGTGCAGGATTCACTCTGGTTGCAGCCGCCGTGATCGGTAAAACAGGCGGTCAATATGATGGGGCCGTCGATGGTCCGAATGGCTTCGAGCGTCGTGATGTCGCGCGCCGGACGCGACAGGCGGTAGCCGCCGTTGGTGCCTTGTTCAGAGGTCAGCAGGCCAGCCTTCGCGAGCTTCTGGAGAACTTTCGCGAGGATCGGCAGCGGAATGTGATACGTGTCCGAGATGTCTTTCGCGCTCGCAGTTCGGCCATGGTTCCCTACCGCCAGATGGCGGAGAGAGATGAGACCATAGTCGGCTTTCTTGGTAAGTTTCAGCACAGAGCGGGAACCTGGACATCTTCAGTCGTAGATAAAGTATCACGCACTTTTAGGTAAACGTCAAGGGGCTTGCTTTGTGTTTTCAGCGACTTAAAATGGGACCAAAAATGTCCTGTATTACCAGGGACTTAGGAGGAAGCGCTTAGGCGCGACGAAGCTGCGGAATTCGATCGAAGTGTGCGTCGCGGGTGACCAGCGGGAGATCGTGTTCGATGGCGAGGGATGCGATCCAAAGATCGTTGTCCGGCAAGGGGGTGCGGGTACGCCGAAGTTGTGCGAAGAGTCGAGCGTAGTGCTCGGCTGTTTCGCGACCGGGGAGTAGAACGTGGAAGGTTGACTTGGCAAGCAGCGCCGACAGCAAGGCTTCGTGTGGGACCAACTGATTGCCGGCGTGAAATCCGCCTTTGATTTCTGCGAGCACAATCAGCGGAATCCAAACTTGTTCGCAGGTTTCGAGCCAGGCGGACAGGACGACATCGCCCTTGAGCAGGTCAGTCAGCCGGTTGGTATCGAGCGCTATCCTCAGCGCCACTTTTCCCAATCGATCTGGCGTTGGGAGGCAACGGCGTCATCGAATTCAGGATCCGGAGTCCATTTCCCGACGATATCCGAGAGATCGACCTTCTTCACGCGTCCGACGGTTACTTTCGCAAGTTCGTCGAGGATAATTTGATTCAAGCTCAGCTTCCGTGCCGCCGCACGTTGACGCAGAATGCGGTCCACTGCCGACGAAACGCCGCGTTTCGGGTGTCGGGAACAGATTGCGATTCTGCCAGTAGCCGTAGACGAAGCGGAAGTCGTTCACGATGTTCGAGCGGAAGGTGCTGGTAAGGCCCATGGCGCTCTGGTCGGCCCAGTTGGTGTTGCGCAGCCAGTTGGATTGCAGCGTTGCGCCGCCGGAGGGGCCGAAGCCGTTGTTGCCGTCATGCGAGTAGCGCAGGAACAGGTTGTGGTTGGTGGCCAGTTTGTAGTCGAAGCGCGCGCTGATCGTCTTGCCGCGATAGGGGCTGCCGAAGTTGCCGGTAAGTCCCGCAGCGCTACCGAGGTTCGACTGGAACGTGGAGACCTGCGTCTGATTCGTGTTTTCGAGGTTAAAAAAGAAGAACAGCTTGTTCTTAATGATTGGACCGCTGGCCCAGAAGCCGGGGTTACGGCGCGCAAAGAACGGATTCGGGTTGATTGTGCTGCGCTGCAGGGCCGGGTAGGCCGCCATATTGTAATCGCGGAAGAAGAAATAGGCGCTGCCGTGGAAATCGTTTCCACCGTTACGGGTGACAATGTTGACCGAGCCTACCGACGTGATGCCGGTGGAGAGATCGAAGTTTACGCTCGAAAGCTGGAACTCCTGCACTACTTCCTGCGAGAAGTTCTGGCCCGTGCCGCCTTCAATCGCGTTGCGGATGTTGCCGCCATCGACGTTGATCGACGTACGGGCGCTGGCGCAGCCAAGGATGGAGACGCTGAACAGCGCGTTACCCTGCGAGGTGGAGCCAGACGCGACGGTGACGCCGGGCTCGAGAAACGCGAGGTTCAGGAAGCTGCGGCCGTTCAGCGGCAGGTCCTGAATTTTCTGGCGCGTGATCACGCCTTCAATGGTGTTGCGGTCATAGGAAATCTGCGCGCTGGCAGCTTCGACGTTCACGATCTCGGTCGCTTGGGCGAGATTCAATCGGGCGTCGGCTGTGGTTGTTCCGCCGACCTGAACGGTGGCTTCGCGGACCGTGGTCTGGAAGCCCTTCATTTCGGTGCGGACTTCATATTCGCCGGCCGGGAGGTAGGCGGCGAGGAAGGTGCCGCCGGCTCCGGATGAGACGGCGCTCCGCGCCGGTGGCCTTGTTTCTTATCACCACGAGAGCGTTCGCGATCACCGCGCCCGTCTCGTCAGAAATCGTGCCCGCAAGCGAGCCGGTCGGCGCCTGTCCGAAGCTCAGCGTCGCAGTTACCAGGAACGCGACGCTGAGCAACCAACACAGTTGCATCTTGTTCTTCATAGAACCCCTTGAAAAGTAATTGAGTCTGTCAATCGATTGTGCAAAAGACGGTCCGGTTCGTTTGTAGAACTATGCTGTCAATCGAAAAGAGCCGGTTGGTCTAGAACGTTGGATACAGAACGAACCTTAACCTAGCGAAACTAATCGAATTGTGTCGCAACATACACTTGGTATAAAGTAGGTTTTTTGCTTAGCAGCCAGTGAGATAGCGGAAGTTCACTGTTAAGTCAGTGAACGATTCGTTGACATCGAGGGAAAGAAAGACCGGTTCGAGCGCGGAGCCGGACCAGTTATGTCGTTGATGGCAAGGGGATTGCGAGTTGCTTCGCAGGCAGTTCGAATATAGTACGCACGACCGTTACCCAATAGCGGGAAGGCTGGTCGCGGTTTGGGACGGGCGGCAGCGTCATTGAGAAGAAGAACCGAGCCCATGAGGGGCGCGGATCTTCGTGCGGTGAATCGCGCGGGTTGTATTGTCGAGACTCTAGGCTTCGGTTTTGCGCGAGAGGTCTTCCGTCAGGATGATCGCTTCGGCGAGTTCTTTCATGGGACGCCGCAGGCGGCGGCTTTCGTTGCGGAGGCGAAGGTAGGCCTCTTCTTCCGTCAGGCCATGGCGCGATTGGAGGATCCCTTTGGCGCGCTCGACGAGCTTGCGCGTTTCGAGTTGGCGCTTCATCTCTTCGGTTTCTTCGAGGAGGCGGGCGTTTTCGTCTTCGAGGAGTCCTCTACAGATGGCGGTGCCCATCTGCTCGCCGGCGAAGGTGAGGAGCGCGATTTCGCCAGGAGTATGCTGGTGTTCCCCGCGGTGGTGGACGTTGATGACGCCGATGGTTTCGCCGCCGCTGACGAGCGGAACGGAAAGAAACGCTTCGTAGGTGTCTTCGATCAGCGCTGGGAAGCACTTGAAGCGGTGGTCATCGGCGGCGTTTTCGCGCAAAGCGACAACGCTGCGGTGTTCGGCGACCCAGCCGGTAACGCCTTCGCCCATCTTCATGCGGAGTTCGCCGAGATCGGCTTTGTGCGGAAGCTGAGAGGCGCGGAGTACGATTTCGCCGGACGACGTTTCAATCAGGTAGACCAGGCAGGCATCGCAAGCGGTGACCTGGGCGGTAAGGCCGATGATTTCGCCAAGCATCTCGTCGATGCTCAACTGTGAGCTAACAATGCCGGAGATCTTATGAAGAATTGCGACCTCGGACGAAGGAGATGCGTAATGAAGAGTTGCTACCATGACTGAGCGTAGTCGCCCGTGCTGACGAGAATCCAATCGAAATTTTCGATGGCCTTCATGGCATTTTGCGTGATTGCCGGTGCGCCCTTGCGTGCAAAGGAGAAATGGGTTCGGATGGAGTCGTCCGGAGCGCCCCACACGTCCGGAGTGGACGGGCGTGGCGTGGCGGCGTTCGAGGTCGTTTCCGACGCCGGAGAGCGGGCGGCACGGCGTGCGTTGGACCGGCTGGGCTTGTTGCAGGCGGCGCTGGCTCCAGGCGGAACGTGTCCGCTGCCGGTGCGCGTGGTGCTTTTCGCGAACGAGAGCCAGTTCGCGGCCTACCGCGATGATCCCTACGTCAAGGGTTTCTACCAGAGCGGACCCGACGTGGACACGATCGTCCTCTTTGAACAGGAGCGGACGCTGCAGGTATTGGCGCACGAATTTGTGCACTTGGTGCGGAATCATCAACCGGGGTCCGCGCTGAGCCGGTGGCTTGAAGAAGGGCTGGCGGAGTACTACTCGACGATTGAGTTCCGCAAAGGAATGGCGATCATGGGGCAGGACATTGAGGAGCATTCTCGGCGGTTGCAGAATCCGGAATCGAGTGACGAGCCGGCGCAATATGCCAAGGGCTGGGCCGCGGCTCGTGCCGCCATCCTGGCGGTGCGGGGTTCGGTAGAGGTGCGGCGTCCGGTTGCGATGCCGGAGCCCGGCGTGGCGCGGGTCGTGGAATTGGGCGAAGTGGAAGCAATGGTTCTGCGCGCGGGGCTGCTGCTGCAGGTGGGTCACGCGGAGCGAGCGGCCGATCTGTTCGAAAAGATCGCGGCGGCGAATCCGAATTCGGCGGAAAGCCAACTGGGGTTGTTTCAATTGGCGATGTTCCGGGGCGATCGCGCAGCGGCGCGAAAACATATCGCACGGGCAATCGATCTGGGCGCGGGTTCGGATGCGACTTTCGAGTACGCGATGTTGCAGCGGGAATCCGGCGCCGTACGATCGGCCGTGAAGCAGTGGCTCGACCGGACGCTGGCGTTGAGTCCACGGCACGCGGAGGCGCACATGATTGCGGGTATCCAGGCGACGGCGGACGGCGATTCGGAGGCAGCGCTAAGGCATCTGCGAGCGGCAGCGGCGATTCTGCCGCGGCAGGCTTCGGTGTGGCACGCACTGGGATACGCGGAGCTGAAAGCGGGGTTGTTCGAGGGCGCGCGGGAATCGGCGGCGCGGTCGTTGGCGGCGGCGAAGGACGAAGCGGAGCGGAAGATGGCGGAGTCGCTTGCGTTGTTGATTGAGACGCCAAAGGCAATTCGCGGAACGGGTGCGGCGGTGATTACGCCGGAATCGTGGCAGCCTCAGACGCGAGGAGGACTGCGCGCCGAGGGCCGATTGGTGCGGGTGGAGTGCGGTGGCAACGGAGCGGAACTGTTTGTCGAAGCCGGTTCGGCGCGGGTGCAGTTGACGGCGACGGGGGAGACCCGCGTGACGCGATTCCGGCGAGACGGTGAAGAAAGCAGCGCCGGCGCGGAGATCCCCTGCCCGCTGCCGGAGCCACGGAGGGTGCGCGTGGAATACGTTCGGCGGGGCGGTATTCTGGTACTCACAGCCATTGAGTTCCTGGAGCGATAGCGCGTATCATCGAGGTCTGGCTTCGTAATTTCGTCGTCTGGCGTCGTAAGTTCGACGACGGATTGAGGAGTGAATGTCTTGGCAACTGAACTACCCTCGTTCGCTGAGTTGGTGCAGACTGTACGGCATCCGATTCATTGGTATCGCGAAGGCGGTCCGGCGGATCGGGCGGAGGCCGAGCAGCGTCGGAAGCGCATCCGGCTGGTCGCGAGCGCTGTGGGGGCCGTGTTGGGATTGATGGCCGCGGGAGGCGTGTACGCGTTCATCGTATCGCTGGAGGCGCGGTCCGAGCAGGCGTACCTTGCAGGCGAGAAGCTGTTGCGGCCAACCACCTATGAACAGGCGATCGCGCAGTTCGACCGCGCGATTCTGTTTAATGGACAGAACGAGAAAGCACGCTTGGCGCGAGGCGAAGCACTCGATGTATTAGGCCGGCGCGATGAGGCGTTGAAGGAATACACAAAAGTCATCGAGATCAAACCCAACTGGCAACGCGGGTATGCTGTGCGGGGCAAGCTTTACGGGGATGCGGGCGACAAGGAGAAGGCGCTCGAAGATTTGAACCGGTCGGTGCAGCTCGAGGAAAGCCCGGAGGCACTCTTCGAGCGCGGGCAGGTGCAGGCGTCGCTAGGTCAGTGGCAGAAGGCGATCGACGACTACACGCGATTCCTCAACCTACGCGAAGGCGTACCGTACGTGTACGACCTGAGGGCGATGGCCAGGAAGAAGCTGGGTGACGAGGCAGGGGCGCGAGAAGACAAAATCCAGGCATTAGTCTATTTCGGCAAGTTGCCAACGCTGTTCGGCAAAACGATGCGGGACGCTCCTCCGGAGGAAGCGACAGCGGCAAAGCCGAAAGAGAAGTAGATTTTCGAGACAAAAAAAGCCCGGACAGCGGAAGGATGCCATCCGGGCCTGAAGTAGAACAATCGTCAGAGCTAGCGTCCGCGGTTGGGGCGGTCGCCGCCAGAGGGGCGGGGTCCAGAGCCGCCGCCGGACGGGCGTGATCCGCCCCCGCCACCCTGCTGCGGGGCAGCATTTCCGCCGCCGCCCGAAGGCCGGGGGCTCGAATAGTTTCCACCAGCTCCACCGCTTGGCGGACGCGAAGCGGGGGAGTTTCGATCTCCGCCATAATTTCGCGGGGAGGAATAGTCGCGGGGGCGGCCTTCGTTGCCGCCGAAAGGCCGCGGACTCGGATTGTCATTGCTCTGCGGCCGCTCGCGCACGATCTGCGGATTGATGCGAACAGGCTGCTGCTGACTGCCGTCGCGCGAGCGATACACGTCGGGGTTTCCGGTGTCGCGGGAGCGGCCGGAAGGAAACGTATAACCTCCGCGATTGCGGTCGCCGCTGTCTCGCTGCGTGCCGTCCCCGACTCGACCCCAACCACCTCGCGTATTCGGATCGGCTGTCCGAGCTCCGGGGTTGCCACCCGTTGGACGATCTTCAAAGCGACGCCATCCGCCACCAGGATTCGCGGGCTGGCCGTTCGCGGACGGCGCGGGACGGCCGCGAGCGAATCCGCCATTCTGGGGATTCGAATTTTGATCGACGGCGCCACCGCGCGGCGACTCGTTGAGGCGGCGCCATCCGGTGGGCGCGCTGGGATTCGGCGTGCCTTGACGGTCTACGTTTACAGGACCGCCTGCGCGGTCGAACGATGCATCGCGCGGCCGGTTGAACGCACCCTGGCGGACTCCATTCTCAAGGCCGCGTTGCTGCTGATCAAAGGGAACGCGGGACATCTGCGTAGGCTGCCGGCGCGAGATGAATCGCGTGCTGTCGTTGGAGCGCGGCATCTGGCCGCCGCGCGGCTCGCGGTCGGCGAAGCGCGTGCTGTTGCGGTCCGGCGAGACGGGTAATTGGCCGCGCACGAGACCGGCTTGTTGGATATCGCGCTGCGAACTGCGGACGAAGTTGCGGTTATCGACGCCGCCGCGCCCGAAGCGGCCCGATGGCATCGACGTCACGCCGTTCAGGCCGCGGGCGTTGCGGTACGTATTGTAGACGTTGGTGTTGTTGATAATCGTCGTGTGGCCGCCGAAACCGCCGTTGCGGTATCCGGCATAAATGCCGCGGCCGTACCAGGGATGGAAGCGTTCGTAGGGCGCAAGCGGCACCCAGCCGACGTTGCCGAAACCGAAGCCCCCTCCCCCTCCGCCGCCCCATCCAAAAAATCCGACGACAGCGGGACGCCAGAAGTGACGTCCGATTCCGGATCCGGGGAACCAGCACCAGCCGATACCGGGCCGTTGATACCAACTGCCCCAGTGATACGGCGCCCAGCCCCAGGAGTCGTAGCTGACCCACGTCCAGCCGTAGTAATCTTCCCAGGCCCAGCGTCCATTGCGATAAGGAGCCCAGTCCGGCGTTGCCTGCGGAACCCACACGTTGCCGTAGGCGGGATCATGATCCCAACGCCCGTGCTGATCGAGATCTTCCGCGCCGTAGACATCGCGCGGAACGTATTGCGTGCTCTTTGACGATTCGAGTTCGCGGTCGCGGTTATCGTTCCACCGATCCCACTCGTCGCCGCCGCGGGCGCTAAGAAGCTGAAATTCCGGATTGTCGCCGTTGCCGCGCACCAGCATCATCTGACCTTGGCGAATCGGTTCGGAGCCGTTGGGCGAAAAGATCTCGGCTTCGCCCGAGCGGACCATGATTTCGGTTACGCCGTCCGGCGTCACCGCGATGCGATAGGCGCCACGGCGCAGAGAATGGATGGCGACGTTGGGCGTCGCGATTTCGATCTGCGCCTCTGAATCACGCAGGACGCGGAACGTAATGGTTCCAGCGGCGAGCTGGATCTGCGACCGGCCGTATTCGAGTTCGGCCATGCGGACTTCGGCGCTGGCGCCAACGCGGATGAAGTTGGCAAAGTCAAGCTGGATTTCCGCGCGCGAGGCCGGTCCAGTAAGGAGGCGATCCTGCACTTGGAGCGGAGCGTTGACGGCGGCAGCAATAAGGTCGCCGGAGTCGCCGCGGCGGACACTGACGTCGCCATTGATGACGCTAATGCGGGCGACGGCGCGGCCGGGTTCCTCGGGTTGGTCCTGTTGCTGATCCCGCGGTTGCTGCTGCGCGGGAGGCTGCTGCTGTGCAATCACGACCAGCGACGAAAGTGCCGCGAGCGTCGCAAGCAGGGCGAGGCGAAATGGGCGATCCATAACCATAAACCTGCTAGCGATAGAACACGTCGGGGGCCAAAGTAATTGATTTTAGATTCAGTCAGATAGAAGAGAAACAGGCAGGGTCGAATGGCTGAAAACCACCACGTGCGGCTGTTCCTCACCGGTGCATGCGAGCTTTATCGGCTGGGAAGCCCGCCACGCGGAGGGCCTTCGGGCCCCGAACTTCCTCGCTGCGTCGATTACCAAATTGACGAGCGCGCTGAAGCCGGGCGGCATGGTTTCCGGCCGCTCGCCAGCAAAGAACCGCGAACGAAGTGAGCGGACGCGAGGGCGCGTCGGCCCAAAGCCCAGACACCAAAGTTCAATCGCTACAAGGTGGTTCATGGAGAGTGAGCGGATCTCAGCGGTATTTTGAAGTCCCTGGCTGCGCGGCGCGCAACCCAATGGCTAAGTTGCCATTCAAGGTCGCGAGCCCGGTCGGTATCGGCCAACGTTACGATCAATACAACCAGACAGATGCCGGCGAAGAGGTCGTACACGTCGCGCGCCAGGCCTCCCCTGCCAAGCGAAGAATACCGATACAGGATCTCCTGAAGAACCTCAGTGCTGGTGCATGCCGCAATTGTTCCGGAGCGGACCTGGTCGAGAAATCGACGCGCTGACGCTTTGTGCGGATGATCCGCCCGGCGACGTACATCGGAATATTGGAGTCGAAAAAAGACCGTCAGACGCGACCGGCCTCAATCTCCGTCAGCATGGTATCAATATCGGCGGTTGGAGCATCCAGTGCAGCCAGGCGTGCAGCCAGGCGTGCGACGGCGTCTCTTGCGGCGAGATGCCCCGATCGATCCAATGCCTCCTGGATTGCGGTCCGCACCCAGGCAGCCTTCGAGATGCCACTCCGCTGAGCCGCCTTATGGAGGTTCGCGTCAAGCCCGGGGGGAATCAAGACTTGGAGGCGGTGGCTCATTGGAGCACGCTTACACACTTCGACTACTTTTAAAGACCCGCACCAGAGGGTCTCGTGTCCACCTTAGTCCCTTGAAAAATAACCCTACTTCCGTGCAGTTTGGAAATATGAACGCCGATTGTTCATCTAGACGTACCAGTAAGAGAAAGAAGTCTCCCTTTTCCCTTGGACAAACGACAAACATGCATACCAAACCTCTGCGCACAAGCCTTGTCAGAACCAGACGCCTCATTCAGCGCCTTACTGTCATTCCTCTGCTGCTCGCTACAGCGGCATTTGGGCAATTGACGGTCTACAGCGCTGGTAGCGTCGCCATTGGCGGTAGCCGGCAGCTAACGGCTTACGTACCTCTCGTGGTCAACATCGTGACGTGGTCGGTGAACGACGTCGTTGGCGGGAATTCGACGGTTGGGACGGTATCGCCGACGGGACTGTACCGAGCCCCGGCGGCGGCGCCGATGGCGAATGTGGTGATGGTTCGCGCGACCAGCACGGCCGATGCTTCGAAGTTCGACCAGGTTCCGATTACGATCACGCAGCCGGTGCCGAACCTGTGGAGCATTTCTCCGAATACGGTTCCGGCGGGGTCGTTCACGATTACGTTGAATGGCGGGTTGTACTCAGCAAGTTCGGTGGTGAATTTCGGAGGAACGCCGTTGACGACGACGTACTTATCACCGACGGGGCTGCGCGCGACGGGCCTGGCGACGGCGGCGCAAGTGGGGACAACACTTCCGATTACGGTGACCAATCCAGGCAACGGCGCGGCGACCAGCACCGCGGTGGGGTTAAAGATCACCGTCGCGAATCCGGTGCTGGTTTCGATTGCGCCACTCAACCAGACCGTTTCGACGAGCGCCACCCGGCAGTTCGCGGCGACCGTAATGAACACATCGAACACGTCGGTGACGTGGTCGGTGAACGGCGTGAACGGGGGCTCGGCGACGGCGGGTACGATTTCGGTAGCGGGGTTGTACATGGCTCCGGCGGCGGTGACGAATCCGGCTACGGTGACGGTGCGGGCGACGAGCGTCGCGGATCCGACGGTCAGCGCGTCGACGAGCGTGACGGTGCAAGTGCCTCCGCCACCTGCGGTAACAGTGAGCGTAGCGCCGTCCAGCCTTACCCTGGCTCCGTCGGTGGCGCAGCCGTTTATAGCGACGGTGGCGAACGCGGCGAACACGGCGGTGACGTGGTCCGTAAATGGAATCACGGGCGGATCGGCGACGGTGGGTACGATCTCGGCGGCGGGCTTGTATCAGGCTCCGGCGGCTGCGCCGAATCCGCCGGGTGTGACGGTTCGCGTTACCAGCGTGGCTTCTCCCACGGTGAGCGCGACGGCAGCTGTGAATATTGTCGGCCCGCCGAATCCGGGTACAGGGCAAGGGACGCCGAACTTGAGCGCGGGGCGCTTCCTCGAACAAACGACGTTCGGTCCGACGGCGACCGACATCGCGAAGGTGAAGCAGATTGGCTTCGATGCCTGGCTCACCGAGCAGTTCAACATGCCGGAGACACAGATCGCGAATCCGGGCACGCAGGCGAGCAACAGTTTGCAAGAACTTTATCTGAATCGCCTGGCGACGGCGCCGGATCAACTGCGGCAGCGGGTAGCGTCAGCCCTGAGCCAGATCATCGTGATCTCGATGAATAAGAACATCTACAGCGACGAGATGGTGCCGTACCTGCAGATCCTGAGCCGGAATGCATTCGGCAGCTACCGTACGCTGCTCAGCGACATTACGGTGAGCTCGCAGATGGGCAAGTATCTCGACCTCGCAAGGAGCATGAAGCCGACTGCGTTGAGCGGCGCAAACGAGAATTATGCGCGCGAACTGACGCAGTTGTTCACGCTCGGTCTCTATCAACTGAATCCGGATGGCACTCCGGTGGTTGATGGCCAAGGCAAGCCGGTAGCGCTTTACAACCAGACCGATATTCAACAGATCGCGCTGGCGCTGACAGGCTGGGTCTACATCAACAACGCCTACGAAGATTTCAGCGGGCCGATGGTGCCGTGGGACACAAACCACGACAAGAACCAGAAATCATTCCTCGGCTGCACGCTGCCCGCGGGACAGAATACGGTGACCGACACGAACGCGACGCTCGATTGCCTGTTCCAGCACCAGAACATCGGGCCGTTCCTCGCGCAGCGGCTGATTCGGAGCCTGGTGATGAGCAATCCTTCGGGCGCCTACGTCCAGCGGATCGCGGCGGTGTTCGCGAACAACGGCGCGGGTGTGCGCGGCGACTTGAAAGCGGTGGTCCGCGCGATTCTGCTCGACCCCGAAGCGCGCAACGATACGGCGGGGCCGCTGTCGGGCCGCTTGAAGGATCCCATCTTCCATGTCGTTTCGTTCGTGCGGGCGCTCGGCGGTACGATCGCGCCGTCGAACGGATTGCCGTGGATGTTCTCGCAACTCGCGCAGACGCCGCCATCGGTGTTCAGCTTTTATTCGCCGCTATTCCGTATTCCGAAGACCACAACGTTCGGGCCGGAGTTCCAGATCTACACGCCAACCGAATCGGTGATGCGCGGCAACTTTCTGTATTCCGTGCTCCTTCAGCCCTCGCAATATGGCGTCGACCTCGGCCCGTTCCTCGCGGTCGCGGCGAACACACCGGCGCTGATCGACCTTTGCGATCAGACGCTACTCTACGGCCGTATGCCGCAGGCGATGCGGCAGAGCCTGGCGACCGCGATGGCGGCGCAGCAAGATAACAACTCGAGGGTCCAGACGGCGCTTTATTTAACGGCGCTATCCGGTCTGCAGGCAATCCAATACTAAGAGCGCGGAGAACACAACCATGACCAACACGAACAACTCTTCCCGGCGTGACTTTCTGCGTGTCGGCGGCGGACTGGCGGCGGCAGCCGGCTTCAGCCGCTTCGGAATGATGAACGCGCTTGCCCAGAGCCCGTCGAACTACAAGGCGCTGGTGTGCGTCTTTTTATTCGGCGGCAACGACAGCCACAATATGCTGGTGCCGCAGACGCAGGCGCAGTTCAATGCCTACAAGGCGATTCGCGGATCGCTGGCGCTGCCGGACAGCAGCGCGAAGCTGCTGCCGGTTTCGGCGAAGGACGGCACACCGTACGCACTGAACGACGGCCTCGCGGCCCTGCATCCGTTGTGGGCGCAGCAGAAACTGGCAACGGTAGCAAACGTCGGCATGCTGGTGAAGCCAACGACGCGGCAGCAGTACCTGGCCGGCGCAACGGTGCCGACCAATCTGTTCTCGCATTCCGATCAAGTGATCCAGATGCAGGCCGGCAATCCGTTTGGCTCGGGCGGCACGGGTTGGGCAGGGCGCATTGCGGACGCCGTGCAGCCGATGAACGGCGCGGCAAGCTTTCCGGCGTCGATCTCGCTCTCCGGTTCGGCGCTGTTCTGCGCCGGTAACGTCGTACAATCGGCAAGCCTGATTCCGAATTTCGACCTGACGCTAAACGGCATGTCGACCTGGCCGCAGTCAGCGACAGCGGCGCGCCAGCAGGGCTTACAAGAGGTTCTGACGTTCGACACTGGCCTCGCGTTGGTGCAGTCGGCGAACAAGGTTCGTCAGGACGCGTTGAACTTAAACGCCATGCTGAAAGGCCTTGCGGCCGGGACACCGCTGTCAACGGTGTTCCCTCAGACTTTGATCGGCTTGCAGTTGCAGCAGGTGGCGAATATCATCCGGCTGCGCGGGTCGACCGGAATGAGCCGGCAGGTTTTCTTCTGCTCGCTCGGAGGCTTCGATACGCATTCTGCGCAGAGCTGGGGGCAGTGGGATCTGCTGAAGCAGGTGAGCGCGGCGATGCTGGCGTTCTACAACGCGACGGGCGAAATGGGCTTGGCGGATCAGGTGACGGCGTTCACCGAAAGTGACTTCGGTCGCACGCTGCAGCCGAGCGGAACAGGGTCCGACCACGGTTGGGGCAGCCATCATCTGGTGCTCGGCGGCGCGGTAAAGGGCGGCGATTTGTACGGGACGTTCCCGACGCT
The DNA here is from genome assembly GCA_043788745.1 of Acidobacteriaceae bacterium. GTDB lineage: Bacteria > Acidobacteriota > Terriglobia > Bryobacterales > Bryobacteraceae > JBBQWZ01. The sequence goes on from JAYVTO010000237.1 coordinate 14,480, forward strand.
CGCGCTCGGTGGTCCGGATGATGCCAACAATCGCGGCGTGCTGATTCCAACAACGTCAGTCGATCAATACGGGGCGACGATGGCAAAGTGGTTCGGCGTCAGCGCAGCGGCGATGCCGCAAGTGTTTCCGTCGCTCGGGAACTTTGCGGTACCGGATGTGGGGTTCCTGGGGTAGGTCCGCTCACTCAGGTTCGCGGTTCTTTGGGCGGGCGAGGCAGCACGGCGTCCGTCCGCTCACTGACGTTCGCGGTTCTTTGCTACGAGATGCCGGGTGCACCAACTTGCGCGCGGAGGATGATTGCACGCGCGATGCGCTCGCGCCGTTACAATAAAAGATTCCCTGCCATGATTTCACGACGCAATTTGCTGTTCGCGGGCGCGCTTGCCGCTGCCCCGGCATTCGGCCAGAAGAAAAAGAAGAAGACCGAGAACATTCCTCCGCCGCCGCGGCCGAACGTGATGCTGGTGGTGATGGGCGACGTTGGCTCCTGGATGCTCGGTTGCTACGGTAACCCTGAGATCAAGACGCCGCAGCTCGATCAGCTTGCTAAGGGCGGCTCGCGGTTCAACTTTCATTACGCGGCGTCGACGGTCGCGACACCGGCGCGCGCGGCGTTGTTGTCGGGTGTTCGACCCGGCAAGCTCGGGATCACGGAAGATGCCCCGCGCGAGTTGTCGGGCTCTGTGCTTTCAGATTTGTTGACGGCCGCGGGCTACCGCTGCGCGTTCGCGGGCGAATGGGATTTTGCGGGCGGCGTTGCTTCGGGCAAAAGCAAGCACGGTTTTCAGTCGTTTGAACAGTTGGATCCCGGCGAAGAATCGTTCCGGCCAAAGTGGGTGACTGAGCGCGCGGCAGCGTTCCTTGACCAACGAACTCCGGCTAACAGCACCAGCACGTCGCCCTTCTTCCTGCAGGTTTCCTATCCGCGGACGCGCGTTCCCTACAAAGGCTTCGACGCGAAGTTCGCAGACCAATACGCCGGCACCAAGTTCGACAGATTGGGCTGGCTGCCGGCCGCGAAGCAGGCAACATCCGGCAGGCTGATGTTCGACGATGTGCTGGGCAACCTGCGGAAGTTCGCCGCCATGGTGTCGGCGACGGATGCCGAGGTCGGCTCGCTGGTCGCGAAGATCGATCAAAAAAGCCTGCGGAACAACACGCTCATCATCGTGACTTCGGACGCGGGCTTCCTCATCGGACGCCACGGGCTGTGGGCGAACGGATTGGGCTCAGATCCGGACAACATGTTCGAGGAAGTCACCGCTACGCCGATGATTTGGAATTGGCCGGGCGTCGTCCCGGTGCAGGGAGTGCGTCCGGAAACAGTGAGTTCACTCGACTTGGTGCCGAGTCTCTGCGATGCGGTGGATGCTACGGTTCCCGATGGACTTGTAGGCCAGAATTACTGGCCGTGGTTGAATGCGCGGTACAAGCCGAAGAACATCGGCGGCGCAAAGGCTCCGAAGGCAGGCACGGTGTTCGCCGAGTGGAAAGATACCGTGATGGCACGCGATGCGCGCTACAAGCTGGTGATGCGCGGCGCGCGGGCGGCGGAGTTCTACGATATGCGTAACGATCCCGGCGAGGGAACAAATCAGATCGCGAATCCGGCGTTTGTGAGCGAGCGGCAGCGGTTGGCGGAAGAGATCGCGGAATTCCGGAAGTAGGTTGGCCTGCTCCGTCCATGCGCCTTCAATGCGCACTGGCTCAGTGTGCTCAAATCCTGCCCAATCATCCTGGACGACATGCCTCCCCACCGCCGCAAGTTACCGGCCAGACTGGAGGCAAAGAAATGAGCGTCAAATATACGGTCATCTTCGAGCGCGCCGAAAACAATTGGGCGGCGCACGTGCCGGATCTACCCGGCTGCATGACCACCAGTAAGTCTCTTGAAGAAACCCAGACATAAATCCGCGAAGCGATTCAGGGGCACATTCAGACTTTGCGCGACTTTGGCGATTCCGTTCCTGAGCCGTCAAGTCTCGCTGGCGAGGTCGAAATCGTGACCGCGGCATAAGCGCGCTGGTTCACGAACTCAGCAGACGGTCCAGTTCGACACGCAGCGCCGCAAGACTCGTCTGCGCCGCCGGATCCGCGATGCGATTCTTCACTTCATACGGATCCGCCTTCAGATCGTACAGCTCGTCCATGCCTTCAAGATCGGTATAGCGGATGTACTTCCATTGCTCCGTCCGGACCGCCTTGTAGCCCATATTCACCATGCGCTGCATCGTGCGGTCGGAGTTGTACTCGATCAGGAACGACGATCTCCACTCCGGCTTCTCGCCGCGCAGCCACGGCGCGAGCGACCTGCCCTGCATCGCCGATGGCGCCTTCACGCCGCCAAGCTCAAGTAGCGTCGGCGCGAGGTCGATGCCGAGAGCCGTGGCGTCGATCTTCATTCCGGTGCGAATTAGTTTCGGATAGCGAACGATCATCGGAATGCGAATCGATTCTTCATACGCGAGCCGGCGCTCAATGCTCAGGCCGTGCTCTCCGAAGAAGTAGCCTTCATCGCTCGTAAATACAAAGACGGTATTGTCGAGCTGCCCGGCGCGCGCCAGCGCCTCTCGCATCTCACCAACGCCTTCGTCGACGGATTTCAGCATGCGGGCGCGGTCGCGGATGATTTTGTCGGTGGTGCCGGTCAAAGACCCAAGCGGCGGCAGGTCGCCGATTTTGCGCATCAGCGCAGGCTTGTCGACAGGCGGTCTGCCCAGGTTGGGGCGGCGTGCCACGCGTTGGCCTTCGAATAGCTTCTTATGGCGTTACGCCGGAGCAAACACATCGGCACTGGGGTCGGTTACACTCCCGTCGGCGAACTGCGTGAGTTCCGGATGCACCGCCTTGTGCGCGAGCCACATGCAAAGCGGCTTGTTTCGACGGCGTCCAATTGCCTCGACGGCGTGGCGGATGAGGATGTCGGTCGTGTAGCCGTTCTGCTTGCGGCGTTGACCATTGAGATTCAGTTCGGGGTTGAAGTAAGTCCCCTGCCCAGGAAATCCGACCCAGTGATCGAAGCCGGGCCGCGGCGTATCGTCGACGCCCATGTGCCACTTGCCGATGAACGCAGTCTCGTAACCGCCGTCGCGCAGCAGGCGCGGGAACGTGGTAAGGCGGTGGCTGAGCGGACTGCGATCCGTGTTGTCGGCGATCCCGTGGTGATGCGTGTAGAGGCCCGTGAGAAAGCAGGCGCGGCTGGGTGAGCACAGCGGCGTAGTGACGAAGGCGTTGCGAAACGTTGCGCCTTCGTGCGCCATGCGATCGATGTTAGGAGTCGAGGCGAACGGATGTCCGGTGACGCGCAGTTCATCGGCGCGGAGGTCGTCCATAAGTACGACGACAATGTTCGGCGGCGGGGTTTGCGCGCCACGAGCCAGCCTGAGGCCGCCAAGGCTGACGAGGAAGTTTCTTCGACCGAGCATGCAGTGTAGACTAGCGCATTTTCAGGGATTCGGTACTCTCTGCACCGAGGCGCGACCGTACGGTCGCGCGTACTAAATCTATCCTTCAGAAGGCATGCCAAAATCCTGAGTCTCCCACGATCTAAGGACGTTCGATGGTGCCAGCGAACAGCAGCGCTCCCGTGCGTTCATCAGCAATGAGAGCCACAAAGGGCCGGTCGAAGACCAGGACTTTTGTCTCCTGCGGCTTTGGCCTTCCGGCGCCAGCGCCCATCAGCACAGCGGTCGCGGCGGCAGCCACAGTGCCTTCTTCGTCGACCTCGAGACGCGTCTTCTGGATGACGTCGCTGATAAAGAACAACTCGGAACCCATGGGCCGGAAGTTGGCTTGCGGGTAGTGGAAAGCGACGTCCATGCCAAGCGCTTTGAGATAGCCCGAAAGCGATTCGCCGAAGTCGAGAGAGAAACGCGGCAGCTTCAAATCGAGGTCGAACTCGCTGTCGGACTTCAGCAATGCCGCGAGATCGAGGTGCGCGAGCACATCGGCGGGCTTTGTTCCTGCCGCTGGCAGCAGCGCGTAAAACAGGACGGACGACGCCTGGTAGCGCAGCGCCGCACCCGTGAACCCGGGACCTTCGCGGTAGGCGAGCTTGAGGTCTGCGTGATGCATCATGGGGACGGCCCTCGTGCTTCCGTCGCTGTGGCCGAAGGGCGCGTCCACGGTGTCACTCTTCGCAAACGGGCTATTCCATTTCGCCGCGAAGTACACGGCGTTGGTCAGGATCACGACGGCCGCGCGCACGACGTCCGGCGTCACGATTTCCGGAATCTTGCCTTTGGTGTTCGTACTAACCCAGTTGTTGATGTGCCGGGCAGCAGCGGGATCTTGAAAATCGAGCGAAGCGGCAAGCGCGCGAAACACGTTCTGCGAGAGTTCGACGAACGCGGGCGACACCGGCGCTTTCTGATCCGTCCAAAGCGCATTCGCCAGCGTTAGTTGCGCGCCTCCAGGCATTTTGAGGACGCACTGCAGGGCATCGAGCGACGCGTGCAACTGCTGCTCGTCGATGCCCACAGGCAACGCGAGCGTCTTGCGGATCGCGGATCGCGTCGAGCCGGCGGCACCAGCCTCGGCCATGGCCAGCGCGACAAAAGCACTCACCGGTGAGAGAAACACGTTGCCGCGAGGCTTCTTGTCAACAACGGCGCGTAGCAGATTCAAGCCGAACGCGTTCTGCGCGGAAACGGCGAGTTGCGCGGATTCCACGCGTTCATCGAGTTTGCGCCAGTCTTCTTGAAGATTCGTGTCGGGCACTGCGTTCCTCCTGTTGGGGCGCGGCGGCGGCTGGGGAGATGGTGAAGATAGCGCCGCGGAACCGAAAGGCAATGCAAACGGGAGTCGCGAAATGAGACTGCGGCGAGTCATCGGATCGGCCTTGCGGGGACGGACTCAGTATCCCAGATTGGACGACGCGCAAGGGGAATGCGCGGGCTGTGCTTTCAGCGTTGCCCGCGCGGGCCGACCGAAGAACTATTGGGCGGCGGTTGCTTGGCTGAGGCGGCTCCAGCGGCCGTAGTAGATGAAGTCCGTATCGGTGTCGTTGTAAAGCACTTCTTTGCCGTCGTTCACGATCAGGATGTCGCCGTTCAGCATGGTCTTGTCGGAGAGCGTCAGAATCACTTTGCCCGAGCAATCCGCGTTAACGGTGTACGTTCCGGTGAAGGTTCGGCGATACACGGTGCCGTCGTAATTCAACGTGTCGAAACCGGTCAGCGCACCGTTGCCATCGCCGGTGATGCGGCCAGTGCCACCGAGGACGTACGGATAGCCTTGGCTATCGTAAGCGTAGCCCGACTGAATGAAGCCATACGACGAATTCAACGACGTCGCATCGCAACCGGCTGCGGCGTGCGCGGCGGGAGATTTGCCCCAAAACCGGCTGCCAACGAAAACGGCGGCTGCTAGAGCCGCAGCGAACACGGCGATTCTGAAAATACGCATCCGGAAGATCTCCTAATCGGCGGACCCAGTAGACGACGCGCGCCTTGGCACGGACAGAACTTCCAGGTGCATACCCAGTGTGACGGATTTTCGGGCAAACAGGTATACAAGAATTTTCAGGAATTGCTCGAAGTACTAAACCTGGGGTAGGGACTACGCCGCGCGGCAGCAGTGGTAGCCCTTTAGCAGCCAAATCTTGCGGCCGACGCTCACTCCCGCGGCTTCGCTCGCCAACGCCTGGCCTTCCCCGCCGCTTGTACCGCCCGTCGCGAAAGTCTCAAACAGCGCCTTGGCCTGTTGATCGGCCCACAATGCCCTATCCTTGTCGATTTTCGCGTATCGGTCGCCTACCGCTTCCATCACGGGAGCCATGTGAACCACCGCTGCGTGCATTCGCCCCGGCAGATCAATCGCTCGGCTTCCCGTAGATCGCCGGAGTCCAGGATCTGGACGAGGTGATCCCTGCGCGCTTCGAGTGTCGCCATCGCCCCGATTCTCTCATCTTTTGAAGAAGCTGGTTTTGAAGAAACTGGCGCAAAGGACCCGCGCCGACAGCCAACTACGAATCCATCGGCGTTCACGCCGGACTGCGACGCGGTTCCTCCGTCAGCCAACCGACTCGGATCCCGGCGTTGGGACTGCTCGCAGCGATCGCGGCGTCGTAGCCAGGGGAGGGGCGAAGGTGCGCGATCGTCCAGCCCTGCTCCGGCAGCGGAAAAGCGGCGCCTGCGGCAAGGCCCAGACCAATCGCCTTCAGGTGGACCTCGCGCCCGGTCCTACGAACAGCCGCGGCATCGTCCGCCGCCAACAGCGCAGTCGCGACCCCAGGTCCACCCGCGAGCGTCGATGCAATCCGTTGCGTCGCGCCGGGGCGAGGCCGAAACCCGAGATCCCAAAGGGAGTTTCCTGCCAACCGGCCGGCTTGTGCCAGTTCTGAGTAAGACAAGGCGGTTCCGGCGGCCGAGAGTACCGCCGCCGCATCCGGAGCACGCCGCGCCCGGTCCTCAACGACAGACAGGATTCCAGTCTTGGTAGATGTCTGGCGCCTAGTTTCTCGAACCCGTCCGAGCGTACTTCGACTTGCTCACCCTTAGCTTTTTTCCATCGGCAACAACCGGGGATAAAAGTAGGTACTATCTTCAATGTATCCTCATCAGCCATTCGATTTCTTACGGGTTGCCCCGGAAACCCAGCAGGAGCAACTCAGGGTTTTCCTCAAAACAATGCGGCGCAGGCGTACGATCCGCCATTTTTCCCCGGAGCCCGTGCCGATCGACCTGATCGAAGACGCCATTCGAGTGGCCAGCCTCGCACCCAGCGGCGCGAACCAGCAACCCTGGCGCTTCGTTGTCGTTCGCGACCCGGAAGTCAAACGGCAGATCCGCGAAGCCGCCGAAACCGAAGAGCGTGAGAACTATGAAAACCGCTTCCCCGACGAATGGCTCGAAGCGCTCGCACCCCTGGGCACGGACTGGCACAAGGAATTCCTCGAAATCGCGCCTTATTTGATCGTTGTATTTCGAATTGATTACGGAATCGACGCCGCCAACCCTGCCCGACGCCTGAAGCATTACTACGTGCAGGAATCGGTAGGGATCGCCTCCGGCTTCTTGTTAGCGGCGCTGCACATGGCCGGACTCGCGACCCTCACGCATACGCCAAGCCCCATGAGATTTCTAGCAAAGATTCTGGACCGGCCCGCCAATGAGCGGCCCTTCCTGCTGATTCCAGTCGGCTACCCGGAGCAAGGCGCAACCGCACCAGTCCTCACCAAGAAGGCGCTGGAGGAAGTCATGATCGTGCGATAGCCGAGTCGCTCCTGATCGCACCAGGCGATGCTGGACCGCTACACACTATCGACTGCAGCTTGCGCGCGGCTTATGGGGCGGCGTGATGATCGCAGGGAAGACCGCGGAAAAGACCCATCTTTGCTCGCATTGGCATATGACGTGCCACGATGCTACACCGACATACGCCTGTGTGACGCCGACGCTACTAATTATCAGTCCCAACAATATCGTAAAAAAAGCGTGGATTGGACTCTTGACATCGAGTCAAGAGCAGGAAGTTGTGGAATCGCTGCAATCGCTGCGAGACTGACTCTTTGCCGGTAGAATTAAAGAACGAGGCTATGTGTTTTGGTATGCAGATCATGTTGTTGTCGGTAATGTTCTTGTTTTCTGTTCGCATGAGCGCCCAGAGTCCCCAGCCCGCCGCGCCTGACAAGGGTGTACTCGTTTCCGTCCGAACATTGACCAGCGCGGATCAACCGGTTTCAGGCGTTGGGGTTTCTCTCGGTCCCTACTCCGGGACGAGCGATGAGAGTGGACGAGTCTCAATGAACGGAGTCCTTCCAGGCGCGTACCAGCTAAGCGCATCGTTCGCAGGGTTGGTCTTGTCAGATGAGACAACACGTACGGTTACCGTGACTCGTGATGGCGTCGCAGGCGGCCAACTCATTGTCAAGCGAGCTACGAGATGGCATCCGTGATTTGCCGAGCGGGATCGTCAGCATCACGCCAACGCCCTTCACGATGTTGGAGTCGATCCTCGGGCAACAAGCTGCTCCTGACGAGAAAGGCAATTTCCAATTCGGTTCGCTCGAATCCGGCAAGTATCTCGTCTGTGCGTGGCGGGAATACAATGACCGAATCGCTGAAATTTTCACTGAACCGCGCCACGCCACCACGTTAAATCGAAAATGCGCGACCGTCGAAGTCGATGGCGTTGAGCGAAAAACCGTCCAACTGAAGCAGATCTCCATCAGCGACTTCGAGCAGTAGCCGACAGCCGTTCAACCGGGCTGTTTGTACTTCGACCTTCCGCCCACCCAGCCTCACGACGATGGCGCTGCGACAAATCCGAGCCGCGCGCGAAGCCCAACGAAGTCGGGCGTAGTAAGCGGTCTTCGCCGTAAAGAGTTGTGCTCTCAATCAGAGATGCAAAACTCGGAGCCCAAAAGCTCTCGGAGAACATCACTCACTGCGCAACGCCGTCATCGGATCCACCCGCGTCGCCCGAAGCGCAGGAACGAACGAAGCCAGCACGACAGCCCCGGCCAGCAAGCTTCATTCCGCTCACTAACGTTCGCGGTTCTTCGATGGGGGTGAACTTCATTCCGCGCTTGGTAGCCGCGCCGGATAGGGGAGCGAGACGCCTGATCCAACGAAGAATACAATCCGTCTTCGCCGTCTGGATCCACAAATCAATCGCGTCTTTCGCGTTGGAAAGAGCAGATTCCTTAGTGGCGCCATGCGCAAGACAGACTAAAAGCTCAGGCACCTCAGCAATGAACGCCTGGTCCTCGTCGCTCCACGAGATGATGATTTCGTGCTTGCTCATTTTGATTCGTTTGGGTTGTTCCGTTGCAACACCAGCCGAACCTGCTTAACCGGACAGGGCTTCGCATTGCTTCCGTCCCGCTGAAGATTGATCCGTTCGGGGACTCCGGCCTTCCGAAATATAGGATGACTGCCTTTCACGCGCTTTTCGAAGCCGCGACTCTCGAGGAGTCCGCAAAGATCATGGAATCGAACGTCAGCATCTGCGTTACCGCTTCGTACGTGCTGCAGGATCTTAGAGCGGTTCACCAAATTGTACAGCTCGCGCATCCCGAGACGCGAAAAGGCCGCCCATCGCTGGGCGGCCTCTCGTACTTCTTGAACCAAACCAACTGCGCTCGAAAGCGCGGCTAGCTTAGTAATCCATTCCCGGACCGTGCTCGCCGCCAGGCATTCCGCCGCCGCCCGACTTCTTCTCGGGGATCTCGCAGATCATTGCTTCGGTGGTCAGCATGAGGGCGCTGATCGAAGCGGCGTTCTGGAGAGCGGAGCGGGTGACCTTAGTCGGATCGATGACGCCGGCCTTCACCATGTCCTGGTATTCGCCAGTCGCGGCATTGAAGCCCCAGTTCGTGTCCTTGCTGACGCGAATCTTCTCGATGACGATCGCGCCTTCAAATCCGGCGTTGCCGGAGATCTGGCGGACCGGCTCTTCGCAGGCACGCTTGATGATGTCGGAGCCGATCTTTTCATCGCCTTCGAGCTTCAAGCCGGCCAAGGCATCCGAAGCACGTAACAGTGCGGAACCGCCGCCTGCAACGATGCCTTCTTCAACGGCCGCACGGGTGGCGTGCAGCGCGTCTTCGACACGAGCCTTCTTTTCCTTCATTTCGGTCTCGGTGGCCGCGCCGACCTTGATGATCGCCACGCCGCCCGCGAGCTTTGCCAGGCGCTCTTGCAGCTTCTCGCGATCATAGTCCGAAGTGGTCTCTTCGATCTGCGCGCGCAACTGCTTGATGCGTCCTTCGATTTCCTTCTGCTTGCCGCCGCCGTCGATGATCGTCGTGTTGTCTTTGTCGACAGTCACGCGCTTCGCACGGCCGAGGTCCTCGAGGCGGACGCCTTCGAGCTTAATGCCGGTCTCTTCCATGATCGACTTGCCGCCGGTGAGGATGGCAATGTCTTCGAGCATCGCTTTGCGGCGATCGCCAAAGCCAGGAGCCTTCACGGCGCAAGCGTTCAACGTGCCACGGAGCTTGTTGACGACGAGAGTCGCAAGCGCTTCGCCTTCCACTTCTTCCGCGATGATCAGGAGCGGCTTGCCGGAACGAGCGATCTGCTCGAGCACGGGCAGCAGGTCCTTCATGTTGCTGATCTTCTTCTCGTGGTTGAGGATGTAGGGGTCCTCGAGAACCACTTCCATGCGGTCCGGATCGGTAATGAAGTAGGGGCTCAAGTAGCCGCGATCGAACTGCATGCCTTCGACCGTCGCCAGCTCGGTGCTCATCGTGCGGGACTCTTCCACCGTGATGACGCCGTCCTTGCCGACTTTCTTCATCGCTTCCGCGATCGTGTTGCCGATGGTCGCGTCGCCGTTCGCTGAAATGGTTCCAACCTGGGCAATCATGTCGCCCGAAACCGGCTTCGAGTGCTTCTTCACTTCCGCGACGACGAGTTCAACGGCCTGCTCGATGCCGCGCTTTAGCGCCATCGGGTTCGAACCGGCGGCCACGTGCTTCACGCCTTCGCGGAAGATCGCCTGCGCCAGAATCGTCGCCGTCGTGGTGCCGTCGCCCGCGATGTCGGACGTCTTCGACGCCACTTCGCGAACCATCTGCGCGCCCATGTTCTCGAGCGGATCCCTCAGCTCGACTTCTTTCGCCACGGTCACGCCGTCTTTGGTGATGGTCGGGCCGCCGAACTTTTTCTCGAGGACGACGTTACGTCCCTTCGGGCCGAGCGTGACTTTCACCGCATCGGCAAGCTGGTTGACGCCGCGCAGGATGGCCTGGCGGGAATTTTCGCTGTATACAATCTGTTTTGCTGCCATATTGTTGCTCCTGGTTACCTTTTGAAGCTACCTAGCTGGCCTTCTTCTTGCCAGCCGCTGCCGGCTCCGCGCCCTCGATGATGCCGAGGATCTCATCCTCACGCATGATCATGTAGTCGTCCCCATAGCCCTTCGGAACATCCGAGCCAGAGTACTTTCCAAACAGGATGCGATCGCCAACTTTGACGTCGAGCGCAATCAGCTCGCCGGCTTCGTTGCGCTTGCCCTTGCCGACGGCGACGACTTCGCCCTCCTGCGGCTTTTCCTTCGCGGAATCGGGGATAAACAATCCACCAATCTTCGTCTCACCACTATCGTCGAGTCGTTTGACCACGATGCGGTCGTAAAGCGGCCGAATATTCATAACTTCAACCTCCAATGGTTGTCTGCGTTTGGTTGTACTTCAGAAAACTTCAAATTGACGGTAGCGGCGAACGCCGTCTACCCACCCAGAATGTTAGCACACGCCAGCGAGGAGTGACAAGAGTTAGTTTTGGAATGTTGATTACAAATAGGTTATGGCCTTAATGAATCAACCAAAAAAGACCCTGCCGGCGGCGGCAGGGTCAAGTCGGAGGTAAAAAAGGGACGAGAGGAACAAACAAACAAACGGACGAAACTTGTATGTGGCCGAACGAACCTAGGCCGCGACAGTCATTTTGCGCAAACGGGCCACTAGGCGGCTCTTGTAGCGAGCAGCGGTGTTCTTCTTAATGATGCCCCACTTGGAGCCGCGATCGATCATCGAGAACGTCTGCGGAACGGCGGCCTCGGCAGCCTTCACGTCCTTGCCATCCAGCAACCGGCGCATCGCCCGGATCTGTGTCCGCAAACGGCTACGGCGCATGCCATTGATGATCGTCTGGCGTTCGGTGATGCGGACGCGCTTGATCGATGAAACTGTATTTGCCATCTAAGAACTGACCTATCCTTCGTTATCTCGACCACCAGAATAGCGCGCCGGTAACCGGTTCGTCAACTAGATGAAGTGTTCGATTGTGGGACAAATGTCCACCTTCCAGCGGCAGGCGAAGCCTTGCCTCGCCGGGCGGTAGGCGGGATCCCACGCTTTCCCGACTCAGGCGAGACGCTTTCGCCCGCCCATCTTCCGCTCGGTGGCTGCTACGAATTCGTCGTCCCTGAAGGGGTAGCCTCTGTCGGGTCATACCCGAATTCGCGGACAAGCGCGGCGTGGAATTGCTTGCGCGCGTAGGACAGCGCCACGCCTTCCCCGCCGCTCGTGGCCCAACTGGCATACGTTTCCATCCAGTCGACCGCGAACCGGAACGCGGCCACGGCGCGAGGCTCATGGCCGGCCCTTCGAAACGCACGCATGCGATTCGCATACATTTCGGCGATCGAGTGAGCCACCCCAATGTTGTCGAAGGCATTGCGCATTGCGTCCTCCAAGTCTTCACGGCGGTCAGGCCCGTCCATTCCCGGATCGGCGAGCCACCATTCGTCCGAGCCGGACTTTGGTTCCGCACGGATCTCGGCCCTCGGTGCCACTATGATCTCTGCCGGCGGGGCGGAGCGAATGCGCTCGGTGCCAGGGACCGGCACATAGTCGCCAAGTTCAAAAAACTCTTTCATGTGGCCGAGCCTTGGGCCAGACTGGACCCGCAATGGCAACACCACCGCGACTTTCCCAGTCTCCAGCTCGATCTCCATGGTCACGATTGCCTGGATCTGATTGTAAGTAAGCCCGCGCAAAATACCGACCTGGCCGACCCGCATGGTAGAGCCTGGGGCATCGGTAAATTCGCGGAGTATCGTAACGCGATGGTCAATGCAAAGGTGGTCAACGGTTAGGGCCATGGGTTTTCATCCTGCCTTGCGAACCGACGTGAGCACGAAGAGGCCTGGGCATGCAAGCTCGCTTCCATTGTCGAACGGGAAGCGTGCCCCGATGTTCGCAGTGTTTCATGCGGCCAGATGCCGAGTGTCCGAGTCTTCCATCTTGGAGCCGAGCCTCCTGCTCCGCGCGGATGGCGAGATCGCTTTCGAGCACGAATTAGAGTGAAGGTGAGCGAGAGAAGGCTGCGCGATCGCTCATGCCTTGGACCCGCCACGAACGCCGAGTCGTGATATGGTTGTCAGTATGGCGACCACCAAGATTACCATCACGATTCCGAACGAACAAGTCGCCGAGATGGGCGCGTTGGTTGCCGCCGGACGCGCTGTCAGCACATCCGCCTTTGTGAAGCACGCCATCTCGATCGCACTCTCCGACGCCGCTGGCTGGCAAGAAATGCTCGACGACGCGTTAGGGCAAACCGGCGGACCCCTAACCAACAAAGAGCGGGCGTGGGCGGACAGCACTCTGAAACCTGAAACCGCGAAACAAGCGGGCCCTCGCAAGAAGTCGAAACCGCGGAAAGCCGCATGAGCGGCATCACCTTCGACGCCGGCGGCCTGATCGCGCTCGACCGCAACGACCGCCGCGTGATCGCGCTGCTCGCCCGAGCCGACGAGCAAGGCATGCGCGTCACGATTCCCGCAACCGCGCTCGCACAAGCCATTCGTAATCCGGCCCGACAAGTCCGGCTGCGGCGTCTGATTCGCCAGGTCAATACGGATCTCATCGCGCTCGATGGACCAGATGCAACCGCCGTCGGGCTCCTGCTCGGGCGAAGCGGAACCGCTGACATCGCCGACGCCCACGTGGTCGTCTGCGCACAACGAGCCGGGCAATCGGTCGTCACGAGCGATCCGGACGATCTGAAGCGGCTCGCGCCGGGTTTGCGATTACTGGCGGTCTAAGCATCCATTTCTGGAGCGCTTGGTGCGCACGGGAACGTGGTTACAATCGACAGCAAGAGACATGAGAGAGACCGTCGGCCCGTTAGGACAGATGAAAACGGCGCTGCGACACATCCGAGCCGCGACCAAAGGGGCCCGAAGGGCCCCGTCGGGAGCGGACGCACGTAGCCATTTACAAAGGGAGTTGGAGCAATGAGCAAGAAGCACATGGGGTCGAGTATCGACGACTTCCGGAAGGACGAAGGAATTTTCGAAGAGAGCCAGACGCAGGCGGTGAAAGAGGTCGTCGCCTGCCAACTCGCCGAGGCCATGAAAGCGAAGAAGATCTCCAAGAACAAGATGGCGATCCTGCTCAAGACAAGCCGGAGTCAATTCGACCGCCTGCTTGATCCGAAGAACGACATCACGCTAGGCAGTCTCCAGAGGGCCGCCGCTATGGTCGGAAGGCGCGTGACCATTCAGCTGGTCTAGCCCTTGTTCCACCACGAACCCGCTTGTTACCCTAGTTCTTCATGAGCCAATTTCAGGTCACCCTTCCAGACGGCAGCTCCCGGAGCGTTGCCGCCGGGACTCGGCCGCTCGACATTGCCGAATCCATCGGCAAGCGTCTTGCCGACGATGCCATCGTCGCCCGCGTCAACGGCGAACTCTGGGATCTCACTCGCCCCTTTGAAGCCGACGCGCAGCTTGAGATTCTCACCACCAGGAATCCCGAAGCCCTCGAAGTCTATCGCCACTCCACCGCCCACCTGCTGGCCGCCGCCGTGCTTGAGGTCTTCCCCGAAACCAAGCTCGGCATCGGTCCGCCGATCGACACGGGCTTCTACTACGACTTCGAACGCGAAGAAGGCTTCTCGCCCGCCGACCTCGATCTGCTCGAAAAGAAGATGATGGAGATCCGCGACCGCGACCTCCCCTACGACCGCATCATGATGCCCAAGGAAAAGGGCCTCGAAATGTACAAAGATCAGCCGATGAAAGTCGAACTAATCCAGGAACGCGCCGGCGCCATCTTCAGCGAATACACTCTCGGACCGCACTTCATCGACTTCTGCCGCGGTCCGCACGTGCCGACGACGAGGAAGCTGAAGGCCTTCAAGCTGCTCTCCATCGCCGGATCCTATTGGAAAGGCGACGAGCACAACCGCCGCCTGCAGCGCATCTACGGAACCGCGTTCTTCAACCAGAAAGACCTCGAAGCCTACCTCAACAAGCTCGAAGAGGCGAAGAAGCGCGACCACCGCAAGCTCGGCAAAGAGCTCGACCTGTTCAGCATCCAGGAACTCGCCGGACCCGGCCTCATCTTCTTTCACGAGAAGGGCGGCATCATCCGTAAGCAGATTGAAGACTGGATGCGCGATCAGTATCTGGCACGCGGCTACGCACTCGTCTACACGCCGCACGTGATGCGCGCCACGCTGTGGGAGACTTCAGGCCACCTCAGCCACTACAAAGAAAACATGTTCGCCGGCATGGAACTGGACGACGCGGAATACCGTCTGAAGCCGATGAACTGCCCCGGCCACATCCTCATCTATAAAGACAAGGGCCGCAGCTATCGCGAGCTTCCCGTGCGCCTCGGCGAACTCGGCACCGTGTATCGCTACGAGCGTTCAGGCGTCATGCACGGCCTGCTGCGCGTCCGCGGATTTACGCAGGACGACGCGCACATCTTCTGCACGCCGGATCAGATTGAAGACGAAGTCGTCAATTGTTTGCAATTCGCGCTCGACGTTCTCAAGACGTTTGGCTTTGAGAAGTACGAAGCCGAACTATCCACCTGGGACGGCGGCGTCAGCGGCAAGTACGTCGGAACGCCCGAACAATGGGCGCTTGCTGAAAATGCGTTGAAGAAAGCCGTCGACCGCGTCGGGCTCAAAGCGGACGTGATCCCCGACGAGGCCGCGTTCTACGGGCCGAAGATCGACATGAAGCTGGTCGACGCGCTCGACCGCAAATGGCAGTTGTCTACCGTGCAGTTCGACTTCACTCTGCCCGAGCGCTTTGCTCTAGAGTACGTCGGCGAAGACGGCAGGAAGCATCAGCCGCTGATGGTGCATCGCGCGCTCTACGGCTCGATCGAACGCTTCTTCGGAATCCTGATCGAGCAATACGCCGGAGCCTTCCCCGTCTGGCTCGCGCCCGTGCAGGCTGTCGTTTTGCCCATCACGGATCGCCAACAGGCGTACGCACAAAAAGTTTTCGCAGAGCTGAAAGAAGCCGGAATCCGAGTCCATCTCGACGATCGCAAAGAGAAGGTCAACCTCAAAATCCGCGACGCGCAGATGCAGAAGGTGCCCTACATGCTCGTTGTCGGCGATCGCGAAATGGAAATTGGAGCCGTCTCCGTCCGCCATCGCAAGCACGCGGACCTGGGCTCAAAGCCGCTGCCCGAGTTCATCGCCGAGATCAGGAATTTGATCGACACGAAAGCGGTCGCGGAGTAGCGCGGGCCAAGTGCCGGCCACCGCCAGCCTTGTTCTTTCCGCACTGCTGGCACTCGCGTTGCTCGGCAGCCTCGTCTTCACGCTGCTCAGCATTCTCGCCGCGCAGCGCTATCTCTCGGTGCCCGTCCGCAGGCCCGTCGGCACGGAACCGGTCAGTATTCTGAAGCCGCTCTCCGGGCTCGACGAAGGCCTCGAATCGAACCTCCGCACGTTTTTTGAACAGGACTATCAGGGCGACTACGAGATCCTCTTCGCCGTCCGCTCCCGTCAGGACGCCGCCGTTCCCGTCGTCGACAAACTCCGCAGCGAATACCCCGGCGTTCTCTCGCGACTCCTCATCGTCGGCGAACCGCCCTATCCCAACGCCAAGGTCTGGAGCCTCTCGCACATGATGCGCGAAGCGCGATACGACCTGCTCGTGATGAGCGATTCCGACATCCGCGTGACGCCGAATCTGCTCACAACCGTCGCCGCCGAATTCGAGGACCCGCTTCTCGGAGTCGCCACCTGCCCCTATCGCGCGATCCCCGGCGCGAGCATCTGGTCGCAGCTCGAAGCCACCGGAATGAATACCGATTTCATCGCCGGCATCCTCACCGCGCGCCTGCTCGAAGGCATGAAGTTCGCCGTCGGCCCAACGATCGTCGCGCGCAAGCAGGTGATCGAAGACATCGGAGGCTGGGATCGCGTCCGCGAATACCTCGCCGAAGATTTCGTGATCGGCCAGTTCGCTGCGGAGAAAGGCCACGGCGTGATCCTATCGAGCTACGTAATCGAACACCACATCGGCACGGCCACGCTGACCGAGAACGCCGCGCACCGCACGCGCTGGACGCGCAGCACGCGCCGTTCCAGGCCCGCGGGCTACGTCGGACAGCTCTTCACGATGCCGATTCCGATCGCGCTGCTACTCACCGCAATCCGCCCCGACTTCTGGCCGGCGCTCGCCTGCGCCGCCATCTTCCGCTACTCCGCCGCATGGGTCATGTCGCCGCTTGTTTTGCGCGGCGACCTGGCGTGGCATCTCGTGCCACTCGAAGACCTCATGACCTTCGCCTTCTGGATCGCGGGCTTCTTCGGAAATTCGATCGTGTGGCGCGGCCGCGTCTACAAACTACTCAATGACGGGCGCTTCGTCCTCAAACCCTAGCGCTTCCGCGGGCGAACGAGCTCGATGCGGATGCCCAGTCTGAGTCCATCCCACGCAGAGTCCATCGTGAGAACAGTTGCCCGCTCGCGGAGCGCGGTCGCAAGACAGATACGGTCACCCAGTGAGAGGCCGGATGCCTTGGTAAACGGTAATAGTTCCGCCGCAACGCGGGCCAGTTCCGCGTCAACCGGAACAATCTCGACTCGCTTGACAGATTCGAGATACGCCATGACAGCCATCATTGACGTTCCGTAGCCCGCGATCTTGGCGAGTACTTCCGACAGGTTTACCGCGGAAAGCAATGCTCCCTGGATCCGTCCTGCCGCGGCCGCTCCGCCTGGCTCTTGCCGGAGCACTGCGATGACTACGGAAGCGTCGACAACAACACGCTCAGTCATCGATCTCCCGCGCAGCTTCCGCGCGGCGTTCTGCGATCAGTTCCTGCGAGAGGGAAACGCCAGTTGGCACGTTCTTCGCCAAAGAATCCCGGATCGACTGCAGCAGTTGATCCGGCGTTCGCGCCACCATCTCGCCGAGTTCGTTCTCGACAAACACGAGATCGTCACCCGGCTTCAGGTGCAACGCGTCACGAACCTCGGTCGGAATCACAATCCGCCAGTTGGCGCCAATCGTCGCCTTCCCGAATCGCTTTGCCTTGAATTTCGGGAGGAGTGGCAAAACCGATGTTGCCGGTTTCGGCACCAGTATGGAGGGCTTCGCAGTTCGTGGCATCGTAGCCGTATTATGTCACGGCAGCGGGCGATCTGACACGCGAACTACCGCTCTGCCATCCGCCCCGCCCATCGTAAAAACCGCCACAACTCCCCGCGATGCGCCCAGCAGAACGTCCAAAACTCAGCCGGCGAAATGCGATCTGCGTGCAGACCCCAGTACGTCTCGATCCGCCACAGCAAATAAGGACTCCGCCAAGGCGTCAACCGATACCCTTTCGACGCGCGCCACAGAAACCGAATCATGACTCTATTGCTGCGAGCGCTTCGCCGCCGGAGGAGCCGGCGTCGACCCCTTACCTGGAGCCGCCGACGCATAGTAACCAGACCGCGTCCGCACCACGGCACTGCCGTGCCCATTGACCGAAACGCGAATCTGCCGATAGCTTCCGTCAAGCTCTTGGACGGTAGGCGAGTACGCAATAATGTACTGATTCCGGATCTCGTGCGCCACTTGAAGCGCTAGCTTCTCGACCTCGGCCAGTTCCTTCGGATAGAACACCACGCCGCCCGTCGCGTCCGTAATCGCCTTCAGCGACCGCTTCGCTTTCTTCGCCTCGTTCGGAGCTTCATCTGCCAGAATGCCGATCGCGTACACCAGAATCCCGGCGTCCTGCGCGCGCTTCACCAGCCGCTCCAGCGATTCGTTACTCGAGTTATCGTTGCCATCGGTGATCACCATCAGGACCTTCTTGTCCTTCTTGGCGTCAGACTTCATGTAGTCGATCGACAGCGAAATCGCATCGCGCATCGCCGTTCCGCCGCGCGTGTCATACTTCTGCAGCGCGTCTTCCAGTTGCTTCACGTCGTTGGTGAATGATTGATCGAGATACGCGTCGTCGTTGAAATTCACAACGAAGATTTCGTCCTGCGGATTCGACGCCTTCACCAACGCCAGCGACGCCGCCGACACCTTTGCCCGCTTATCGCGCATGCTTGCCGAATTGTCGATAATGACGCCGAGCGACACCGGCACGTCTTCGCGCTTGAACAGCTTCACCTGCTGCTCGACGTTGTTCTCCAGAACCTTGAACGAAGATTGCGGCAGATTCGTCAGCAGTTTGCCGCCTTTGTCGGAAACGCTAGCGTGCAGCACCACCAGGCGCGTGTCGCTGCGGAACGTCGCATCCTCTTGTCCAAAGAGCGCTACTGCAACGAACAGGCTACTGAGAAGGCGCATAGTATCCCAACCGGTGGTACACCTTCAGCGGCGGCGCGTTCTTCACGGGCACAATCTTCACCTGCACGCGACGATACTTTCCGTCCCGCGCCGTGTTCTTCGGGCTGTACCCGATCACGTACTGATTCCTCAATTCGATTCCAATCTTCGCCGCGACATCCGGCAGCTCGCTCAAATTATCGACCGCGAAATGGCGTCCGCCCGTTTGCTCGGCAATCTCGTTCAGCAATACCGGACCGCCCATCTCCTCCGACGTCCGCCCGCGCCCCGAGATCGGCTCGAAGATGCCGATCGCATAAATCTGTACATCGGCTTCGCGCACCGCGTTCTTCACTTCGGTCTCTGTATACCGGCTGGAATTGTCGCCGCCGTCGGAAATAATCAAAATCGCCTTCCGCGGATTGCGTGCCTTCTTCATCGTCGCCATCGCCAGATACACACCATCGAGCAGCGACGTCCGCCCCTTCGATTGCGTAAACATCAGCCGGCTCTGGATCTCTTCCGTGCTCGGCGTAAACGGCACCACCAGTTCCGGCCGGTCGTTGAACTCGATCAGGAAGAACTCGTCCTCCGGATTCGCCAGTTTCAAGAACTGCGCCACCGCCTGTCGCGACTTCTGCAGCTTGTTGCCCATGCTGCCCGACGTGTCGAACACAATCCCTACCGATAGCGGCGCGTCTTCGCTCGAAAACTGCCGGATCTCCTGCTCGATCTTCTCCTCGAGAATCTTGAACTGCTCTTTCTCAAGACCCGTTACAAACCGGTTTAGCGGATCCGTCACCGCCACTGGAATCAGCACCAGTGTCGAATCGATCCGGATGTTCGCCTTCCGGTCGACGAAGTTATCCGCCGGCGCCGTAGGCTTCGCCCGCGACTCAATCGAAACACGGGCATCGCGCCCATCGGAGGCCGGCGGCTTCTGCTGTCCTTTATCTTTCTTATCGGCCGCCAAAAGCGCGGACGCGCCAATGCAAGCGCCGAGAGCGACGCTGAGCACAACGACTACGGAACGAGGGTCGCGACGATTCATGATCACCGCCTAAAATTCTGCCTTGAGTATAACACCGCGTTTTCCGGATCTCTGAGCGTTTCATTGGAGCGGAGCATAGTACCCCAGTCGAAAAAAAGCCTTCATCTTCGGCACGTTCCGGATCGGCTTTACCGTCACGCGAACCCGCCGATACCTGCCATCGCGGATCGCATTCTTCGGGCTGTATCCAAGCACATATTGATTCCGCAGTTCGATCCCGATCTTCTCCGCGACATCCGGCAATTCCGACAGATTCTCGATCGCGAAATGCCGCCCGCCCGTCTCCGAAGCCATCCGCGTCATCACGCCTGGACCGCCGATCTCCTCCGGCGTGCGCCCGGCGCGCCCGCCACGAACCGATTCCTCGTAAATGCCAATGCCATACATCTGCACATCCGCCTCCCGGACCGCATTCAGCACCTCAGTCTGCGTGTAGCGGCTCGCATTATCACCGCCGTCGGAAATAATCAGAATCGCCTTGCGGGGGTTTCGAGCCTTCTTCATCGTGGCCATCGCTAAGTAGATGCCGTCCAGCATCGCCGTGCTTCCCTTTGTGCCAACAAAACTTAAGGCATTCTGAACTTGCTCCGTGCTCGACGTAAACGGTTGCACCAGCCTTGGCCGGTCGTTAAACGTGATCAGGAAGAATTCGTCTTCCGGATTCGCGAGTTTCAGGAACGCAGCCACCGCCCGCTGCGACGTCCGTATCTTGCCGCCCATGCTGCCCGAGGTGTCGAACACAATGCCGACCGAAAGCGGCGCGTCTTCGCTCGAGAACTGCGTGATCTCCTGTTCGACGCCGTCCTCGGTCAACTTGAAATGCTCTTTGTCCAGATCCTTCACGAACCGGTTCATCGAATCCGTGACGTTCACCGGAATCAGCACCAGCGTGGTATCGATTCGAATCGTCGCCTTGCCCGGAACGTACTTGTCGTCACCACTTGCCGGCTTCTTCACCCGAGGCTCAATCGCAACCCGCGCGTCGTCGCCCGACTGCAGGGGCTTCGGCTTGTCCTCCTGCGCAAGTGCCGCACACAGCATCGCGACAGAAATCGCACCTCGCCGCAGCGCCAAAACCAGTCGCGACCGTAAGGTCGTGCGTGCTACACCATTGAAAACGAGGCGCGATCGTAAGGTCGTGCGTGCTACATCAACACTCCACCCCAGCCGCCACGGAGAGTACACGACTCGCCTATTTTCGAAGAAACCGCGCATCCGCACCCTCGTGAATTCTTGCCAGAAGTCTACCACTCGCGCGCACCGAAAATTCGCCACAACAAACCGCCCGCCCGTGGTAACATTGCATGTGCCGACGAGAGTTCTGGGCGTTATTCCCGCCCGGTTTGCCTCCAGCCGATTTCCTGCTAAAGCCCTCGCTACCCTAGCCGGTAAAACCATGCTCCAGCATGTGTGGGAACGCGCGAGCGAGACCCGCTATCTCTCGACGGTTATCATAGCCACCGACCACGACGACATCTATAAGGAAGCCCGCCGCTTCGGAGCCCAAGTCCGCATGACGCGCGCCGACCACGCTTCGGGTACCGATCGCGTCGCCGAAATCGCCGCCTCCGACGCCGCCAGCGTCGTCGTCAACATCCAGGGCGACGAACCATTGATCGATCCCGCCGCCATCGACGGCCTCGTCTTCTCCATGCTCGAAGACGCCGAACTCCGTATGGCAACGCTCAAGAAGAAGATCGAGCACGCCCCCGAGATCCAAAATCCGAACGTCGTTAAAGTCGTCACCGACCGGGACGGAGACGCTAGCTACTTCTCGCGCTGCCCCATTCCTTTCCAACGCGAAGTGGGCGGCGTGCCCACCGTCTACTACAAACACATCGGCCTCTACGCATACAACCGCGAGTTCCTGCTAGGATACTCGGATCTTCCCGTTGGGCCGTTAGAGCAGGCAGAAAAGCTGGAACAGTTGCGGGCGCTGGAAAACGGCTACCGCATTCGGGTCGTCGAAACAGATTATGATTCGCTCGGTGTCGATACGCCAGAGGATCTGGAGAAATTCAGAGCAGTCTTCGACACCATCACCGCCACTCACTGAGTTGGCTTGCTGAGTTGGCTT
>JAYVTO010000238.1:0-15895 GCA_043788745.1 Acidobacteriaceae bacterium
GAGCGGATGGTACACGCACCGCGCGTCACGGTCGGGCCGCTCACTGACGTTCGCGGTTCTTCGAGTGGAGGAGAGGAGTATGGGCTGGGCCGTTTGAAAGCATTTTCAGGATTTTAGTACGCGCGACCTCACGGTCGCGCCTCGGTTGCGGAATACGGAATCCTGAAAATGAGGCTACGCTTGCCTCATCTTGCCGGGGCAGTCATGGCTGACCATATTCGGTCAGATGACCACGCGGCGTTCGTCTTGCCGGCGACGTGGCTCGAAAGAAGAACCCTGCCGCGTGTGGCATGGTCACGAGTTACGCCTCCGCTTAAACGATCCGGCGAATGGCACGGGGCGTGCCTTTAGAAGGCTGTCGGAGTTTTTCCTTCGACAGAAGAGGCTAATGATATGAGATTCACAATTATTGCTGCCCTGGCGCTGACACGGCTGATGGCGATGGACACAGAAAACGCGAAACGGCTGGACGAAGCGGCATCCGTACTGTCTGAGGTGATGTCGGCGCCGGACAAAGGTATTCCCGAAGACATGCTCGAGGGCGCGCACTGCATCGTGATCGTGCCGGGCCTGAAGACGGCGGCATTCCTGGTTGGCGGCAAGTACGGCAAAGGCTACATGTCCTGCCGCAATAAGAGTGGGGCGGGCTGGTCCGCACCTGCAACCGTTCGCATTGAGGGCGGCAGCGTCGGCTTTCAAATCGGTGGGTCGCAGACGGATCTCATCATGTTGGTGATGAACGAGCGTGGCGTCAGCAAGTTGCTGGGGAGCAAGTTCACATTGGGCGCGGAAGGCTCGGTTGCCGCCGGTCCGGTAGGACGTACCGCAACCGCGCAGACCGACGCGCAAATGCACGCCGAGATTCTGTCGTGGTCGCGTTCACAGGGTCTGTTTGCCGGTCTCGCATTGGAAGGTGCGACGCTGCGGCAGGACGCGAAAGACAACATGCAGCTTTACGGGAAATCGTTGACGAATCGCGAGATCGTAACGTCCGGAGTCCGCGCGCCGAAGGCGGCCATGCGGTTGCTGGGCATGCTCAACAAGTACTCGTGGCGTGAGCGCAAAGAAACCAAGGGACAGTAGTCAAACCCGATACCTAGGCAACAAATGACAAAAATGATTCTTTCGATCGGGCTGGCGTGCGGAATGCTATCCGCACAGTCGGCCCAGGCTCCCAATCCGACGCAGAGTGAGAACGCGGCCCGTATGGCCAATGGCTCCATGCCCATCTACCGGGTGACCGTGGTCGCCCGTGCGATGAAAGCGATCAACTATAACCACCGCAGCGGTTCGACGCACATCGGTTTCCAGGGCACGGCCCTGATGCCGAAAGCCCGCGGCGAAGTGAAGGTCGAAAGCAAACAGGGCGTCATCAAGATTGACGCCGAAATGGACAAAATGGAGCCGGCAACCAGTTTCGGCCGTGAGTATCTCACGTACGTCATGTGGGCCATCACTCCAGAGGGTCGCGCGACCAACATCGGCGAAGTGCTGCTGAACGGCGACAAGAGCAAGCTGCATTCGACCTCTGAGTTGCAGTCTTTTGGCTTGATTATCACTGCGGAGCCTTACTTCGCGGTGACGCAACCGAGCGATGTCGTTGTCATGGAGAACGTCGTGCGGGCCGACACGACCGGGACAATCGAACAAGTGGATGCGAAGTTTGAACTGTTGCAGCGGGGACAGTACACGCTCAACGAAAAGGATTCCGACATTCGGCCCTTTCCGTTGGACAAGCGCGTTCCTCTCGAATTGCACGAGGCGCGCAACGCCGTGCAGATCGCTCGCTGGACGGGCGCCAATCGTTACGCCGCCGAAACCTTAAACAAGACCGAGATCGGACTTCTGAATGCCGAAGGCTACCTGAAGGGTAAGTCGGGCAGCAAGTCAATCGGTACGGTTGCGCGCGAAGCCGTGCAGATGGCAGAGGACGCCCGCATCATCAAGATCAAAAAGATGGGCGAGGAGTTACTCGCGAACGAACGCCAAGCCAGCATGGATCGCGAAGCACGCGCCGAGAACGCAACCGCGGCTGCACAATCCGAAAGGGACCGGATCGCGCAGGAGGCCGAGCGTGCGCGCATCGCGGCCATGGCCGAAACCAATGGAGTTTCGGTCGAGAATAGCGCCCGGTCGGCTGCCGTGCAGGCGGACGCCGAACGCCAGAAGCGCGACAGCGATGCCAGACTTGCCGCCGCGCAATCCGACGCCGATCGAATGCGACGCGAGAACGATGCGCAAAAGGCATCCGCGTAGACGGATGCGGACCGCATGAAACGCGAAAGCGACGCGCAGCTCGCTGCCGCGCAATCGAACGCGGATCGCTTGAAGCGGGACAACGACGCCCAACGGATCTCTTCGCAAGAGGAAGCGGATCGTCTAAAGCGGGAGAATGCATCGCAGAAAGATGCCGCTAAAGCCGATCAGGATCGCTTTGCAGCCGACAAGGCGGCAACGGAGAAGGAGAAGAGCGACCTTCGTGCGCAGTTGCTCATTCAATTCAATGCGATTCTACAGACTCGGGACTCCGCGCGCGGCCTGATCGTGAACATGTCGGGTGTGCTGTTTGACACCGCCAAGTTCTCGCTGCGGCCGGCCGCACGCGAGAAACTCGCCAAGGTTTCAGGAATTCTGCAGGGGTATCCCGGGTTGCGCCTGGCGGTTGAAGGTCACACCGACAGCGTCGGTGGAGATGAATACAACCAACAGCTCTCCGAGGAGCGAGCAAGAGCTGTACGCGACTACTTGACCACTTCCGGGATTCCGGGCACTTCAGTGACCGCGAAGGGCTTCGGAAAGGGCCAGCCTGTGGCGACGAACGACACTGCAGGCGGACGGCAGCAGAATCGCCGTGTCGAACTGGTGGTCACGGGAGCGATTATAGGCTCCGAAATCCGGATCGCGCCGGTCCGCTAGTCGAACTTGTGTGGGCTTCATTTGGAATCTGCCCGTGCGATTCCGAATGAAGCCATTTTTTTTGGGGTACAGATGTTGGATGGTTGCAATATCCCCCGCCGGGGAATTGCCGCGCAGCCTGCCGGGATACAATCAACAGTGCTCGCTGAAATAGCCCGCGCTTCAAGTGCTTTCAAAAAAGACAAATGACCCTAACCAATAAAGTTGTCGTGATCACCGGCGCAACAGGCGGTTTGGGGGCCTACGTGACGAGGGCCTTCTTGAAAGCGGGTGCCAAGGTCGCTGGTGTTGCGCACAACATTAACGAAGCCGATTTTTCGGGTCCGCTGTTACTTCCCCTGCAGGGCGAACTGCGCCGGGGCGAGGGTGCGCGCGCGGTGGCATCCGCGGTTTACGAGAAGTGGGGCCGCATCGACGCGCTGCTGCATCTCGTAGGGGGGTTCGCGGGCGGTAGCTCGGTTGCCGACACCGAGGAATCCGTTTTCGACGAGATGATCGACATGAATCTGCGGACTCTGTTTCACATGTTGGGCGCTGTGATTCCTGGAATGCGTGCGCAGGGCTCCGGGCGTATTCTTGCGATCGCCAGCCGAAGTGCGATGGAGCCGGTGGCATCTCTTGGGGTCTATTCCGCATCGAAGGCCGCGCTCGTCTCACTGATTCGTACAGTCGCGATAGAGAATGAGGATCGCGGCATCGCGGCCAACGTCGTGCTGCCCGGCACGATGGATACGCCGGCGAATCGCACGGCGGATCCGGCGGCAGATCCCGCGAAATGGGTCCAGCCCGATCAGATTTCCGCACTGCTTATGCATCTGGCGTCGGACCTCGCCTCCAATATCAACGGCGCTGTGATTCCTGTTTACGGCGCGGGTGCATAGCGGATGCTCGCGGAGTGGTTCGTCGATGCGCTGACTGCCTATGGAGCGGTTGGCCTCGTATTCGCAGCTGTCTTCGTCGCGGGCGCGACGCGTCGCCTCGATCGCAACCTAAAGGCCACTGGCTGGGGTTTTCGCGCGATAATACTGCCTGGTGTGATTGCGCTGTGGCCCATGCTGCTGATGCGAGTCGCGAGGCGAAGGTCGTGACGCGGCCGCTGCGGCGCGCGCATTTGTTGATCTGGCTTACGCTCGCGATCCTGCTTCCGGTTTTGTTTCTGGCGGCGCTCGCCGTGCGGCGCCCGACAACGCCTCCGAACCGTTCGGTCGATTGGGAGCGCAAGAAATGAGCGTTCATTATCAGGCCGTTTTCTGGAATCGCGACAAGCGCGTCTATGATACTGTCCTCGGCGGCGGCGTGCTGCTGTACCTCGCGCTGTTTCTCGGGCTTGGGTTCGTTCTTCATCCCAATGCGACCGCCGAGACGCTTCTGATTCGCGCCTTCGGAACGCTGGCGCTGCTGTTGCTCCATATCGTTTTGTCCATCGGGCCGCTTTGCCGCCTCGACCGTCGATTCCTTCCGCTGCTCTACAACCGGCGTCACCTGGGCGTGACGATGTTCCTGATTGCCGCCGTGCACGGCGTGTTCTCGACCGTGCAGTTTCACGCTCTGGGCGACGTCAATCCCCTGGTTAGCCTGCTGACGAGTAACACGCGATTCGATAGCCTTTCTCAATTCCCGTTTCAGATTCTTGGATTCTTCGGGTTGCTCATCCTGTTCCTGATGGCAGCGACGAGCCACGACTTCTGGTTGAAGACGCTGACGCCGCGGGTTTGGAAAACGCTGCACATGTCGGTGTACGCTGCCTACGCGGTACTGATTGCGCACGTCAGCCTCGGTGCGTTGCAATCTGAGACAAGTTGGATTTACGCCGCGCTGCTCGATGTGGGCGTTGTTGGCGTTGTAGCCTTGCATATCGCCGCTGGACTTGCGGAGCGCCCTGCGGAAGGCGCTCTCGGCGGCGACGGATTCGTTGACGTCTGCGCGGTCGGCGAGATAGAGGATGGCCGCGCCAAAGTCGTTACGCTTGGCGTGGAGCGCGTTGCTGTTTTTCGGCATGGCGACCGGATTTGCGCTGTGTCGAACGTGTGCGCCCATCAGAATGGGCCACTTGGCGAAGGCAGGATTATTGACGGCTGCATCACGTGCCCGTGGCATGGTTACCAGTACTTGCCCGAAACGGGCACGTCTCCGCCGCCATTCACCGAGAAGGTTCCTGTGTATCAGGCTCGCGTGATGGATGGTCGAGTGCTTGTGGATCCCTCTCCGCTGCCCGAGGGTACGATGGCGGAGCCCGGGAGGATCGAATGAAGCCGCAATTCCTGCGCAGAATCGTCATCGGTTTGGTCGGCGGAGGGGCGCTGCTTGCCGCGTTATTGGTTGCGCTGCAGCAGCCGTTTGCGGCCAGCCGCTTCGAGTTCGGGAAACCACAGCGATTCACCGGAGTCATACGGTCCGGCGCGTATCCGACGCTCGAAACATTGGAAGGCGAGACGCTGCTTGTCGATTCCGGCAAGCAAGGCGCACAAGAAAGCATTCAACCGTTCGTCAACAAAGGAGTTCACTTCTCCGGGACGCGCATCCAACGAGGCCGGGACGCCATGATCGAGATCGTGCCGGGGTCGATGCAGCCCGTCGCCGGTGGTGATGCGCAAAAACGCTCAACCCCAGGCGAAGCGCCGGCGATCGACCTGCAAGGTCTTACGCTGCCCAGTTTGCTGCGATCGCCGAATTTCACTGCCGCCGCCGAAGTTTATCTCTTTGGCGAGATCGTGGACAGCAAGTGCTATCTCGGAGTCATGAATCCGGGAAACGGAAAGGTGCACCGCGATTGCGCCGCCCGCTGCATCAGTGGCGGCATTCCGGCGGCCTTTATCGTCAACGACACAAACGGCCGCGCGCGAGTATTTCTGCTTCAGGACTGGGTTGGATTGCCTCTACGCGAGGAGGTTCTGCCGTATGTGGGCGAACCCATGCACCTTCGCGGGATTGCCGGTGTGCAGGGTGGTTACCACGTCCTGCGCAGCGATCCGAGAACCTGGAAGCACCTGGAATAAACCCGCGTTCGGCGTGGATTGATACGGATGGGAGGTCATCCGTGACCCATTCAAATCTGTTCCTCGTCGGCAGTTGGGTGATGCGCCTCGAGACTCACGCTCGATGGCGCGACGTGCGTTGGCTGGAGAGACGCGATGTGTTGTGGGGCACCGTCGCGCCTACCGAACAAACTCGAGCTGGACTTTGTTCGGAATAATCCCCGCTTCAAAGCCCATGTTGAGCAGCATCTGCGCTGCCTTTGGGACGTCTTCTCCGCAATCGACGGTGTGGTGATTGACGTACATGCCGATGAATTTCTCAGCGAGTGCCGGATCCATGTCCTTCGCGAACTGGATCGCGTAGTTCAGCGACTCTTCGCGGTGATCGAGTGCGTACTGGATGCTGTCGCGCATCAGACGCGTACATTCACTCTTGACGTTGGCGGGGAGATCGCGCAGCAGCGCGTTTGCTCCAAGTGGCAGCGGCAAATTGTACGTTTTCTTCCACCAGCGACCGAGTTCGACCACGCAGTGGAAACCGCTTTTTGCGTACGTCAACTGCGCTTCGTGAATTACGAGCCCGGCGTCGGCGCGGCCATCCGTGACAGCGTCCAAAACCTTGTCGAACGGCACCGGTACCGCTTCAAAATCGGGTTCGATCAAGCGGAGCGTCAAATAGGCGGTGGTGAGCTTTCCGGGAATTGCGACGCGTTTGCCCTTTAAGTCATCAAGAGCCATCGGGTGCGGCGTGACTACGGAGGGGCCATAGCCATCGCCGACGCTTGAGCCCGAAGCCATCAGAGTGTACTTGTCCGCGATGTAGGGGTAGGCGTGATAGGAAACGGCGGTCAGTGCGTATTCGCCCTGGCGCGCCTTGCGGTTTAGCGTTTCGATGTCTTCGAGGACGTGCTTGAACTGGAGGATGCTCGACCGGATTTTCTTGGTCGCCAGTGCGTAGAACATGTACGCGTCATCGGAATCGGGGCTGTGTGCGCAGACGATTTCGGTGGCGGCGGTTGGGTGCATAAAGGTATCGGGGGAACACTGAGTATAGCAAGGCAGTTGGTTATTTCGACCAGGTTAGTGGCCCTGCGACTCGAGGAAGCGCTCGGCTTCGATCGCGGCCATACAGCCGGTTCCAGCGGCGGTGATGGCTTGACGGTAGACACGATCCTGAACGTCGCCCGCATGGAAAACGCCGGTTATGTTGGTGCGCGCTCCGCCGTGTGAAACGATATAGCCGTCGATGTCGGTTTCGATTTGGCCCAGGAACGGCTTGGTGTTAGGAATGTGGCCGATAGCGACGAAGAAGCCGTCGACGTCGCGGCGGGTGACTTCGCCGGTAACGACGTTTCGCAGCGTCGCGCCGGTTACTACGCCTTCCTCGACGCCGTGAATGTCTTCAACGACGGTGTTGAGGATTATCACGATCTTGGGATTCGCCTTTGTGCGCTCGATCATGATCTTCGACGCGCGAAATTCTTCGCGGCGATGGACCAGCACGACTTCACGGCCGAAGCGGGTGAGGAAGTTCGCTTCTTCCATCGCTGTGTCGCCGCCGCCGATCACCATGATCTGTTTATCGCGATAGAAGAATCCGTCGCAGGTGGCGCAGGAGCTGACGCCGTGGCCGATCAGTTTCTGCTCGTTGGGCAATCCGAGCCAGCGAGCCGATGCGCCGGTCGCGATGATCAGCGTTCGCGATTCGTGCCAGACGTCGTCGACCTTCAACCTGAACGGACGCTTTGAGAGGTCGGCCTCGCTCACGGTGCCGTCGAGGTATTCGGCGCCGAACGACTGCGCCTGTTTCTTCATATTCTCGACGAGTTCGGGGCCTTGGACGCCTTCGGGGAAGCCGGGAAAATTCTCGACGAGAGACGTGATGGAGAGTTGTCCGCCGGGTTCGTGGCCGGAGATTACAAGCGGCTTGAGGTTTGCGCGCGCCGCGTAGACAGCCGCTGTGTTTCCGGCGCAGCCGGAGCCGAGAATAATGACAGTACGCATGGGAAAAGGGCAGAGACTCGGAGGTGTCTCGGCCTTTATCGTAGCATCCATGCGGCGCGGGTCGCCGGCGGAAGGAGCCGGTCTGCGCGAAGGAAGCGCTTATTGCTTGCGGAAGCGGCGCGCGAGCCCGATGCCGAGCAGGCCCAGGCCCATCAAGCTCATGGTCAGAGGCTCAGGAACGTTGTTGCCGATTATCACGTCGTTGCCGCAGGTGGCGGAACTGAATAAGACGCCGAAGTTGGCGTTATTGAAGTCGTTCAGGAATCCGGCGGGCAGGTTGCTCAAAGCGACTCGGATGTCGTACTGCGCTGCCGAGGTGCCGGTGCCGTTGTTAATTACGGAAACGGAGCCGCTCTGCAACACGCTCAGAGAACTGCTGATATTCCGCAACCACACGTTCGTGCCGTTGCGGAAGGTGCTGCCGGAGGTACCCATCACCTGGTCGGAGGTCGAGACGCCGTTGGCGGCATTCAGCACCTGATAGAGGGTGCCTTGCACGACGTTGGCCGCGCCACTGACGGCCCCCGCGTTCCCGGAATCGCCGTGCGTCGTCAACGCGACACCGTATTTCACAACGCCATTGAGGGTGAAGAGAAGGTCGCCAAGGAAGAGGTTGTAGTTGCCGCCGCCCGCGAACGGGTTCAGGCTGGAACCGCCACCGTAGTTTGTAAAGAGGTCGAATTGGGCCGAAGACCCTGTCGTTGTGAAGGTGCCCCTCTGGACGTCGAACTTCAGCGGGTCGCCGATAACGTCACAACTGCTGTTTCCACACGACGTTCCAGGGAATGGGTCGAGCACGGTGAACGATGCGCCGAACGCGGCGATCGAAAAGCTAAGCCAGAGAATAGCGAACAGAGTTGCTTTCATGTTGGTTCCTCCCACACGCAAGGTAGCTGGCAGGGGAGTGTGCGCCCAATGAAGCGAGCGTACTTGTGGGTCTAGGACCGGGACCGTACTACGCAGGGTAGGTCCGATAGTACGAGCCGGGGCGATGAGCTAAGTAAATCGCCTAAAATCAAAGGCTTACGAGAGAAACAAGGGTACCAGGTGATAGGCAGCAAAGGCCCCCGTGTAGGCTAGGAAAAGCATGTAGCTGAACTGAATAATGGGCCATTTCCAGCCTCCGGTTTCCCGGCGGACGACCGCCACGGTGGACATGCACTGCATCGCGAAGGCGAAGAACACGAGCAGCGCGACGGCTCCAGCAGGCGACAGATCCTTGCGTAAGGCCTGCTGCAGTCCGACGGTTTCTCCGCCTGTGCCTTCGATGCCGTATATTGTGCCAAGCGTCCCGACGATCACCTCGCGTGCAGCCAGCGACGTAATCAGGCCGACTCCGATTTTCCAATCGAAGCCAAGGGGTTTGATAGCGGGTTCGACGGCGTGGCCGACCATTCCGACAATGCTGTCGCCAATAGCAGGGGCTTTGCCGTCGTGCAGCGGCAGGTGGCCCAGCACCCAGAGAACGACGACGACCACCAGAATCACGGTGCCCGCCCGCTTGAGGAAGACGGTCGCGCGATCGAGCAGACGCAGCCCCAGCGACTTGAGGGTGGGCCAGCGGTAGGGTGGCATTTCTAAAACGAATGAGGTCCGGCGGCTCTTGAGGATGCTGGACTTGAGTAGCCGCGCTGTCGCCAGGGCTGCGACGAAGCCCAGGATATAGAGCGAAATCATGGCGGCCGTGCCGGATCCCAGAAACGGACCTAGCAGGTTCTTCTCGGGAACGAACGCGGCAATGATCAGGGTGTAGATCGGGATCCGCGCGGAGCAGGTCATGAAAGGCGCGATCAAAATCGTGGCAATGCGGTCGCGCTTGTTCTCAATCGTCCGCGTCGCCATGATCGCGGGCACCGCGCAGGCATACGCCGAGAGCAGCGGGATGAAGCTCTTGCCCTCGAGGCCGAAACGCGACATCGTGCGATCCGCGATCAGCGCCGCGCGGGCCAGATAGCCGGAGTCTTCCAGAATTCCGATGAACAGGAAAAGCAGCAGGATTTGCGGCAGGAAGACGAGCACATTGCCGACGCCCGACCAGATGCCGTCAATCAGCAGGCTCTTGAGAATCGAGTCAGGGAGAAGTTTGCCGAGCGCGTCGCCGCTCGCCGCGAAGAGCTGTTTGGTCGCGTCCATGATCGGCTGCGCGCCCGTAAAGATGGTCTGGAAGACGGCGAACACGACGAGAAGGAAGACTACGGGGCCGGCGATGGGGTGGAGAAAGATGCTGTCCAGACGGCGCGTCCAGATCGGGGGCGCCGGCGCGTGATAGCCGGCCCTCTGATGGATGGCGGTCGCCCATTGGCGGCATTTCGGAATGTCTTGGAGCACCGGGAGTTCCATGCGCAGGAAGGCCGGTGCCGCGGCGGCGGCGGCCGCCGCCGTCGTGCCCTCGAGGAATTGCGTAATGCCGTCGATTCCCGTGCCTTTGGCGGCGCTAATCAAAGCCACGGGTGCGCCGAGTTGCAGCGCCAGCGCGGCGGAATCGATCTCGCCGCTCCGCCGCGCCAAGTCGTCGGCCATATTGAGGATCACGAGCGTCGGCAGACCCAGGCTGAGCACGGGCGCGGCCAGCACCAGATGCCGGCCCAAATTCGTCGAGTCGAGAATCAGGAGGACGGCGTCGGGCTTGGGCAAATCCTTCATCGCGCCGCGCAGAACGTCGGCGGTGACGCGTTCGTCTTCGGTTCTTGGCGAGAGGCTATAGACGCCGGGCAGATCAACTAACAGGACTTCGCGATGTCCGGAGATCGGCACGCGGCCGACGCGGTGCTCGACGGTGACGCCCGGAAAGTTGGCGACTTTCTGGCGCAAGCCAGTCAGGCGATTAAATAGCGTGGACTTTCCGGAATTGGGCGGTCCGACGATCGCCACCACGTGCTTTCGCGGCGGCGGCTGGCCAGTTCCAACGGCGACCAGCGTGGGCGTGACCAGCCTCGGGCTGCTGTGGCAATCGTCCATTTAGGAGTCCGCTTTCACGATTTCTTTGGGTGCCGGCTCTTCTTGCGGAGCAGCAGGCAGCGGGCGGTTTCGCTGCGCAGGGCGACTTCCGATCCGTCTACGCGAAAGACCCGAGGATCGCCTCCCGGAGCGCTGCGCGCCGGCGTCACCTCATGACCCGGCACAAAGCCCATTTCCATGAGGCGTTGCGCGAGTTCGGCAGGCAGGTCCAGGCGGTCGAGAATGCCACTTTCGCCCTCGGCGAGTTCCCACAGGTTGGCCGCCGGACCGTTCCGGGTGTTGGCCGCGCTCTTGAAACTCAGTTGCATATAAGCTTTTAGTATCTTGCGAGTCTATTTGCCTGTCAAGTTATAGAGACGCCGTCGACGCCGGGCGCGTTTCGAATGCCAGTTGCAAGTGATTGTACGGCTGCGTCCCAGACAAAACAGCCGCGCCCGGATGGGGTTTCCTGCTCGGCACCACTTCATTGGATACCACGACGAGGCCAAAGGGTGCGGATTCCCTCGGCACGTCCGGCGCTTAACCAAGAGTGGAGGCGCACACGTTTGGCCGCGATCCCTTAGAATCACTAAAGGAGACCTGCCATGAGATTCGCCCTGTTCGCGACCGTCGCCGCGCTCGGCTCGGCTGCTTTGTTCGCCCAATCCGCCACCCCGGTGAAGCCGGACGTGCTCGTCAGCGGATCGAAGGCTTTCTATACCTACGCCAAGACCGAAGTGCTGAAGGCAGCCGAAAAAATGCCAGCCGAAAGCTATTCGTTCCGGCCGACCGACGATGTCCGTACCTTCGCCGAAGTCCTGGGACACATTGCCGACGCGCAATACTCCATCTGCGGCGGCGCGATCGGTCAGAAGGCTGCCGAGTCGAGTGTCGAGAAAACGAAAAAAACGAAGCCAGAAGTGATGGACGCGCTGAAAGCCGCGTTTGCTGCCTGCGACAAAGTATGGGCCGGGATGGATACGGTGAAGGCGCTCGAGACTGTCAACATGTTTAACGGCCCCAAGACGCGGATTAGCGTCCTTGACTTCAACACGGGCCACACCTACGAGCACTACGGCAATCTGGCGACGTATTTGCGTATCAAGCGCATCGTGCCGCCATCGAGCGAAGAGGCTCACTAGGGGAGTGTCTTTCCATGTTTCGGTGGGCTGCCTGCTGCCCCGGAGATGGGTATTGGCTTTGCGGCCACCCCGCCCAACGAAGAACCGCGAGCGTAAGCGAGCGGGTGCCCTGAGCGTGAGGGGCGGGGTTGTTGTCGGTGACCGCTCACTAACGTTCGCGGTTCTTCGAGAGGAGCAGCGGTCATTTTTTTCAAGGTTTCTTACGATCGCGGTTCTTCGTTGGGGTGGGGGCGCTCGCTTACGGTCGCGGTTCGGTGCTGCCAACGACAGGGCCACTAGATATTTTGGGGACGAAATCCTGCGGTGTTCGTCCCTCACTGAGACGAAGGTAACGCCGCCCGGATCCGGCTAAATACGACGCGGGCTTTCCGCGATCCGAATACCAAGGAGAAGTACCAATCCATGAATCTATTTGCTGCTATTGCTCTGTTTGCTGTTACGGCATTCGCCCAGACCCCTTCGATCGTGAAAGGTTCGATGGGAACCTACACCACGGTCAAGACCAACATCATGAAGAGCGCGGAGAAGATGCCGGAAGAGAATTTCGCATTCAAACCGACTCCGGACATCCGTAGCTTCGGTGAGTTGCTCGGGCACGTTGCGGATGCCCAGTACCTGTTTTGCTCCGCTGTTATGGGCGAAAAGACCCCTGAATCGAAATCGGAGAAGACGTCCGCCACGAAGGCCGCGCTCGTGGCAGACCTGACCAAGGCCTTCGCGTATTGCGACAAAGCCTACGCCTCCGTGACCGACGAATCGGCTTTGAAGGCGATCAAGTTCTTCGGCCGCGATTCGACGCCGATCAACACGCTCGACTTCAACACGGCGCACAATTTCGAGCACTACGGCAACATCGTGACCTACATGCGCCTAAAGGGAATCGTTCCTCCCTCGAGCGAACCGCGCCGCTAACTCTGCGATCGAAAGAAGGAGGCCGGACCGGATGTAGAATTCGGATCCGGCTTTTTTGTGTCGTCGACCTTTCGCGCTCTCGTGCTGCTCGGCAAAAAGCATCCGCGGGCGAAAGCCCGGGGTTATAGGCCCGCCGGTTACGGCGGGGATCGTTTCGATCCGAATCACGCGGTCAGAGGACTAATCGTGAGGCGCAAATCCCGCGCATTATGCTGTCCGCACTGTTGAGAATCCGGTTCGCTTGTGGCGCGGAATCCCCGGGTTGACACCCGGGGCTAGTGCCGAAGCCGACCTACGCCGCGAACCGAAGCACCAGACTCTTCTGGTCCGCGGCCAAGTCGATAATCACCAGCGACGCCGGCGGAATCCGGTTCGCCGACACCAGCATCGCGAACGGCTGAATCACCTTCCGGTGTAGCGTCCGCTTCAGTTCCCGCGCGCCGTACTCCTCGCTCGTGCCCTGATCCAGAAGGTAATTTCTGCCCGCCTCCGTGATCTCGAAGTCGAACGCCCTCTCCTCTAGCCTTCGCTCGATCAGATCCTGCAGGTTCTCGAGTTGCAGATCGAGAATGCCCGCCATCACTTCCCTCGTCAACGGCTCGTAGGTGATGAGTGCGTCGATTCGATTGACGAACTCCGGCATGAATTTGTTCTTCACCGCCTTGAGCCCGATGCTCTCGATCTTCTTGCGCGCGTCGCCGCGTTCCTTGCCGGCGCCGACGCCGACGCGTTCGACGATGGCTTCAAAGCCGAAGTCCGGCGCCAGTTGTTTGCGCATTGCCTTGGCGCCGAGGTTGGACGTGAGGAAGATCAGCGTCCGCTCGAAATTCACCGTCGAATTGTCGCCGAGCCTCAGTGTCGCTTTGTCGAGAATGCTGAGCAAAAGACGCTGCATGCTGCCAGCCGCCTTTTCGATCTCGTCGAACAGGACGAGCGCCAGACCAGAATGCTCACTGGTCGCGGCGTTGAGTTTGGCCTGATTGAGCATCGGTTGTGTCTCGCGATGCCCCAGGTAGCCGGGCGGCGCGCCAATCAATTTTGCGACTTCATGTTCCATTTGGAACTCGCCGCAATCGACGCGCAGCAGTTGCTTGTCGCTTCCGTGGAGGACTTCCGCCAGTGCCTCCACGGTCCGCGTTTTGCCGGTGCCTGTGGGCCCGAGCAGGAGAAATACTCCGGCTGGACGCCCTTCAGGGGATAACCCGGCTTGAAACATCTCAACATATGGAACGATGGTTCGCATCGCTTCTGGTTGTCCTAGCACGCGAGCCCCGAGCAGAGCCCGCAGATTCTCTGCCGGGTCGTCCTGCGGGCGAGCCGTATTCCGTCGGCCTCGCGGCGAGAGGTTTATGTTCTTCAAGATTGCCTCCAGTCCTAGAAACTTACTTTCGGCCACAGTATAGAACCGGCGCACCAAAATATAGGGCCTGCACGGGGCAAAAAAGAGGGTGAAAACGAATTTTCTTGAAAAATTATCTACTAAAGAATGAAAGGATTGCGGACACAATCCGGGCGCTTGCGGCGCCATCGCCGTAAGGACTGTGAACGGCTTTTCTGCGGTCGTACTCCTGCTGGTTATCGAGCAGCCGGGAGGCGGCCGCGACGATGTGCTTCCGGCTTGCGCCAACGAGTTCCGCGGTGCCTGCCGCCACCGCTTCCGGACGCTCGGTGCGCTCTCGCAGTACGAGCACCGGCTTGCCGAACGACGGCGCCTCTTCCTGGACTCCGCCCGAATCGGTGAGGATCAAGAAAGCGCGGCGCATCAGGTCGAGAAACGCGACGTACGACAGCGGCTCGATCAGGTAAATCGCGGGTAGATCGCGCAGCAGCCGGTTGACTGGATCCTGGACGTTTGGATTCGGGTGGACCGGATAGACGACCTCGACATCGGGACGCTGGGCGAGGTCCGCGATCGCGGCGCAGATTTCCTCGAACTTCGGCCCAAAACTCTCGCGCCGATGCGCTGTTACCAGAATCAGCCGCTTGTTGGGATCGAGGCGGAGTCCGCCGAGATCGGGCTGGAGTGTGCCGTTGGCCAGCGCGTCGCGGATTTGCAAGGCTGCATCGATTCCCGTATTCCCGGTCACGAAAATGCGGTCCGCTGGAATCTGCTCCTTGCGAAGCGCGTCGGCCGCGCCTTGCGTGGCGGCGAAGTGTAGAGTCGCCAAGTGCGTCGTCAGCACCCGATGCATCTCTTCGGGAAACGGTTGGTCGAAATCGTAAGTCCGCAAGCCCGCTTCGACATGACCGACCGGAATGCGCGCCTGAAAGGCGGCCAGCGCCCCACAGAGAGTGCTCGTCGTGTCACCCTGAACGATCACCATGTCCGGCTTGGCTGCGGGCAATACGGGATCGAGAGCCGCGAGAATTCGCGACGAGGACTGCGTCAGCGTCTGTCCCGAAGTCATCACGTCGAGATCGTAGTCCGGCGTGATGTGAAACACGTCAAGAACCTGGTCGAGCAGACCGCGATGCTGCGCTGTCACGCAAACAGAGACACGAAAACGGGGGTCGCTTTGGAGGGCGCCGATCAAAGGCGCAAGCTTGATCGCCTCCGGCCGGGTACCGAGGACGAAAAAAACGTGGATCACGGGAGAGTTGACGCGGGCCGCTTATTTGTGGCGGTACGTGATACGGCCCTTGGTAAGGTCGTAAGGCGAGAGTTCTAGGGTTACGCGGTCGCCAGCAAGCACACGGATGCGGTTGCGGCGCAGCTTTCCCGCCAAGTGCGCAAGCACTGTGCGCTCTTGCTCGAGCTGCACGCTAAATAGGCCGGAGGGGAATTTTTCGACTACGGTTCCAGTTACTTCGATACTGTCTTCTTTGCTCATTTGCCTCGCTTTCCTTCGGACACTTGTAGATACACTCTCGGACACAAGTATAGCGTTCCGGGCCGCGATCACGTTACAAGTAGTCTTGTCTAATGCAGGATGAGCCTGAAGGAGGGCCTGTTTCTAACGCAGGATGAGCCTGAAGGGGCGCATGCTAGGGATTGATCATCAGCATGCG
>JAYVTO010000239.1:0-11684 GCA_043788745.1 Acidobacteriaceae bacterium
AGGGCGGGATTAAATCGGGCGCTGTCG
The DNA here is from genome assembly GCA_043788745.1 of Acidobacteriaceae bacterium. Taxonomy (GTDB): domain Bacteria; phylum Acidobacteriota; class Terriglobia; order Bryobacterales; family Bryobacteraceae; genus JBBQWZ01. The sequence goes on from JAYVTO010000239.1 coordinate 28, forward strand.
GTATGGGAGAGATCCGTTCACTCTCCTGCGGCGACCCTGTATGTTGTTCAATCTTGGTAGCAGCAATGCGGGGTCCGGCTCGTGAATCCGCTCCCGACGCGGCCCTTCGGGCCGCTTTGGTCGCGGCTCGGATTTGGTGCAGTTCGCTTGGAAAATAGGCTCAGCAGCCGGGGCGTTGGCAACCCCGCCCTGAAGGGCGGGGTTGTCTGGGGGTGCTGGGGGCGGACCCCGCCGGTCCGGTCATGGACCCTGGCAGAATGGTCCTCGTAAACGCGTGACGGAATCGTCTTGTTGAACCCGCAGGCACGCCTTGGCCCCGATGCTAAACTGAAAGTACACCCCACATGGCATACGACGTAATTATCATCGGGAGTGGCCCCGGTGGTTACTCCACGGCTGTCCGCGCCGGCCAATACGGCCTGAAGACGGCGATCATCGAAAAGTACCCGAAGCTCGGCGGCACTTGCCTTCACGTCGGCTGTATCCCGACCAAGGCGATGCTCCATACCGCCGAAGTCTGGGAGCACTTCAAGCATTCCGCTGACGAAGGCATCTTCTGCGAGAATCCGCGCCTCGACTTCCCGCTGGTGAACGACCGCAAGAATAAGATCGTTGCCAAGCACGCCAAGGGCACCGAGTTCCTGATGAAGAAGAACAAGGTCGATTGGGTCAAGGGCTACGGCAAGCTCGCCGGCGTCACACCCGAAGGCCTGCGGCGCGTCGAAGTAACCGGCGAAGGCGGGACGCAGATGCTCGAAGCGAAGAACGTCATCATCGCCACTGGCTCGGAAGCCCGCATGCTTCCCGGCTTGGTGCCTGACGCCAAGCGCATCCTGACGAACATCGAGATTCTGAACCTCACCGAAGTCCCGAAGTCGTTGGCGATCCTCGGCGCGGGCGCTGTCGGTGTTGAGTTCGGCAACATTTTCCACTCGTTCGGCTCGAAAGTCACGATCTTTGAGATGCTGCCGCGCGTTGTTCCTGTCGAAGACGAAGACGTCTCGAAAGAACTGGAGCGCGTCTTCAAGAAGAAGGGCATCCGCGTCGAAACCGGCACGAAGGTCGAGAACATTGAAGTCACCGCCGACGGCGTTCGCTTCACCGCCACCAACGCGGCGGGCAAGCAGGAGACGGTCGAAGCCGAGGCGCTGCTGGTCGCGATCGGCCGCAAGCCTGTGACGGAGAACATTGGACTCGACGGCACCAAAGTCGAAACCGACCGCGGCTTCATCAGGGTCGACGGCTACCAGCGAACCGGGGAGCCGAACGTGTATGCGATCGGCGACGTGGTTGCGGGAACGCCGCAACTGGCGCACGTCGCGACGGCGGAGGGCATGGTCGCGATCGCGACGATCGCCGGCAAGCTGACGAAGCCGATCAACCGCAACCGCATCCCCGGCGCGACCTATACCGATCCGGGCATCGGCAGCGTCGGGCTCACCGAAGCGCAAGCAAAGGCGCAAGGCTTCAAGGTCCGCACCGGCAAGTTTCCCTTCGTCGCGAACTCGAAGGCGACGATTCTCGGCTCGCACGACGGCTTCGTCAAAGTTGTTTCCGACGAGACCTACGGCGAGATTCTGGGCGTCCACATCATCGGGCCGCAGGGTTACGAATTGATCGCCGAAGCGGTCACCGCGATGGAAGCCGAAGCGACGGTCGAGACTATGATGTCGACCATCCACGCGCATCCGACCATTTACGAAGCGATCGGGGAAGCCTTCAATGCCGTTTACGGCATGGCCATCAATGTCTGATTCGGCGGGCAGCGCAGTTTTGGAGCAACCCGTGGTGGTTCGCGGACTCGAGGTCCGCGACCTCGGGCTGATGCGTTGGGCGGCTGCCGCAGCGCTCCAGCAGGATCTCGTGGCACGCCGGAAGTTGCAGCAGATCCCGGATCAGTTGCTGTTCGTCGAGCATCCGCACGTCATCACGATGGGGCGGAACGGCAACGAGGCGAACCTTCTCGCGAGTTCCGAGATCCTCGACAAATCCGGCATCGAGTTTCATCCGACGAATCGCGGCGGCGACGTGACGTATCACGGGCCTGGCCAGATCGTCGGCTATCCGATCTTCGATCTTCGCCTTTGGAAGCGCGATGTAGGCGCCTACGTTCGCGCCGTCGAGCAGGTGTTGATCGATACGCTGGCGGAATTCGGCATCGCAGGCGAACGCGATTCCAAAGCCACCGGAGTTTGGGTCGGCGGGAAGAAAGTCGCCGCCATCGGCATTCATATCTCGCGCTGGGTGACCTCGCATGGGTTCGCCCTCAACCTCGATACGGACTTGCGATACTTTCAGTACATCGTCCCGTGTGGGCTTGCGAAGCCAGTGACAAGCATGCGCGACCTGGGCTCCAGTGCCAGGCGCGAACAAGTGGTTCCCGCCATTGCGGCGGCTGTAAAACGGGTTTTTGATTTTGAAGAAATACTTGGGCTCGCGCCAACGGGCGCGGCCGAACGCAGAATAACCGAGGAAATAAATGATTGACGTCATAATGCCCCAGATGGGCGAAAGCATTGTAGAAGGCACGCTCACCAAGTGGCTGAAGAAGGTCGGCGAGCGCGTAGAGCGCGATGAACCTTTGTTTGAGATCTCGACCGACAAGGTCGACACCGAAATTCCGTCGCCCGCCGCCGGCGTGCTGGCCGAGATCCTCGTCGAGGAAGGCAAGACGGTTGGCATCAATACGATCGTTGGCCGTATCGGCGACGCTGCTGGGGCCGCTGCCCCGGCTCCCGCTGCAGTTGTCGAGGCCCCCGCGGCGGCTCCGGTTGCGGCGCCCTCTGTGCCCGCGCCGGCAGCCGCTGCGCCCGCGGCACCCATTGCCGCGCCTGCGCCCGTCGAAGAAGCCGTCGCCGAAGACGCCGGACCGCTTTCTCCGCTCGTGCGCAAGATGGCGCGCGAGAACAACATCGACCTATCGCGTGTCCGCGGCACTGGCGCCGGCGGTCGCATTACGAAGCAGGATCTTGAGAACGCGATCGCGCAGCAGTCTGTGGTCGCAGTCGCACCGGTCGCAGTCGCACCGGTCGTGGCACCCCCGCCGCCGGCTCCCGTTGCCCAACCGGTGTACGCGCCGCCCGCGCCCGCAAGCGTTCCGGCAACCGTGCAGGCGCCGATTCAGGTTTCGGCGCCCGCTCCACAGCAGCACACACAATTCCCTGGCGCCGCGCCTCGGACGCGCGTCGAAGCGATGTCGACGATGCGCGTGAAGATCGCCGAGCACATGGTGATGTCCAAGCGCACTTCGGCGCACGTCACCACGGTACACAAGGTCGATATGACGAACGTCGCCAAGTTGCGCGCTCGCCTGAAGGACGATTTCCAGGCGCGCATGGGCTTCGGCCTGACGTTCCTGCCCTTCGTCGCCCGCGCCGCCGCGCAGGCGCTGCAGGCGTTCCCCATCGTCAATGCGTCGATCGATGGCACGAACATCATCTATCACAATGACATCCATATCGGTATCGCCGTCGCACTGGAGAACGGGCTGATCGTGCCCGTGATCCGCAACGCCGATGAGAAGAACGTCGTCGGCTTGCAACGCTCGATTGCGGATCTTGCCGCGCGCGCGCGGTCTCGCCAGTTGAAGCCGGACGAAGTCTCGGGCGGCACGTTCTCGATCACCAACTTCGGCAGCTTCGGTTCAGTTTTCGCGACACCGGTGATCAACCAGCCGCAAGTGGCGATCCTCGGCGTGGGTTCCGTAGTGAAGGAGACTGTTGTCACGAAGGACGATGCCATCGCGATTCGATCGATGTGCTACCTCGCGCTGACGTTCGATCATCGGTTGATCGACGGGGCCCTCGGCGATCAGTTCACCGGCAAGGTGAAGCAGATCCTCGAGAACTGGACCGAAGAAGTCATCTAGCGTAGTGCGGTGCGGATCCCGCGCCGCATCGTTTCCTCGTAAATGGTATTAGAGAGTCCGCTCCCGACGCGGCCCTTCGGGCCGCTTTGGTCGCGGCTCGGATTTGGTGCATTTCGCTTGGAAAATAGGCTCAGCAGCCGGGGCGTTGGCATTCCCGCCTTGAAGGGCGGGGTTATGGCGGCGGTGAGTGGTGGGGGCCGCTCGCTTACGCTCGCGGTTCTTCGCGAGGAGCATTTTTCCACAGTTCTTTGCGGGCGGGGTTGTCGGGAGAGTTATTAGCATCCCCCCGCCGAGGCGTGACCGTTCGCACGGGAGAGCTTGCCTGCTCCACCCCTGCACCCTGACGCCCGGACCTGGATCACACGCGCTACTTGCCCGAATGTAAGGTTACCGGAACATCCAAAAGACCGTAGACCCCGGGCGCGCACCCCGGGCGCGAACCCAACGTGTCCTTCGACATGAAGCGGCTTCTCGGCGTGCTCAAGCTGAGCAGCAACCCTTCCGGCGCCAGCATCGTCATGGATGGCAAAGTACGCCCGGAAAAGACCCCCGCCATGCCTCCTCTACCCCAGCAACTCCTTCAGCCGCACATGCCCTGACCGGCTTACCGGCAACTGCGTTCCGTCCTTCAGCACCACTATGCGACTATCCTTTGAGTAGGGTTCAATCCGCGCGATCCGCTCCAGATTCACGATGTGCGATCGATGAATGCGCACAAACTTCTGCGGATCCAGCATCGCTTCCACACTCGAAATCGTCTGTTGCTTCAGAAAACTCCGCTTCTCGCTATGGAGCGCAATATAGTCATCCTGCGCCTCCACGTAATCGAGCTTCTCGAGCGGAATGATGTGGACCTTCGAACCATCCTTTACGACCAGCCGCTGGATCTGATTCTCCGGCGACCGGGCCGCTACGGCTAACTCCGGCCCAGCCACGGGAGCCACCGAAGTAGCAACAGGCGCCGCCGCCTTTTGCGCCAACCGCGAACGCACCCGAGTCAACGCGGTCTCCAGCCGATCCTGACTGAACGGCTTCAGCAAATAATCGACGGCATGCGCGTCAAACGCCTTCATCGCGTATTGGTCGTAGGCCGTCGTGAACACCACCGCGACGTCTGGTCCAATCAGTTCCAGCACCTCGAAGCCATCCAGCTTCGGCATCTGCACATCGAGAAACACAAGGTCCGGCTTTGTTTCGCCGATCACCTTCACGGCCTCGAAGCCGTTGGCGCACTCTGCAATCACCTGCACATCGGGGGAACTCCGCAAGAATTCACGCAGCAGCCCGCGCGCCAGATCCTCGTCGTCGACAATAATGGTCCGAACCGCCGACACCGTCGAACGCGCCTGCCCCGACGACACCGGAGCAGCTTCCCGGGCCAGCCGGCGCAAGTCGATCATCACCTCGCGCGCCGACTGATAGCGATTCTCCCGATCCTTCTCCAGGCACTTCCGAATCACGCGCTCGAGCGCTTCCGGAACCTCGTAATTCAACCGCGCAATTGCCTGCGGCTGGGACTGCAAGAGCTTCGCCAAAACCTCTTGCGCCGTGTCTCCCGGAAACGCCAGGCGCCCTGTCGCCATGTAGTAGAGCAAGCAGCCAAGGCTGAACAGATCGCTGCGCGCGTCGACTTCGCGGCCCATCGCCTGCTCCGGACTCATGTACTGCGCCGTGCCCAGCATCGTTCCCGCGCTGGTCAGCAGCCGCGTATCGGCGCTCGAGTCCAGCCGCTTCTCCGGCTTCGGCGGCAGCACCTTCGCGAGGCCAAAGTCGAGAATCTTGGCATGCCCCCGCGGCGTAATCATGATGTTCGACGGCTTGATGTCGCGATGGATGATGCCCTTGCCATGCGCGTCGTCGAGCGCGTCCGCCATCTGCGTGCCGAAGGTCAGAATATCGCACACCGGCAGCGGATGATCCTTCACGCGCTGCTGCAGCGATTCGCCTTCGACGTATTCCATGACAAGGAACACGACGCCATTCTCTTCGCCGATCTCATAGAGGTGCGCAATGTTGGGATGGCTCAGCGCGGACGCCGCCCGGGCTTCGCGCGCGAACCGCTCGCGAGCGACCGGATCCTCGGCAACCTTGGCCAGCAACACCTTCACCGCAACCTTACGCTGCAACCGGACGTCTTCGGCGAGCCAAACCGCGCCCATGCCTCCCGAGCCAAGCTGCGCAAGGACGCGATAATGGCTAATCTGGGTTCCCGGTTGCATTGCTGTCCTTCTAGGCTTCCACAATCTTAGACGGAAGCAGCAACTCCACGCGGAAGCGGTTGTTCTCGGAGCTCGACGCGAACCGCCCTTCCTTCCCGAAGCGAGCCTCAACACGATCGCGCACATTCCGCAGGCCAAGCCCACTGTGCCGGGGCGCCGGCGCATCCGGATCAAAGTCGTTCTCAATCACAACCCGCAACAGATCGTTGCCCGCGCGAGCCTGAATGCGAATGACGCCGCCATCCACCATCGTCGCGATGCCATGCTTCACCGCGTTCTCAACCAGGGGCTGCAAAACCAACGGAGGTACCGAACAGCGGTCGCATTGCGGCGTCACGTCGTACTCCACTTGCAGCCGTTTGCCGAATCGAACCTGCTCCACCTCGAGATACGTCCGCGCCAACGCGAGTTCTTCGCTCCAAAGAATGGACTCTTTTTGTCCCAACCCCAGCGTCGAGCGAAGAAAGTCCGACAGCCGGAGGCACATTTCGCGCGCCCGCGGCGGATCCACGGTCGTCAGCGCGGAAATCGAATTCAGGCTGTTGAACAAAAAATGCGGATTGATCTGCGCCTTCAACGCCCGCAGTTCGGCGTCGCGCGCGAGCAACGCAGCCTGCCGCGAGTCCTCCACCGCGATCCACGCATAATGCGCGATCACCGCGATCGCGTACAGCAGCACGCCCACTCCAAACAGAAGTGGCGATTGCGCCCGCACCCGAGCATAAAACGGCAGTTCGTGTAGCAGCGGGGAGAGATCGGAAACCGTGTAACTGAACGCCAGCGCGAGCAGGATCCACAACGTCGCGGCGATGGCCGCAGCGCCACCATGATGCCCCATCAGCCGGATCGGCTGCGATTTGCCGAGCGGCAGCGGACGGCACAGATACCAGGGCGTCAGGCAAACGAACGCGTAGAATGCGCACAGCGGAATTAAAAGCTCCACGGCTTCCATCCAACTGAGCGACCCAAGCATCGCCAGCAGGAAGACCACGAGGACAAGCGGCATGACCCAAGCAAGCAAGTACCATGCCAGCCGGGCGCGCTGTTCTAGAAGCGGGTGCATGTGGCGCGCGCCCCCTCTAGTTGCGGATGACTACGCCGCCGAAGATGGCGTTCCCGGTGACGATCAAGCGCGGCGCGGGCTTGCCTTCCTCGATACGCGGCGGAACGGTCTTGTCATCCCAGCCGCCGAACATACCAATGCCGCGCATATCCACGATCCACGTTTCCGGGATGCGCAGATCCACGCCGCCGAACATCGCCTGCACATCGAGATTCGCCTGCGGAGCACCCATCACGGTTTCGCGCATGTCCATATCGATTCCGCCGAACATCGCAAACAAATCGCCGCCTAAGAAACTCCCGGATCGAACCCTGCGCTTACAGCCCGTGAAAACAGCAAATTCGCTGACCGTCTTGTCCGAGACCACCTCGCCGGATCGGTCGGCGCTCTTGTCCTGCGAACGCTCGAGCGCCCGCACGAGCATCATCAATCCGAACCCGATCAACACAAGCGGACCAACCAAACGCCCATCGATATGGAAGTGCAGTATATTGAGATTCCGGAGCAGCAGCAGCACGCCCGCAGTGGAGATCAAGCCGCCCCAAATCATGCTGGCGGGCCTCCGCGAAGCAAGCAGACGACTAACGCCCAGCGCGATCAACAACACCGGCCAGTAGTTCCAGATGTCACGGAACTCAAGAAAGCCGAGATTATCCAGCAAGAGCGCGACGCCGATTAGCGTAAGGAACGCACCCATGAAGACGCTACTGCCCTTGCTTCGGCGACCCCTCGCAAATACGCTGCCATCCATCGCGTAGCGGTGCTCCCGGCGGTAGGCTTTTCGATCGAACTCTTCGGGTCCCATGCTGACCTTATCTCCCAATGCGATAGTATCAAGATCCCGCGAAATGGTCGGCACCGGATCGGCCAATGACGGTTCCAGGCCGGTAAAGCGCGCTTGGACAGCGGTTTAGAGTCCCGGATGCCGCCAATCTCACGTTCATCCGCTTGGTGCATAAGCTACCCTGGAGATACTCATGCCGCGTAAGCGACTCGTCTGGAAACTCGCCGATCGTACCATCACCCTGGGCGACCGCACGCTCATCATGGGCGTCCTCAACGTCACGCCGGACTCTTTTTCCGACGGCGGCAAGTACGAAGACCCCGACCGCGCCTTCGCTCGCGCCATCGAAATGGAAGAGCAAGGAGCTGATATCATCGATATCGGTGCCGAGTCCACGCGGCCGGGCTCCGAGCGCATCTCCGAAGCCGAAGAGCTTCGCCGCCTGGTTCCCGTGCTCAAGCGCCTGCAAGGGCACCTGCAAATCCCCATCTCCGTCGATACCTACAAATCCGGAGTTGCCGCAAAGGCACTCTCGCTCGGCGTACAGATCATAAACGACCCGAGCGCGCTCACATTCGATGCACTGATTGCCAAGACGGTCGCTAACGGCGGCGGGGCAATGATCCTCAATCACATGCGCGGAACGCCCGAAACGTGGGCCAAGCTTCCACCGATGAAGAATGTGATCGGCACAATTTTGAATGACCTTGGCGCGGCGGTCCATCGCGCTAAGATCGCCGGCATCGACAAACTGTCGATCTGCATCGATCCAGGCTTAGGCTTTGGCAAGCGCAAAGAGCAGAACGCCGAAATCCTCGCTCACATCGGACAGCTTGCCGCGCTCGATCTGCCGATCCTCGCGGGCCCCTCGCGCAAGCACTTCGTTGCCCGCGAGACACCCGAAGAAACCGAATTCGCTACCGCAGCCGCCGTCACCGCAGCCATTCTGAATGGTGCCCATCTTGTCCGTGTGCATGATATCGTCGCCATGCGCTCTGTCGTCATGGTCGTTGACGAAATCCTGCGCTCCGCGCTCGAAGCCGCGGAGATTGTCACGAATACACACCGCCCCGAGCGCGCCGAGGCCGGTTTCGAAGCTCGCGCCCCGCGCGGCGATGGACCTCCACGGGCGCGTTCGCCCCGTCCCGACGATCGCGGCAGCCGGCCGCCACGCCCTCGCCCGGATGATTCCGGAGAGCGTCCGTTCCGGCCCGTTCGCCCCTCTGGATTCCCCCCGTCGCGGCCCCCTAGCGCGCCGCCCTCAGCGGGCGGAGATCGCCCCTACCGGCCCGTTCGTCCGTCTGGCTTCGCTCCTTCACGGCCTCCGCGTGCGGAAAGCGGTCCTCCGCAGTCAGACGACGCGGATCGCCGTTCGCGTCCCATACGAGAATCCCGGCCCCGTCCGATGCAAGACGACGGACCTTCGTCTCGTCCCCCGCGCCCCAGCGGACCGCCGCGCACCGGCGATCGCGATCGCCCGCCACGTCCTCCGCAACGAGGCGGTGAATTTGGCGGAGACCGTCCTTATCGCCCCCGTCCCGCGGGAGCGCCTTCTGCGGGAGCGCCGCCAAGGAGAGACGCTGGAGCCCCATTCCGCGGACCCCGTCCCACCGGACCACCCCGACGCGATGATGGTGATCGCCCACCGCGTCCACCGCAACGAGGCGGAGACGCAGGCAGCGACCGTCCCTACCGTCCGCGCCCTTCGGGAGCACCTCCGAGAAGAGACGGCCCACCTTCCGGTCGCCCGCCGCGGCGCGACGGAGCGCCTCCGAGAAGAGATGACGGACCGCCCTCTCGATCACCGCGTCCCGGCGGTAAAGACACGCGTCCATACCGTCCCAGTGGAGGCGGAGGCACACGACCGCCTGCACGCGGAGGCGGAGGCACACGACCGCCTGCACGCGGAGGCGGACGCCCTCCCTCAAAGGGCCCCCGCCGTCCCTAACAACTGAGACCGGCATTGAGGCCGGACCGTCAGGCCGCAGCCGTGCCGAACGCTCGCCGCATTGTGTCGGCCTTGCGGCGGCACAAAGAGCTGATGATTCTCAAGTCGTACTAAGATTTCGCGCGGGACAGGTCACCACTGTGCTGCGGCTCAACTTCTGCGCAGTATCGTGTCCGCTCCCTGACAGGGCGAGGAGGTTTATCGGGCGCTGTCGGTATTGGTGAGATCCGCTCACTCTTCAGAAACTACCTCGTAAGTTGTTGAATCTTGGTAACATGAGGGCGAGCCGACGGCTGGTGAATCCGCTCCCGACGCGGCCCTTCGGGCCGCTCTGGTCGCGGCTCGGATTTGGTGCACTTCGCAATGAACATCGCCTGAGCATCCCCGCCCCAAAGGGCGGTTTTATAGCCTCCCTCGTTGCGCCTCCCGCTGAGAACATGACTTCTCCGGTGCTTGTGGCTACCTGGGAAGCCGGGCTGTTCGTTGTCAACGGTGGAGGCGATGATGTTCTGGTGTCGGCATCGGTTGACCCGTTCGCTCCGCAGGGCGCGATCTATCGGCGGGGCGCGGACGAACGCGGTCCGATGGTGCGGGTCGCGGGCGGACTGCCCGCGTGGCTCGACGGCAAGGCCGACACCGGTTGCATCGCTGCGCGTGGCGCGGCAGTCGCGGTCGCCGATTTGGCGGGTAATCTCTACGTGTCGGCGAATTATGGCCGCACGTGGTCGCGCCGGGCTGAGGGCATTCCGATGCCCAGCAGCGTCCTCATCGCGTGAGGGGCGGAATTTTGGCAACGTTGGACGGAGGGTTTCCTGGCCGGTTGTCGATGCCTTGCAAGTAGCACGGAAACCTGCGGAAAACCTGCGGCTTTTCCTTGGAACAGCAGCGAGATATGATGGGGATCAAATGTCAGCAGCGCTTGAGTCAGCGGCATCTTCGCCTCCGAGATTGCGCCGTTCTAGAGACGAATGGTCTCCTGGATCAACAATTTTTCGGTAGTGGCGCCCGATTTCGGCGAATCGAAAAGGCTTCCGCGTGCATCTATCGTGTTAGATGAAAACCCTTGTTTCAACTGCAATCCTCATTCTAGCCATGGCAACTACCGCATTTTCAGCACCTTCCATCTACGACTTCACGGTCAAGACCATTGACGGCAAGCCCCAGCCGCTGTCGGACTACAAGGGCAAGGTCGTGATGATCGTCAACGTGGCCAGCAAGTGCGGTTTCACGCCGCAGTACAAAGAGCTGGAAGCGATCTACGAGAAGTACAAGGATCAGGGCTTTGTGGTCTTGGGTTTCCCGGCGAACAACTTCATGAGCCAGGAGCCTGGCACCGAGGAAGAGATCAAGACCTTCTGCGCGCGTACCTACGACGTGAAGTTTCCGATGTTCTCGAAGGTCTCCGTAAAGGGCGACGATCAGGCTCCGCTGTACAAGTTTCTGACGGATAAGAGCACCAATCCGGAGCATGGCGGTTCGGTCGGTTGGAACTTCGCGAAGTTCCTGGTGGATCGCGACGGCAAGATTGTGGACCGCTTCATGCCGATGACGAAGCCGGATTCGGGCGGCGTCGTAAAGGCGATCGAGAAGGCTCTGGCCGCGAAGAAGTAAGTTTTCCCTGTTCCCGAGTGGAATTGGCCGTGGCGACTGTGCCACGGCCTTTTTGCGTCTAGCCTACGTTTGACCCAGAATGGGAAGACATTCAGGCCGGTCTAGGTAGCCGAGGCTCGCGCCAAGGAAAAAGCGATCCCGTTTAGCAAGGTCACGGCTGACCT
>JAYVTO010000240.1:0-6921 GCA_043788745.1 Acidobacteriaceae bacterium
TCACGCCGTGCACGGATCAACCGCGAAGCTTCGAGGCAGCCTGTCCGTGCCGGACGCACGAAGCGAGGCCGAAGGCCGAGCGAAGTAAGCGCCCGTGCCCGAGAGCAGCTAAAGTGTTGGGCTCGGAACGCCGATTATCCCTTCATGGCACCTCGGCCTCCGGACGCCGCCTCATTTCTCGCCAAACGCTTGGATTTCCTCTGGAAAACCCAGAATCCGGACGGCGGTTGGGGTTACTTTCCCGGCAAGCAATCCTGGATTGAACCGACCGCCTGGGCCGCTATTGCGTTGCACGGGCGTCCGGAGGCGACTCGGGCCTGGGAACGGATCCTTATCTGGCAGAACCCGGACGGCAGTTGGCGTCCCGGCCCGGAAGTGCGGGTAAACTCCTGGGCGACAGCACTCTGCGTTACTATCTGCCATGCCCGCGGGGAGTTCGGAGAGCCGTACAAGCGTGGACTGCACTGGCTGCTGAAGACGGCGGATGCCGACGCCGCGCTTTTATGGGGAGTGCGCGACAGAATCTTTTCGAATGGCCGAAATCCGGACCATAAGGCTTGGCCGTGGAAGCCCGGCAACAGCTTTTGGATCGAGCCGACAGCGCACTCGCTGGTCGCTCTTAAACAGGCTCGCAAGCGCTTGAATCTACCCGAGATCCAGGACCGGATCACGCAGGGCGAGGCGGCCATTCTCGACCAGCGTTGTTCGGACGGTGGTTGGAACTTCGGCAATACCAGGGTACTCGACGTCGATCTGCCGTCGTACCCGGAGACCACGGCGCTCGCTCTGGTCGGCCTACAGCAAGCCGGCCTGCAGCAAAAGGAAGTCGCTTCGTCGGTCGCGTTTGCCGAAAAGCTGCTCGAGGAACGGCAAGGGCGGATGGCGTCGGCCTGGCTGACCATTGCACTCCGGCTGCATGGGCGCGCAGTGCCCGAGATTCCTCGGTGGCACCCGGAGTTGACGAGCACTGGCGATGTATTGGTGGCGGCATTCGAGGCCATCGGCACGTCCGACAGGTCGTTGGGCGTGCTGCGGACGGGAGGCGGGAAATGAGCCATCAGACTCTCAGCGACGACACGAAGCAGCCGGATCCATTGATCGGGGCGGCGAGCGAAACCGGAGATGACGGCCTGATCAGCCGCCGCTCCCTGCTGCCGATTTTGGGCGCTGGCGCGCTCGCGGGCTGGGCCGGATTACGCCTCGAGAAATCGGAGCGGACGCCGGAATCAACCTCGTCGGTCGCCATCGTAAAAGCAGTTCGGTACTCGGACGAGCTGGCGCACCGGATGCTCGAGGGCATCAAGGCGTGCGGGCTCGAGGTGCGCGGCAAGAAGGTACTTCTCAAGCCGAACATGGTCGAGTTCGACCGCAACACGTGCATCAATACGGACGTGGCCGTGGTGGCGGCGGCGCACGAAGTCTTCCGTCAGTTAGGCGCGCAGGAAGTGCGCATTGGCGAAGGGCCCGGGCACCGGCGCGACACCTTCGATCTGGCGGAACTGACGAGGTATCGGAGCGAGATTGCGAAGTTCGACGAGATCTTCACGGACCTGAACCGGGACGACGTGACGGCCGTCCAGGGGAATCCGGAACTCGGCGAAATCTATCTGCCCAACACGGCGCTGCGCGCCGATCTCATTGTCTCGCTCGCTAAGATGAAGGCTCATCACTGGGCAGGCGCGACCCTCTCGATGAAGAACTTCTTCGGCGTGGTTCCCGGGTCCGTCTACGGCTGGCCCAAAAACCACCTGCATCACATCGGGATCAACAAGTCGATTGTGGGGCTGAACCGCATTTTCGGGCGGCGCAGCTTCGCGATCGTCGACGGCATCGTCGGCATGGAAGGCGACGGGCCGATCCAGGGGACGCCAAAACAGGCTGGCGTCCTCGTCATGGGAGCGGATCTCGTTGCCGTCGACGCCACCTGCTGCCGCATCATGGGCCTGAATCCCGACAGGGTACCGTACCTGCAAATGGCGGGCAAGCTCGGCAACATCGATGCGGACCGCATTGAACAGCGCGGCGAAAAGATCGCGTCCGTGCGGACCAACTTCAAGTGCATCAGCAAGTTCAACGCCTGGCGCCTCGAGGCGTAGCTCGCGCCGCCTTCGTTCTGCTACAATTGGAATCGTTGAAAGCGGGGTGATATTTTTTGGCAGAAGTCCATATCCAGGACGGAGAAACCCTGGAAAGCGCGCTTCGCCGGTTCAAGCGGAAGGTCCAACAGGAAGACATCATTAAGGAAATTAAGCGTCATTCCTTTTACCTGAAGCCCGGCGAGAAGCGTCGCACCAAGGAAGCCCTCGCACGGAAGCGGAACCGCAAAAAGCGCCGTACCGATCCGGAATAGAAGCAACACAGTTCAATCCCCAAACGGGCGGACCCACAAAGGTCCGCCCGTTTGCTTTTTGAGAGCAGCCCGCCTGGTTGCGCCGACCGGGCGAAACGAAGCCAAACCGCCTACATGACATTGTTAATAAACGACTTACCTTCGAGATGGCTTCGTTCTGCCAGAAGATCCTTACAACCTATTTTGCCGCCGTTCCCGAGCCGGTAGCCCCAGTCACCGGAGCCTCTTTCTTCTCCGGCTTCTCGATGCCCCGAATGTGCTTGTCGAACCACGCCAGCCACCGCTCCAGCCGATCTTTCTGGAAGCTTGCTCGCTGGATACCGTGGAACTCCGCCGGGTAGATCACCAGTTGCGTCGGCACCTTGCCGATGCTCTTCAGCGCCTGATACATCTGCTCGCCGCCCGCGATCGGCACGTTGAAGTCGCTCTGGCCGCCCATGTAGAGCGTCGGCGTCACGATGCGATCGGCGTGGAAGAACGGATACGAAATCTTGATCCATTTCACCGGATCTTTCCAAGGCTGGCCGATCTCGTTGTCGTATTGATAGGTGTATTGGTCGGTGCCGTACATTGTCAGTTGCAGCGCGCTGCCGGCGCCCGAGACAGCCGCTTTGAAGCGTGTGTCGGAAGCCGTAGTGTAGTCGGTGAGAATGCCGCCGTAGCTCCAGCCGCCGATGCCGAGCTTGTCCGGGTCCGCAATGCCGATCTTCACCAGATGGTCGACGCCGCCGAGCAGATCTTCGACCTCGTGATGGCCCCAATCGCCAAAAATGGCAGTCTGGAACTTGGTCCCGCGTCCGTTGCTGCCGCGATAGTTGACGTTGAGTACGGCGTAGCCGTTCGCGGCGAAGAACTGATTCTGGAAGCTGAACGAGTAGGCGTCCTGCCCGTTGGGACCGCCGTGAATCAACAGCAGCATCGGGTATTTCTTGCCGGCTTCGTAGCCTACGGGCTTGGTGAGAACGGCGTGCACGTCGGTGACGCCGTCTTTGCTCTTGAACTCGACGCCTTCCACTTGGCCGAGTTCCAACGGCGAGAATGTCGCTTCGTGGTGATCGGTTACCTTCTTCGGCCCACCATCAGTGATGGCAAAGATCTCGCCTTGCGAATGGGGGTCGGAAATGATGGCCGCGGTGCAGCCCTTCACCGTCGCGTCGTACGAGTTGTAGACTTTCTGCCCGGTGGCCAGTTTCTCGACCGCGCCGCCGCGCACGGAAACGCGCGCAGGGTAGACCGTGCGATCGTCAGTGACGAGGAACGTGAGGGCGCTGCCGTCGGCGGTAAAACTGGGGTTCGAGACGGTGTTGTCAAGCGACGCAGTGAGCATCGTTGGCTTCGCGCTGCCATCGGCGGGCGCGATGACCAGGCGGTTCATGTTGTAGGCGCCCAGCTTCGGTTCGAGGCCTTGCAGCCAAGCGACCCACTTGCTGTCGGGCGACCAGGCGACGCGCCCGGAATCCTGCCCGTTGTGCGTCGAGATCTTCTTGGGCGTCGAGCCCGGCTTCGCGTCCACAACCCAGACGTCGCTGTTGGGATTGCGGTCCCAATCGGGCTCATGATTCGAGAGGAAGGCGATCTTCGAGCCGTCAGGCGACCAGGACACGCCGCTTTCGTCGAACTCCGTCGTCGTCAGAAGTTCGGGCTTCTTGGTGGCGATGTCGAAGAGGTAGATGCGCGTCTTCTTGGTCGACGTCAGATAGCCTTGGATGTCCTGCTTGAAGTGATAGCGATCAATGACGATGGGCTTGGGCTTGGCGGCGGGATTGGCGTCGGGCGCGGCGGGACGCGGACGCTGCCGGTCATCGTCTTTTGCGGCATCCGGTTCGGGCTCGTCAGGCTCGCGCATCAGCAGCGCCAGGCGCTTCGCATCGGGCGACCACTCGTAGCCGGAGATGCGGAGTTTCGTGATTTCGGTAAGCTGCGTCGCCTCGCCGCCTTCACGATCCATCGCCCACACCTGCGAACCTTTGGCTTTGCCGGGGCGTGACGAGGTGAAGGAAAGATATTTACCATCGGGGCTCCAGCGGGGCGAGCTTTCCGATTCCAAGCTCGACGTCATGCGGAGCTTCTTCGACCCGTCGGCGGCGACCATCCAGATATCGGTGTCGCGCTTCTCTTCCTTGGCGTCGGTGGTCCCCACGGTGTAGGCGATCCACTTGGCGTCGGGCGAGCAATGCGGATCGCCGACGCTGACGAAGCGATGTTGGTCGTCGATGTCGAGCTTACGCTTCTTGGGCGCTTGGCTCAGCAGCAGAGTGGAGCAGCAGAGCAGGCTGAAGAGTGCCGCCAAGAGCACGCGCAAGGGTTGCATTCGTCGCATGAGACAAAGTGTAACGCGGAATTCACGCATTGCGCCCAACGTACTCTCGATCTCTGACCGCGTGTTTCGAATCGAAACGATCCCCGCCGTCACCGGCGGGGCTATTAGCCCCGGGCTGAAGCCCGGGGATGTTTCTTGCCGGTCACGGCGCTAGTGTATGTCCTATGTATGATCCCATCGCATGTCGGCGCTGTCCCCGACCGCAGCGAGCGGGCGCCCACGAAGAACCGCGAGCGTCAGCGAGCGGGGCCCCACGAAGAACCGCGACCGCAGCGAGCGGGGCCTTGAGCTTTAGGGGCGAGGTTGTTGTCGGGGGCCGCTCACTCACGTTCGCGGTTCTTCGAGAGGAGCAGGGGTCAATTTTTTCAAGGTTCCGTAAGGGAGGGGACATGAGACTGCGTGGAATTTGAGACGCACGACACCGGCTGGGGCGTGCGCTGGTGGATGGAGGGCGGTTAGAGAGCGCCCCGAACGGCCGCGGGGGGACGGGATGAGTGAGCCGCCTCCACTTCGGGAACAATGACAACGTCTCTTGTATAGCGTGGATCAACACTAACTACACAGTCGCAACGACGCCTGCTACATTCGACTCCATGACCTTGGATTCGACGGTTCCACAGGGCTTCGAGCCGATCTTCCGGACCAGCCCGTTCCTCGACCTCTGCGGGCCTCTCTTCTACAAGCACAAAGGCGCGCAATTGATCTTCGGGCTCCGCATCGCCGAAAAGCACGCTAATGCCCGCGGCCTCGCCCATGGCGGCCTCCTCACCACCTTCGCCGACATCTCGCTCGGCTACGCGCTCGCCTACTCCACCGATCCGCCGGGCACCTACGTCACCGTCCACATGGATCTCGACTTTGCCGGCGCCGCACGCATCGGCGATTGGCTGGAAGCGCGCGTCGACATTCAGAAGCGCGGCTCGCGCATGGCCTTCGCCAACGCCTACCTGAGCGTCGGCGAGCAGCGCGTGGTGCGCGCTTCGGCAGTGTTCGCGGCCCAGGAACGCCCGGCTGACACCGCCGCACCCCGACTACCAGCAGACTGATATCATCGCGCCATAAACTCCAAGGTTCTCCATCCAGACCTTTCCGGGCGCGTCGCGTTGATCACTGGCGCCAGCCGCGGCATCGGCAAAGCGCTCGCGTTACGCCTCGCGCGAGAGGGCGCCTCCATCGTCGTCGCCGCGAAGAGTGAGCAATCGACCGACAAGCTGCCCGGCAGCATCTACGAAACCGCTGCCGAGATCGAGAAGCTCGGGGCTCGCGCGATTCCGGTGCAGTGCGATGTGCGCGACGAGGATGCCATCCGCAATGCGGTCGAGAAGGCCATCGCCGAGTTCGGCCGCCTCGACATTCTCATCAACAACGCCGGAGCGCTTTGGTGGCAGAAGGTCACCGACACGCCGGTGAAGCGCTTCGACCTGATGATGCAGATCAACGTCCGCGCTTCGTTCATCGCGTCGTACTACGCGCTGCCGCACATGATCAGGAACAAGTGGGGCCACGTGATAAACATGTGCCCCGCCATTTCGACGACGCCGAACCCGGAGCGCGTCGCCTACATGGTGACGAAGATGGGCATGGCGCGTCTCGCGATCGGCATCGGCGCCGAGTACGCCGCCGACGGCATCGCGGGCAATGCCCTGTGGCCGCGTACCATTATCGAAAGTCAGGCTTCGATCAACTGGGGCCTCGCCGAGCGCAGCCAATGGCGGACGCCCGAGATCCTCTGCGATGCCACCTGCGCAATCCTCGCGCAGACGCCGCCAGCTTACACCAGCCGTCAAGTGCTCGACGAAGAAGTGCTGACGGAGCTCGCCGGCATCACGAATTTCGATCACTACTGGTGCGAAGGCAAGCCACCGGAGAATCCGATCTACATCGACCACGCGGGCGAACGCAACAGGAAAGGCTAGCGCGCGACCGCGCGGTCTCGCCATTCGTTCATGAGCGCGGCCATTTGCTCCGCGCTCCGCCCATAGCTTGCAGGCAGAGCGTCGGTCTCCCCCGTAAGAGCCTGATTGATGGCCGCGAGCTTGGATGCACGGCCCTGCCCGGTCGTGAACGCCACCAGCTTGTTAGCCGATACACGCGTAACCGAAAAGCCGCTCACCTCATCCCAGCGGATGAAGCGACCGACACGGAACAGCGAGCAGAATCGGAACCCTTCGCGCGTCAACTTCAGCCCCGAAGCGCCGGGTAGCAAGTGCGCTCCGAAGACGGCGGCGCAGAGTCCGAAGAAGAGTGCCAC
>JAYVTO010000241.1:0-3793 GCA_043788745.1 Acidobacteriaceae bacterium
CGTCCGCGTGGACGGAAAAGACACCGCAAGCCAGGTGAAGCTCGAAACGCGCAGCGGCAACCTGAGCCGCGCGCAAAAGAACTGGAGCCCCTGGGCAGCCGTTGCCCTGAATAGCAAGACGGGCCGCATCGCGTCCCCCGCGGCCCGCTTCCTGCAGTATCGCGTCACGCTCACCGGGCCTGCCGAAGTCAGCCTCGTCGAGGTCGCCTATCAAGGCAAGAACGTCCCGCCGGTGATCGAGATCGTCGAGACCACGCCGCTCAATTACAAGTTCCCCGGGCCGTCGAACATCATCCTTACCAACAGCGCGCTGACGCTGCAGCCGCTCGGCAAGAAGACAGTGTCGTCGAACTCCGTCTCGGCCGACCCCGGAGTCTCCCCCCAGATGACGTACGCCAAGGGTCACGCCGGAGCGCGTTGGCTCGTCAACGACGAGAACGGCGACACACTCCAGTTCCGCGTCGAGTTCCGCGGAGCGAGCGAGACGCAGTGGAAGCTTCTCAAAGACAAAATCCGCGAGCGCCACTACAGCTGGGATACCAACGTTTTCCCCGACGGCGAATACTTTGTGCGCGTCACTGCTTCCGACGAACCGAGCAATCCCCCGGATCAGGCATTGACGTCGCAGATGGAAAGCGATTCCTTCTTCGTCGACAATACACCGCCCGAGATCACCGAGTTGCGCGCAGCAACATCCGGCAATCGGCTCGAGATTGGCTGGAAGGCGAAGGACTCGCTCAGCGTCATCGGCAAAGCCGAATACTCGATCAACGGCGGCGAGTGGCGTGTCGCGGAGCCGACGACAAAACTAACCGATTCGCTGCAGCATGACTACGTCGTCTCGATGGATCGGCCGCCTGGCGAACTAACCATCGCCGTGCGCGTTTCTGACGAACTCGACAATCAAGCGGTTGCCAAAACTGTCGTCAGATAGCGGATATAGCTTGAAAATGGAAGCACCGACGCAAAGTCCTCTCGAGATGACCCCGCCCGAACAACTGTCCAAAGCGGAACGGAAGGTACTTGGCAGACTCACCACGCCGGCCAAGATCCAGAAGTTCCTCGACAGCCTTGGCTATAACCTCGAACCCAAGGGCGTCACCTGCTACTCCCCGCGCATGGTCCTGCGCGAAGGCGTCGCCCACTGCATGGAAGGCGCCTTGCTGGCCGCCGTTGCGCTGCGCAATCTCGGCTTCCCCGCTCTGCTCGTCGACTTCGAAGCGGTCCGCGACAGCGACCACGTCCTCGCCGTGTACAAACTGAACCAAGGCTGGGGTGCCGTAGCTAAGTCCGACTACTCCGGACTGCGCTCTCGCGAGCCCGTCTACCGCACGATTCGCGAATTGGCGCTGTCCTATTTCGAGCATTACTACAATCCGAAAGGCGAAAAAACACTCCGCACCTGGTCGCGCCCGGTCGACCTGAAACGCTTCGACCGCCGCGGCTGGGTCACCTCCGAAGAGGATGTCTGGTACATCCCCGAATTCCTCTGCGACATCCCGCACACCGCTATCCTCGCGCCGAAAATGCAGCGCGCTCTCAGCCGCATGGATGAACGCTTGTACAACGCCGGTCGCCTCGGTGGCCTGGCGTAACGAGACCACAGAAGGCCGCTTGGGAGCATTCTGCGCTTGCTAGGTCGGACCTGGTACTAGACCGCGTGATTCAGGATCGAAACGCTCCGCGCAGCAACCGGCGGAGCTATAACCCCAGGCTTCAGCCCGGGGATGGTTTCGCCGGGCACACCACTAGCGTGCTTGCGGCTCACATCTGCGCAGTATGTTGTCCGCTTATTTGCGGCGCGGCTCAGTGCAAGTCTAGCGAGCGGACTCGCCCGTCGCCTCTACTCCTTCCGCTTCGCCGTGAACGTACCGTTCGGCTGATTGAAAATCATCTCACTGGCCTTCGCGCCGTCCTTCTTGAACTCCACGCTAAACCCCGTCATGCCCTTGATGTAGAACCGCATCGCATGGACTGGCTCCAACTCCATCGGAGGCTGCCCGCTGATCTCCAATCCCAGGCGGCCGCGGCCCTTCATCGCGACGATCACCTCTTGCGGACCCAGCACATACGACCCTGTCAGCGCCTCCAGAAACGCTTCCTGGCGCATCGACGAATCGGCCCGGCGCGTGAAGACAATCTCTTTGACGCTCGCTTCGATCGGTATCGTCAGGCTGCTAATATCACCTTGCAGGCTCGTCTGGAACTGCACCTTCGACTTACTGAGCGGGTTGCGTTCCACTTCGCCGATTTCAAACACGTCGTAGTGAAAATGCTTTAGCAGACCGGTGCTGCCGTTCATCGACAGGTTGAGGCCATTCTTTCCCTGCGAGGTTGCGCCGTCAGACACCGCTACCTTGACGAGGCCGTAGGCCGGATGCTCATACTCGCCCGCGTACTCCGCCATCTCGTGCGACGGCTTTGTATTGGGGCGCGCGGTAATCAACTTCTTCACGGCGGACTCGTCGGCCATGGCTTTCGCCTTCGCTTGCGCGTCCTTCAGCCGTTTGGTCCACTCCACTTGTTCCAGGCCGAGCAACCGGTCGTACACGTTTCTCGCCACGACTGTCGGCACCGGACTGCCATTTGCGTTCGTCAGAATCACCATGCCCATGTTCTCCTTGGGCATGAAGGATACCAGCGCGCTGAAGCCGTCGATATTCCCCCCGTGATCGACCAGTTTGCGTCCCTGATAGGTGGTAACAAAGAAACCCATGCCGTACGTCATCGCGCCCAGTTCTTTGTCTTCCGGCTCTCCCGGCATCACTATTTGCTGGGTCTGCATCTGCTTGACGATGGCCTCGGAGAGCACCTGTTTGCCGTTGTACTTGCCTTTGTCGAGATGGAATTGAACGTAGTGGATCATTTCTTCGACGGTGGAGTTGATCGATCCCGCCGGCCCAATCTGATCGATGTTCCGGTACGGAACTTCCCGCACCGTATCCTTGATCTTCATATACGGCTTCGCCGCCTCGGCGGATTTTTGCAGGTCGCTGACGGAGAAGTTTGATGTCCTCATATCGAGCGGCACAAAGACCTTCTGGCGCACGTGATCTTCCCACGGGACATCGGCAACTTTGCTCGCCAGGTATCCCGCCGTCATGAACATCAGGTTCTGGTATTGCCAGGCCGTCCGGAACTCTTTGCTCGGTTCGAGGTAGCGCATGCGGTCGTAGATTTCCTTGCGCGATAAGCCGGAGGCGTACCACAGCGCGTCGTGCCGCGGCAGTCCGCTGCGATGTGTGACAAGGTCGCGCGGCGTCATCTGCTCGGACGCGAACTTGTCGTACAACTGAAAATCCGGCAGGTACGTCCGGACCGGCTTGTCCCAATCGAGCTTGCCTTCGTCGACCAGCGTCCCCAGCGAAACCACCGTGAACGACTTGCTCGAAGACCCGATCGCGAACATCGTCTTCGGCGTGACAGGCAAATTATTCTTGACGTCGCGCAGACCATAGCCCTTCGACAGAATTACTTTGCCGTCCTTGATCACGGCAATCGCCATGCCGGGTGCGTCAAACGCCTTCAACGTAGCGTTGGCAAATTCGTCGAATCCCGCGAACGCCGTAGGCGAACTCTGAGAAAAAACCGGCACAATGGCCAAAAGTAAGACAAGAATAAGCTTCATGGTGCACCTCGGTGTCTCCGCCTTTGTACACCATGCCGCTAAGGTCGCGCAACCAGCGCCGAGCACGAAGTACGACTCCGGCGACAGCGTACCGCGCCTACCATCGTGTTTCTACACTTCGTATCGCCCACACCCGCAACGATGCACACCGAGGCGCGACCGTAA
>JAYVTO010000242.1:0-21194 GCA_043788745.1 Acidobacteriaceae bacterium
GGTCCGTGAGAAAGAACCCGCGCAGCTACCGGGGATCCTGCGATAACAAATCCATCCCGCTTCGTTGGCGCCAACGACACTTCTTGGTAGCACAGGCCTTCGGGCCTGTGCTCTGCCGAGCAAGGATACAGGGGCCCTTGGCCTCCGCCTGAAGGATGGATATTTTCCCGGCCAGTAGTGCGTTGCGATGATAGGTAGTGCTTTTGCTTTCGCAATCGCGGCTCATCGCGAGGTATCTCCTTGCGAGTTATGGCGGACTCTTGATCCGCGTCGCGACACTGGCGGGACGCTAGAAATCGCGCGAGAGGAGCACCGTTTCGAGGAACGGCGCGATTTGATATTTGTTGGCGCGCAGGACGGCAGCGACATTCTCTTTGTGATCTTTCGGTAGGTCTTCGCGGACGAAGTACGTGTAAAGCTTGCGTGCTGGTTCCACTCACTCTTACGGTCTCACTATGTAGCTTGACAAACGGAACGCGGATCATAATATACTCCTGCAACATGTGAGCCTACGTTGGCTCACCATGCTGAAAGGGGTGTTCGATGCAGAACCTTCACCAAATCGCTGGGCGTCGAATTGGTCGACAGAGTAGATCGTTTTCCCGCCTGATCGCCACTTGCAGATCGCTTGCAGGTCTGGCGTTAGCCGCCTTGCTTCTTACAATCGGTGCGTTGGGGCAAAGTACGGATGCGTCGTTATCGGGCTCTGTCACGGACCCCAGCGGAGCGCCAGTCGCCGGCGCGATTGTCATCGTCAGGAACAACGCCACAGGCGTCACTGCGGTGTCGCGCACGAATGATTCCGGCCTGTATCTGTTCCCAGCGGTCCAGCCTGGCGAGTACAGCGTCAGTTGCGAACACGCGGGATTTCAGAAGGCGCTCTTCGACAGAGTTGAGCTGCAGGTTGGCGCCAGGCAGAACCTCGGCATCTCGCTGAAGATCGGCAGCACGGTTGACGTTGTCGAAGTCGAGGCGACGGTTGGCAACGACATCAATTATCAAAGCAGTTCCGTAGGCAATGTAGTTTCCGGCCGCAAGATACTCGAACTGCCGCTGGTCGGCCGCAACGTATATGACCTGATTTCGACGCAGGCTGGCGTTGGCGGCGACAACAACCAGAACTTCGCCGGTGCCCGCGCCGGTGCCCTCAACATCACGATGGACGGCATCAACATTCAGGACAACTACCTGAACTCGTTGCAGGCCACGCAGAACGCGAACCTCATTAATACAGATCGCATTGCGGAGTTCCGCATCGTTGTTTCACCGGCCGACGCCGAGTACGGTCGCGGCTCCGGCCAGGTGCAGTTGATTTCGCGCTCCGGTACCAACGCCTTCCATGGCAGCGCGTTTCATGAACTGCGGAACACGGTGCTTACCGCCAACACCTGGTTCAATAATCAGCGCGGCGATCCGCGTAATTTCCTGAACCGCAACCAGTTCGGGGGGCGCTTCGGCGGGCCGATAAAGAAGAACAAAACGTTCTTCCACGTTCACTACGACGGCCAGCGCCAGCGCGCGCACAATTCAGTGACCAGCACCGTGTACACGCAGCAGGCGCGGCAGGGCATCTTCCGCTTCTTCCCTGGTGCACGCAACGGCAACACGTTCTCCAACATTCCGACTGTAGATTTGGCGGGCAATCCGGTGCGTCCCGCAATCGCGACGGGCGACCTGCAGACGGTGAGTTTGTATGGCCGCGATCCGAACCGGCTGGTGGCCGATCCGACAGGCAACATCGCACGCGCGCTCGCATTGTTCCCGCTGCCGAACAACTTCCGCGTCGGCGACGGCTTGAATACGGCCGGGTATCAGTTTATTCGCAACTCGGCTGTCGACTATAACGAGTGGGACGCGAAGGTGGACCATCAGTTTAATTCGAATAATCGCTTGAGCGTGACGTATAGTCAGCAGGGCTACACGGCGATTAACACCACCGGCGTTCAGCCTACGCTGAGCATTCCCGCCGGGCAGGCGCCTGGAAACACGAAGTTCGCCTCGTTGTCGTTTAATTCCGTGCTGCGTCCCAACCTGATCAACGAGTTCCGCGCGGGAGTCAATCGGCCACGACAAACGATTCTTGCGCCGTTCCAGATCGACCCGAGCTACCTCGGCAAGTCGGCAAATGGAACTCCCTACATCATCGGCTTCACGAACGTCACCAGCCCGTTCGCACAGGGGAACTTCGGTTCCGAGGCGCAGGATCGCATTTCGCCGGTCTACCAGTTCGGCGACACGATGACGTGGCTGAAAGGCAAGCATGCGTTCCGCGGAGGGTTTGAGTTCCGCTTCACGAGCTTCTCGGGGTATGACGCCTATGCCGTGACGCCGCGCGCACTGCTCGGCGCGGGCAACGTTGGCGTGCAAGGAATCGCGACGATCCCCGGAATTGGACAGAACGCAGCCGGTGCCCAGCAAGTGCTTAACGAACTTGCAGGAACCCTTACTTCGGCCTACCAGACCCTGAACTCGGCGGGTGGTGCAAATCCTCAATACATCCCGGGCCAGACGCGCTATCGCACGTGGCGTACTCCAGAGTTTAGTTGGTTTTTTAAAGATGACTGGAAGGTGAGCCGGGATATTACGCTGAACCTTGGCGTCCGCTATGAGTTGTACGTCTCGCCGGTGGAGACCAACTCCCTCGGGCTTGGTCTGGTCGGCGGTGGAAACTCGGTGTTCGGGTTGTCGGGCCGCGACTTCGGCGATCTCTTCCAACCGGGGCGTCAGGTTGGTCAACTTATGAACTTCGAACCATTGGGACCGGGTACTGCGAATCCGGACAAGAAGCTGTATCCGACGGATAAGAACAACTTCGCGCCGGCAGTCGGTATCACCTGGAACATCCCCTGGTTCGGCAAGAACAAGACGGTATTCCGGGCCGGTTACGGTGTGGGTTTCGAGCGCACAGCGACGTTTGTGGTCAACTCGATCATCTTTGGACCGGGCTACCAGTCGACGCCGATTTACAACCAGGCCTCCCTCTTTACCTTGGGGAACCTGACGCTGCCCGTCACGGCGACAAGTGCTCCGCTTGCGACGGTGCCTTTGACGGACCGTACGCAACCGGCCTACGGCATCAATCCGAATCTCCGGACGCCGTACTACCAGAACTTCAACGCGTCGATTCAACGCGACATCG
Organism: Acidobacteriaceae bacterium; assembly: GCA_043788745.1. GTDB lineage: Bacteria > Acidobacteriota > Terriglobia > Bryobacterales > Bryobacteraceae > JBBQWZ01. The sequence continues at coordinate 3,140 of JAYVTO010000242.1, forward strand.
GCCGAGGCTTCATGCTGGATGTGCGCTATGTCGGAAACAAGGGCACCAAGCTGATCCGCAGTCCAAATGTCAACGAGGGCAATGTGTTTGAGAACGGCATCCTGGACGCCTTCCTGGTGACTCAGGCGGGCGGGCGCGCGCCGGTGTTCGATCGGATCTTCAATGGTCTTCAGGGCGTCGGCACGACGATCACGGGGTCGGACTTCCTGCGCTCGTTCTCGACGACGGCGGGATTCCTTGCCAATAACAACGTCGGCGGACTGGCGAACTTCCTGAACACGTCGGCGTTGGCCGGCGCTCCCGGGCAATTGCTGCGTCGCGCCGGATTGCCGGAAAATTGGATCGTATCGAATCCTCAGGTCGCTTCGGCGTACTACATCAGCAACCTCAGCAATTCGATCTATCACTCGATGCAGATTGAAGTGACGAAGCGCTTCTCGAAGGGCTACACCTTCCAGGGCAACTACACCTGGTCGAAGGCGTTCGGCGACGATGAAGGAGAAGAGACGGGCTTCCGCGGGACGTTCCGCACGCTGCGTAATCGCCGGCTCGACCGGCGGTTGCTGGGCTTCAACCGCGGCCACGTCGCTCGCCTGAACGGCATCTACGAACTGCCGTTCGGCAAGGGCAAGCGCTTCGGCTCCGGCGTTTCCGGCATCGTCGACCGGTTTATCGGCGGCTGGCAGATTGGCGCCTTGGCGAACGTATCATCCGGCGCTCCGGTGTCGATCACGGCGGTGAACGCGTTCAACTTCCTGCAAGCGCAGGGCGCGGGCGCTAGCGTTTCGGCGAACACCCCGGTGTCGCTTGGAGTCTTCCCGAGCAACCTCGGAACCGTGGAGAAGCTCGGCAACGGCGTTCAGTTCTTCAATGGCCTGAAGCAGATAACCGACCCGTATGTTTCGAACATCAGTCCGGTGGTTCGTGGGCAGAGCACGTTGCTCGCGATCACCGATGCTTCGGGAAAGGTAATCATGGCGAACGGACAGCCCGGGCAACTCGGCACGATGGGTCAAAACTACTTCCTAGGGCCGCGCTTCATGCGGTTGGATATGAACCTGATCAAGCGGATTCGCGTGACGGAGAAGACGGACCTGAACCTTCGTGCCGACGCGGTAAACGCGACCAACACGCCTGCGTTCAGCGATCCGGATACGGGAATCAATTCGGTGAACTTCGGCCGCATTTCGTCGACGCTCGCGGGCAGCAACCGGGTGATCGTGATCGGGTTGCGGTTCAACTTCTAGCTTCGATCGAGTCAGGATAGCGCGGCGGAGTGGCATTTCGATGCGTCCCGCCGCGCTTTCGTTTACGGCGAAGCATGGTTTGGCGAAAAGGGATTCGCCGCAGGGTCGTGGCGATGGTAGAGTGAAAAAGATGATCGAAAACTCACGACGTTTTCAGGCCGGTCCCGATCCGTTCGGCCGCACCTGGGAAGTCGAATTCCGTTGGCTGCAAACTGGTATCTCGATTCGGCATGCCGACACAGTGGACGTGAAATTCGCGGTATGGACCGAGGGCGAAGAGAAGGGTGAACGAATCGTTGCGTTGCGCCATCCCGACTTGTTGGCCCTCGCGAAAAAGCATGGTGTTGCGTTGACCGATCCGTGGTGCCTGAAGTTGGCCGCCCTGCATCTGAAGAACATGATTGTGACCGCCGAAGATATGGAGAAGCGGTTGGTGACGGCGTCCGCGGCGGCACTGGAAAAGTGGCACGCTGTTCTCAATCCGGATGTTCCGTTGGTAGAGTATCGATAGGATCCGTACGTTCGTTTCGGGTCTGCAAATTCTTTTTGTCGCGATTCCGCTCGCGCACACGCTCGCGTGGTCCGAGAATCTCATTGGGGAGGAAGTCATGGTGAATTGCCCGCTGTGTGATGCGGCGATTGATGCGGAAGAAGATGAACTCGACGAAGGCGACGAACTGATTTGCGAGGAATGCGGCGCGAATCTCAACGTCCAGAGCGTGGATCCTCTGGAACTGGTGAAGTCTGCTGACAAGGATGTTGACGAGGACGACGACGAGGACGACGACTTCGACGACGAGGACGAGGACGAGGAAGAAGACGAAGAAGATGAGGACTAAAAGTAGCGTCCTGTTTCTTCTGCTTGTCGCCTCCGCGGCGTGGCTCGCCGCGGCCGACAAGCCGAAGAAACAGGAGTCCTACTCGGTGGTTGCGGGCACCGTGTTTCGCGAATCCGGATTGTCGCTTCCCGGCGCGAGTGTTACCCTTGCTCCAGAGAACGAGGCGGGCGCGAAGGTCAGGGTGAAGAAGTTGACGGCGACCTCGGATGGTCGCGGAGAGTTCGCGTTTCGAGTACCGGCTGTGGCTGCGAAGTACGTTGTGCAGGCGACGATGAAGGGCTATTCATCGGAAACGAAGACTGTTTTCGTGTCGGCCGAAGAGCGAATCGACGTAACGTTGTCGCTGCGGGAAGAATCGAAGGAGTAGGGCTAAGAAATTCATGAAACGCATTGGAACCATCACCGCCGTTCTGGTTTTTGCTCTCGCGATGACCCCCCTCGGGTCGGCGCAGAGCAAGAAGGAAAAGCGCGAAGAGGCGGCGACGCGCAGCCTGGTTGGGCAGGTCACCGACGCCGACGACCTGCCGGTGGATTTGGCGATCGTGCAGTTGAAGGACATGAAGACTTTGCAGATCCGGTCGTTCGTCACGCAGAAAGGCGGCCAGTATCGCTTCTCGTCGCTAAGCCGCGATATTGACTATCAAGTGAAGGCGGAGTTTCAAGGCGCCACCAGCGCCGTGAAGACGCTGAGCGTATTCGAGGGACGGAAAGATCCGGTCCTGAACCTGAAGCTAGATAAGAAATAATGAAGCCTGTTGTACTTTTTTCGCTGGCGTTTGTCTCTGCCGCTCTCGCTCCGGCGCAGTGGAGCGTAGGGCAGAAGGTGCCTGCTTTCACATACTACGAGCTGGCGGGAGAAACAAAGACGTGGCCGGGCAGCGATGCCGGGCACACGACGGTGGTGATGTTCATCTCCGCCAAGTGTCCGATCTCAAATACCTACGCCGACCGCATGGGCGCCCTCTACCGCGAGTATGCAGGGAAGGGTGTCCGGTTCCTGTTTCTGAATGCGAACAGCAATGAGGACGCGGCCGAAGTGTCGCGGCACATCAAGGATGTCAGCTTTCCGTTTTCAGTCTTCAAGGATGTCGGCAACAAGGTCGCCGACGCTGCCGCCGCGCAGATGACGCCAGAGAGCTTTGTCATCGACGGTGCGGGCGTGCTGCGTTATCACGGCGCGATCGACGATTCGAGCAACGAAGCGCGCATCAAGAGACGAGGCGTTCGAGATGCGTTGGACGCGATTCGAACGGGCGGCGACATCACGGTCACCGAGATCAAATCGTTCGGCTGTACGATTAAGCGGCTCCGAAAGAAATCATGAAGTCCGCAATTCTGCTGTTTCTCTCAGCTCTCGCCTATGGCCAGGACAAGCTGATCCCGCTGGACGAGGCAGGCTTTCAGAAGCTGGTGGAGTCGAACAGAGGGAAGGTTCTGGTCGCCGATTTTTGGGCGACCTGGTGCATTCCATGCCGTAAAGAGATGCCGCAGTTGGTTGCGTTGGCCGCAAAGCTGAAGGCGGGCGGCGTCGAATTCGTTACCGTTTCCGCCGACGAGCCGGAACAGGAAAAAGGCGCGCTACAGTTTCTGAAGCAGCACAAGGTGCAAGGCGCGGTCTACGTGAAGCGGCCCAAGGACGACGAGAAGTTCATCAACGGCATCGATCCCAAGTGGAGCGGCGCACTGCCGGCTTTGTTCCTCTACGACAGGGCGGGGAAGAAGGTGCGTTCGTTCATCGGCGAAACGCCGATGAATCAGATCGAGGCGGCGATTTCGAAGGTTCCGTAGACTACTCGCCGCGGATCAGATCCTCCAGGGTTTCGCGCTGGCGCACGATCTTCCATTGGGCTCGATCGACCAAAACCTCGCCCGCGCGCGGGCGAGAGTTGTAGTTCGAGGAAAGTACGAACCCGTAGGCACCGGCCGTCTTCACCGCGACCAGATCTCCCGGCAGGACGTTCGCCATGTCGCGATCCTGCGCAAAGAAGTCTCCGCTTTCACACACCGGACCGACAACGTCGGCCTTCAGGCGGGGCAGATCAGTCTCGCGCAGCGGGACGATCTCATGATAGGCCTTGTAGAGTGACGGTCGAAGCAGGTCGTTCATCCCGGCGTCGACGATAATGAATTCTTTGGCGCCGTTCCGCTTGCGATTCAGCACGCGGCTGAGCAGGACGCCTGCTTCTGCGACAATCGACCGGCCGGGCTCAATCATCGCATGTAGTCCGCGTCCGGAGAGCCGCTCGCGCATGGTGCCGATGAAACGGGTAATCTCAGGCGTCGCATCTTCGGGCTTGTAGGCGACGCCAAGACCACCACCCAGATCGAGATTCTGAATCGGGATGCCCTGATCGCGCAGCCGGTCCACCAACGAGAGCATCTTGTCGAGGGCTTCGGCGATCGGCTTCGTATCGAGAAGCTGCGAGCCAATGTGGCAGCTTACCGTCTCAAGGCGCAGGTTTTCGAACGCCTTCGCGCGAGCGTAGACGCCCTCTACCTCGGCGATATCGATTCCGAACTTATGTTCACGCAGTCCTGTCGAGATGTACGGATGGGTGGCGGCGTCGACATCCGGATTGACGCGGACCGCGATGCGCGCCTGCACGCCGCGACGCGAGGCCAACGCGTCGATGAGAGCCAGTTCGCTTTCCGATTCGCAGTGAAAGCCGAAAACGCCGAGACCCAATGCGTAATCGATTTCGTCGCGAGTTTTGCCGACGCCGGAGAAAACGACGCGCGAAGGATCGCCACCCGCCCTGACCACGCGAAACAGCTCTCCGCCAGAGACGATGTCGAAGCCGGCACCCGCTGCCGCGAGCAGGCGCAACACGCCGAGGTTCGAGTTCGCTTTCACGGCATAGCAAACCGTGTGCGGCAGGTCGCCGAAAGCCTCGTCATACGCGCGGTAGTTGGCGAGGATCATCGAGCCCGAGTACACATAGCAAGGCGTACCCGCCGCGGCCGCGATATCGGCGAGCGCGGAGTCTTCACAGAACAAAGCTCCGTCGCGATACGAGAAGGGCGGTTTCACAGGGTTTTCACTCATCCCAGTACTTTCATGACGATGATCGATTGATCGTCGAACAGGGGCGTTTTGTCGCGCCATTTATCGACATCGGCGATCAGGGACTTCGCGATTCTCTTGGGCGAATACTGGCCGTGGGACTGCAAGAACCGGGTGATTCGCGAGCGGCCGTACTCTTCGTCGTTGGAATTCACCTGGTCCTCGATGCCATCGGAAAACAGAAGAATGACGTCGTTCGGTTCCACCGCTACGATGAGATCTTCGTACTCGCGGGCTTCGAGCAGGCCGAGCGGCACACCTTCGACATGGGGCTTGATGACATCGCCGTTGCGGTAGATGAAGGGCGGCTCCGCGCCGGCGCTGCAGATGGTCATGCGGTAGCCGCGTGTCTCCCAGAGGATCAGCATCAGCGTGGCGTACTGCGAATCGACTTTGCGTTCGAGCAGTGTTTCGTTCAAGGTCCGCATCAGTAGTGCCGGAGAGCGTCGCCGAGGCGCCAGCGTCCGAAGCAATCCACTGAGCAGCGCTCCGTACAGCGCGGCCGCGGCACCTTTGCCGCTGACGTCGCCGAACGCGATCATGGCGTAGTCGTCGCCGTGCTCGAAGAAATCGTACACGTCGCCGCTAATCTCGCGAGCGGCGCGACCGCGAAGGGCAATTTCGAGTCCCCGAATCGGCGGTGCTTCGCGAGGCAGCAGGATGCTCTGCACTTTACGCGCCGCCTTGAGATCCTGATCCATGCGCTGTTCGCGCTTGCCGATCTCCTCGTACAGGCGGGCATTTTCGACGGAACTGGCAACCTGTGGCGCGAGCAGCGTCAGGGTCCGCTGATGATCTTCGGTGAAGTAGCCGATGCGTCCGCTCTCCACATCGATTACGCCAACGACGCGATCCTGCACCAGGAGCGGCACGGCAAGTTCGCTGCGGATGCCCGGATGCGCGGCGATGTAGCGCGGATCGGCAAGCGTGTCCGCCACGCGCACCGGCTCACGCAATTCGGCGGCGGCACCGGTGATTCCGGAGCCAAGCGGAATGTTGTCCGGAGTCACGCGTTGATCGTAGCGCTCGCTGAAGCGATGTCTCAACGCGTGCTTCTCCGGATCGACCAGCATGATGCTGAACGCGTCGTAGTCGATTAGAGCCTTGATCGTCTTCGCGATCTTGCCGAGTAGTTCGTCGAGATCGAGGATCGAACTGAACTCTTGTGAAAGATGCGCTAGAGTGCGCAACGTTCTGTTCTGCCTCTCGACCCGGCGGTAGAGCCGGGCGTTGTCGATCGCGGCGGCGATGCGGCTCGCGAGCAGGCGCAGCAGCGAACGGTCCTGTTCTGAATATTGCCCGATCTTCGTCGACTGCACATCGATCACACCGACAAGCTTTCCGCGCGCCATCATCGGTACGGCGAGTTCGCTGCGGACGGCGTCCACAGTGCCGAGGTATCTCGGATCGTTGCGTACGTCCTCAACCAGGATGGGCGTGCGGCTGGCAGCGGCGAGTCCGGTGATGCCTTCGCCCAGCGGAATCTTCATGCTGCGGACCACTTCTTCCCGATGACCGATCGAATAGCGAATCGTCAGTGCCTGCGCGCGGTCCGAGTACAGCAGGATGGCGAAGAGGTCATAGGGGATCACTTCCTTAACGACTTCAGAAACGCGGCCCAGTAGTTTATCCAGGTCGAGCGTCTCGGCCGCGATGTTGGCGACCTCAAGCAGGAAGTCGAGCAGGTGCTCGCGCTCGTGAAAGCGAACCTTGCGCGCCGGGGATTTGCGGGAACTCGCCATGATTTCTAGGCCGAAGCAGCCTGCAGGATGGCGACGCTGGCGCTTGCGCCGACACGGCTCGCGCCGGCGGCAACCATGCGTCGCAGGTCGTCGACGGTGCGCACGCCGCCCGAGGCCTTTACGCCAAGGTCCGGTCCGACGGCGGCGCGCATCAGCGCAATATCATGCTCGGTCGCGCCGCTGGCCGCGAAGCCCGTCGACGTCTTGACGAAATCGGCGCCGGCCTGCTTTGCGAGCTTGCAGGCCGCAACCTTCTGGTCGTCGTTGAGAAGCGCGGTTTCGAGAATCACTTTGACAATTGCTCCGGCGGCGTGACCGACGCCGACGACGGCTTGGATGTCGGCCGAAACCACCGCGAAGTTCGCGCCTCGCAGTTCGCCGACATTCAGGACCATGTCGATCTCTTGGGCGCCATCGCGCAGGGCCTGCACGGCCTCCGCGGCTTTGATCGCGGTGGACGAAGCACCAAGCGGAAATCCAACGACGGTGCAAACTTTGACTGGCGAACCCTCGAGGATCGCTGAAACCACCGGAACCCAATACGGATTGACGCAGACGGAGGCGAACGAGTACTGCAGCGCTTCGTCGCAGACTCTGCGAATATCATCTTCCGTGGCTTCGGGCTTGAGGAGCGTGTGATCGATCAATGCAGCGATAGATGCGTCGAAATTCTTCATAGGTCTCGGTTCTGATGGCACCCAGCGATCGCACGGTGGCGCGCCGGCGCTGCACGGACGGGCTCCCGGAATCGGGAGGTTTCCATCGGGAAGCCCCTATCGTAACATTTGGTCTGATTCGCGGCGATTGGCGATACGGAAGCGGTCGTGGTAAGACCGGTGAATAGCATCCCCGGCGTTGGGCGAGGTTCAATCGGGCACTGTCGATAAGGTTGAGATCAGCTCGCTGACGCTCGCGGTTCTTTGCTGGCGCGCGGCCGGGGGATTGTTTCACGGTTCCTGAAGCCTGGGGTTATGGTCCCGCCCGGTGCGGCGGGGATCGTTTCGATCCGCATCACGCGGGGAGAGAACTAGTCGAGCCGGCCCCCCGTGATCACGAGAGCGATCTCGCGGCCCGCCAGAAGTTTCGAATCGCGGCGGTTCATCGCGTGCACCGCAGCCAGAGTGGCCGCGCTTGTGAACTCGACGACGATGCCGGCTTCGGTGGCCAGCTCGGCCTGCGCCGCGGCGATTTCGTCATCGGAGACTGCAATCATCCCGCCGCCTGCTTGGCGAAACTCTCCGAGCAGTCGAAGCATATTGCGAGGCCGCCGGACCAGAATGGATTCCGCCCTGCTTGTCCCGGCGCCGTCGGAGCCACTGCCGCCGCGGCTTCGATTCACAATCGGCTGGACCGCCTCCGTTTGCACTCCCAGCAGTTGCGGGATCGACGTGATCCATCCCATTGCGCGCGCTTCCCGGAAGCCCTTACTGACTGCCGCTAACGTACAACCATCGCCGACGGGGACCACCACGTAGTCCGGAGCGTGGCCCAGTTGTTCCGCGATCTCGAGTCCAGCGGTCTTCTTTCCTTCGACCAGAAACGGATTGAACGCGCAGTTGCGGCTATACCAGCCGTTCGCTTTCCCGGCGGCTTCGGCTTCGGCGTACGCCTGATCGTAGTTGCCGGTTGAGATGTGAAGGTCCGCGCCGAAGCGCCGCAGCCAATCGAGACGCGCCTGGGAGGCATAGCTGGGGACGTACACATGGCAGCGGATTCCAAGGTGCGCGGCGAAGCCAGCGAGGGATATCGCGGCGTTGCCCGCGGAAGCGCAGTAGACGTCGGTGATGCCGAGCTTGTGCACCATCGCCATGAACACGGCAGTCGCACGATCTTTGAAACAGCGCGTGGGGTTGCGCGTTTCGTCCTTCAGAAGTAATGTCCGCAAGCCAAGGCGTTGCGCCAGGCGCGGCGCGGAAACGAGCGGAGTCCGCCCGACGGGCAGTCCGTTGCCGGGATCGTCCACGGGCAGCAGGGGAAGATAACGAAACACGCCGGGCGCGGCAGACGGGTCGAAGGCCTCTCTCGCCGCGGCATAGTCATACTGCACGTCGAGGATTGCAGGATCGCCTTCGACGTCGCCGCACGAAGAACATACATACGCGCGCGGATCGTAGGGGAACTCGCTTCCGCAACGGAAGCATCGCAAACAAGTGACGAACACCCTATTATGAGAACATGTCCATCACCGAGACGGAAACGGCTGTCGCGGAAGCGCGCGCCTCAGTCGTCGAACTCGAAAAACAATATCTGCTTCAGAACTATGCCCGCTATCCGCTCACCATGCATCGCGGAAAGGGCGTCTATCTCTACGACACTTCCGGTAAGCGCTACCTCGACCTGATCTCGGGAATCGGCGTCAATGCTCTCGGCTACTCGCATCCGCGTCTGGTGAAACTGATGCGCGAGCAGGTGGGACTGCTGCTGCACACCTCAAACCTCTATTACCACGAGTATCAGGGACCGCTTGCGAAGCGCCTTGCGGAAATCAGCGGCCTGGAACGAACCTTCTTCTGTAATTCGGGCACCGAGGCAATGGAAGGCGCGATCAAGATGATCCACTCCCATGGCCGCAAGGTCTCGCCTGAAAAGTTCGAGATCATTTCACTGCAGAATTCCTTCCACGGCCGCACCATCGGGTCGATCTCGATCACGGGTCAGGAAAAGTACCGGCGCGATTTTGAGCCATTGATGCCCGGGGTGCATTTCGTGCCCGCCAACGACATCCACGCGCTGGAGCAAGTGGTGAACGAAAAGACAGCGGGCATCGTGATCGAGTGGGTGCAGGGCGAAGGCGGCGTGTATCCGATGACCACGGCCTACGCCCGCAAGGCGCGGGAGCTTGCCGACCGCTACAACGCGCTGCTCGTGTTCGACGAAATCCAATGCGGCGTCGGCCGCGCGGGAACGTACTTTGCCTACCAGCTCGCGGATCCCGTCGTGCTACCCGACATCATGGTTGCGGCCAAGCCACTGGGTTGCGGCGTGCCTCTCGGGTGCATCACGACCAATGAAAAGGCCGCGGCCTCCATCGCGCCCGGCATGCACGGATCCACGTTTGGGGGCGGCCCGCTGGCGTGCCGTGTCGCACTCGAAGTGCTCGACATCATTGAAGAGTTGCTGCCGTCGATCGTTCACGTCGGCGGATACTTCCGCATGCGGCTTACCGAATTGGCGCGGCATCACTCGTTCATCAAAGAGATTCGCGGCTACGGCTTGATGATCGGCGTCGATCTTGCGATTCCGGGCAAGCAGATGGTGATCGATGCGATGGATCTCGGTCTGCTCATTAACTGCACGCACGATACGGTGTTGCGGTTGTTGCCTCCCTACATCCTTACGGAACAGGATGTCGATCGAGCGATCGACGGCCTTCACAAGGTGTTCAAGAAATACTAACCGACTTCGAGTAAGACCCAGCCGGGTAGTGATGCGGGCTGCCCTGCCTCAAAGACAATCCGGCGGGTCTTCGGGAAGGGAAGTCCGGATTGGATGGCGCGCTCAAACGACGGAACCTGACGCAGGAGCTGCCGGTACGACGCGTCTTCACTATTGACGTACGCGGCTTTGCCTAACAATCCTCCGCCCCAACCAATCGAGAGCAGGCAAGCGTCGGAGTTTTTGCCGCGCTCGATGAGCGCTTGCAGGTTGGCTTCGAGGTTCTTCAACCCGACGGTCTCGGCGTAGTGCAGATGCCGATCGAGGATCTCTCCGGCGTAGTGATTGCTCGCCTTGAACAGAGAACGCCGGGCGTCCGCGCTCGCTTCCTTCCACGAGCCTTCGAAGCTTGTGCCAGGGGCTGCCATTTCGACGAAGACCGGAGTGGCATCGTCGGCTCTGCTGACGGTGCCACGAGGAGCGGTCTTCCAACCGAGCTCGAGCTTGGTGCCTCGCGCCACCAGCGTCGAGGTACGCAGCATGTAGACCTTCATCGCGGAATAGGCGACCACCCCTGAGTCGGCAGTTGCGACGGCGCGCATCTTGTTGGTGCCCGATCCACCGAGCAATTGGTCTTCGAGCCGTTCTGAAACGCGGCGCGGCATTCGCTCGCCTTCGAGCCGCTTGGCGAATTCGCGCATCGCACCCTCGCTCAGGCGCGCGGAAACAGCGCCTGTGCGCAGCGCGCCTTTGATGGTGGAACCCGGCAGATACGCCCCGCCGGTGTTGGCGGCGAAGGTGGGAATGAAAAGATTCTCCGGATGCGCGCGTTCGAGGATGGGCATCATCGATGGGTGTTCCAACGGAATGCGGCGGCCGGCGAAGTTCTGCGCGAATCCGCCCCACGAGGCGAAGTCCAACTTGTCGGCTTTCTTTAACTGCGCCAAGTAGCCATCGAGGCGGCTCTGATTGCGGGCAAGCAACTTGAAGATGCGGCGCTGGTCGAGCACGTTGACGTGATCGCGCCAGACCATGTAATCGATCGGCGAAAGTTTCTGGCCGTCACCCACGAGGGTCGGCGACAGGCACGTTACGCGGTACTTCATGCGCTACCCGCCTTCCAAGAAATTTCGATACTCAACGCGAAGCCGCTGCGATAGACAGGGTGCGCGAAGCCTTCCGGCGCGACGTTGCGCACGGTGCCTCGGGGTGGCACCGCGCTGACGAGAACCGAACCCTCGCCGATCATCCGCGTCGCGGTCTTCGCAGCGCCCCAGCCTGCGGCGCTTTCGACGCGCCCCGTGCGCGAGGTCACCAAATAGCTACCGCGATTCCAGTCGATGGCGTCCTCGGCGGCGGGATGAAATAGCGAGAGCATCCAGTGCCCTTTGTCGCCCGATGCCGCCTCAGGAAGCTTCAATACGAGTCCGGGCAAATCGCCCTCGGTGATCTCCGGAGCCTCACTACGACCCCAGCCGCGCGACCGCTCCCCGCCGACGCCGTGGTCGGCCAGGAACTGCAATCCGCTTTTGACGACGGGCTTCCAATGGGCTTCTGCTTCTTCGCTCGCGAACTCCACCACCAGCCAGACGCCGGCGTTTGGCGCAAACTCCAGGCAGGCCGTCCGGTGTTCCTGAATCCCAACGCCGGCGCGATCGACTGCGGCGCTCGAGCGCACGCCCACGCGGAAGGGACTCTGGACGTTCTGCGGCAGCAGGCATTCGCTGACGCCATCTACCATCAGCGCGTCTTCGTTCAGAGGTTTGTCCGAGAGCAAGGATTCGACGACAGAGAGGGACACGAAGCGCGCGCCTGCGTAGCGCACTTTCGCGGACGGCGCTGGGGGCCAAAGATTGCGAGGGGGTGTGACCAGCAGCGTATTGCCGATGAACGGAAAGCACGAACTGAAACGAACGGCAGGCTCGGGACACGCAGTGGCCGCGAGCCAGTCTTCGAGTCCGCCCAACATCGAAACCGCGCTCGTGAAAGCAGAGTACAGCGCGTCGCTGTGAAGCACAGGCTCCACGCGCTCGCGATCGCCGGAATCAGGACCGATCCGCCACGGCGCCGTGGGCCGCAGTCGGACGAGAAGGCCACGCGCCATGAGTTAGTTCGCCAATTTCTCCGCGAAGCCATCGCCGGCAAGAGCGAGCAGCGCGGCGACGTCGGCGGCAGAAGCGAGCGAGTGCTCGGCGCCGCCGGTGGAATAAAACGCACGATTGCGCCACGTCAGGTTGAGCCCGGAGAAGCGCACGCGGCCGTTACCGCGCGATCCGCCGCCGCCCAGAGTGTCGTCTTCGAGCAGACGCATCCCTTCAAAGACACGCGCGACGAGCGGCATATCTTCTTCGCACAGAATGTCGACGATCATGCGGAACTTGAAGCGGGCGCCGGCCGGAACGCGTTCGAGCGTCCGCGGATTGGCTTGCGAGGTGATGCGGTCGACGGCATTCTCGCTCTTCACTTCCGTCAACTCGTCGTCGAGATTCTCGCGCATCTGCGCCGTGATGCTGTCGGCGTCGAGAGGAGCATCGAACACGGTAAGCCGCGCCGGAGTGGCAGCGGCCGTTTCGCCGCCCTCACCCTGAACACGCTCCACGCGGCCCGAATTGCGGCCGAACAGGAGGCAGATTTCATCGTCGGGGCGGCTGCTCTGGTGGATGCGAACTTCCTGGCCCTTGCGCTTCGAGATATAGACAAGCTCCGACGGAATCGTCATGCCGTGGGCCTGTTCAAGCAGCGACCGCAAGCGGCCGCGCAGCGAACTGCCGGGGACGTACGGCAACCCGTACGCGTCTTTCACCACGGGGTTGTCCGCGCCGCCAATTTCGAGCGAACCTTTGCCCGCGCCAATGTGCAGGCCGGTCTCGCAATGCAACTCGCCATCGAGAAGCAACTTGCCGATCAACTTCAATTCCGTTTGCGCCGTGTGCGTACTCATTCGGTATATCCTCTAGGCGGCGTCGGGCCGCCAGTTATCGTGTTCCGGTTCAATGGAAGCTATTCGTTGTAAGCAACAATGGCTTCGAACAAATCGCGAAAGCGCTCATAGCCCTTCACGTCGTTCTTGCGCGTCACTTGCAGCAACAATCTCTCAAGCGCGTCCAGGCTCCGCAGGGAATGCCGGGCGATCGTGTAGGCGAGCCGCGCGCGCAACATCACGAACTCGTGCTGCCGTTCGCTGTCCGCTGCCCGCACCGCGCGCCGCACCGCGTTATACAAACGCCGCAGTTGGCTCTTGGTGCCGGAATCCATGTCGCGCATGCGGGACACGATCACGTGCGCCTGATTGTCGAGATACAAGCTATCGGCAATCAGCTTTTCGAGTTCGATGTCGGGCTGGAGGAAGTCAGGGCGTCCGCCTGGACCGCCGCGCGGACCACCACGGTCATCCCGCCGATCGCCGCCCGGACCGCCGTCGCGCCGCGGAGGCCGACTGTCGCGACCGCCTTGCGGACCCGCGCCGCCCGGCGCGGGGCTTTGACGCTGCTGCGCCTGCGGAGTTCCACCGGGCGGCTTCGCCTCGCGCGGAGCTCCGCCTGGCGGCTTCGTCCCTTGCGGCCGCGGGCCACGCTCCGGTCGCGGACCGCGATCCGGCCGTGGACTCTGTTCGCTTTTTGGCGCGTCGCCGGCCTCCAAAGAAGCTTGAGCTTCGCCCTCTGACTGAGCGCCAGCTTCGGCAACCGGCGCGGTTTCCACCGCGTCTGAGGTAACGGATGCGGCTTCCGCCGGATGCGTTCCAAGCGCCGGAGCAGCTTCAGCCGCCGTCTCTGGCGCCGGAGCCGCATCCGTGCGGCCTCCCGTCGCGGCTTGCAGCTTCGATGCGAAGCTCCCGTCCTGCATATCTTGATGCTCGTCTGCCATTCGGAATTAAACCTCTGTGGACAACCTCGCCCATTCTAGCGCCACGCGCCCGCTGGGCCGCAACTTCAAATAACCGCCACTGCGTCCGATCAAATCCGCGATCACGGTCGCTCGCGCCTTCTGGAACTCACGCTCGCGCGTTTCAGACCCCGACACTAATACCCGCTGAATACGCCGGTGATAGCGCCACGGACGCTCGCCAACCTTCCTCGCCTGCCGCCGCGACATCCGTTGCTGCGACTCGCGATAGATCGCGCACAAATCCTTCAAGGAGGAAGGCTCGCAGCCCCACTCCGTTACCATCTTCGTCAACGAATCTTTGAGAGAAGACGCATCTCCAAACTGCTTCCACTCGAGCGTACGCCCGAGCAGCCAGATGCAATCCTTGCCTTCGGATTTCGCAAAATCGAGCCGGCGTCCGGCCTCTTCGTATACATCCGCGAGATGCGCATCGGGAGAATCGGCGAGGGCCAGTGCCATGGTCGAAGTCTTGCCTTCCGCGCCCGGGAATTCGACCAGAATACCTTCCGCGAAGCGGGTAAACAAGCGGCGCAACTCGGCCGCCAACAAGAGCAACGAATCCCACGCGCCGAACACCGCGAAGTCGTCGCCGCCCGAATAGAGCACGGTAACTTTGCGCCAGAATTCCGGCTGCGAGCACTGCACTTCGAGTTCGCCGGCGAAGAATTGCTTGTACATCACCGAAAGCCTGATGTGCTCTTCGATGCTTTGCGCGCGCCGCAACCGGATGCCGAAGTTATCGACGTCACCGCGCAGCACGCCCCAAGTCGCCTGACCGGTCGCGCGCGAACCGAGTTCGGCTGGCGTTGCCGCCCGCTGGACGTCGTCGGTTGGAGCTGTATGCCGCGCCATGGGAAGGGCGTCAACGCTGCCGGACAGCGCCCAGGAATGTTTCGCGCCTTCCGTGACCACTCGACCCGGCGTGTCCGGAGACCAACCTGCGGAATGTGCCGCTTGCAGTTCCATGAAGTGGCTGTCCGCTGGCGCTTCGGGCGCGGGAACAACCGCGAAGAACGCCGCATCCACGCCGCGTTCAATACTGCGCGACCTCTGTACCATGTCGCCTAAACGCTTTCGCACGTCGGACCAGTCGCCGAGATTCTCGGTTACCGCCCAAACCAGATGCAGCGTCTGGCCGCTGATGCGAAGGATTTCCTCCGCAGCCGCCTGCAGGAACGCCTCCGCGCGATCGCGAAACTCCTCGGGAAGTACAACCAGAAACTGGCCGCCGCCGCTTGAACCGAGCAAGATCTGCGCCAAACCAAGTTCGGCCAACAAGGCGCGGGGCAACGTTTCCGAGACGAGGCTCAGATACTGGGAGCGGCCCAGGAACGCCTCATTCGCCTCGGCACCAGGAGCGCGAAGGAAGTCGGCGACGCCGAGCAGTTTGCCTTGGAGAAAAATCTGGATGGACATCGACAGAGACTTAGTGACGGTTTAGAAACGCACGATCAGGAATGTCCCAAAATAGCACGGCCACCAAGAAACGGACAGCGGTGTTGCTTTAAAGGAATGTTTCGGCCAGTTTCCGCTGCAGTTCCGACACCGCGAAAACGGCATGCGCGCTCAGCAACCCGAGCGCGGCTCCGGGGCAGGAGATCAGCAACGCTTCCTGCCAAGCGGTCACGCGATCCATGCCTGCGAAGACCGGCACGATCGTGTAAAGCAATGGAGTGAATAGCAGTGCCATGCCCACGATCATTACCACCGCCACCGCAAATCCAACCACCGAGATCGGAAGTCGCAGCGCGAAGTATGCCACCCGCGATACGGCATAACCTCGATTTGCAGCTTCGACACGGACTTCGATCGCTGGCCGGGATTGGCAAGGATCTCGAAGGCTTGACCGCGGCAGCCGCGTGACGTGAACAGAATCGTCCCGGCCCGACGCAGTACACTTAGAGTTTCGCGCCATTTCCAGCGCACCACTCTTTATGAACACTATTCGCATTCTCCTCGGCATTGCACTCGCCGCGACCGCGTTCGCGCAGGTCGCCGCCAAACTGCCTCCACCTTTCGCCACGGAATCCTCGCGCAATCCACCTCGCGTCGTTGCCGCGCCCGACGGAGCCAAGCTCCAAGTCCCCGCCGGCTTCCAGATCGAGGAATTCGCCACCGGCTTCAAAGTCCCGCGCACGATGATCCTGGGACCCTCGATGGAGATTATCCTTGCCGACTCGGCCCGCGACGGCGGCGTCTATGTCCTCACCAACTACGGCAAGGAGCGCAAGCAGATCATCGAGAAACTCTTCCAGCCCTACGGATTGGCACTCTGGAAAGACTACCTCTACGTCGCCGAGACCAATTCCGTCAAACGATATAAATACGACGCCAAAACCATGACCGCAGGCCCGGGCGAAGAGATTATTTCGCTGAAGGCGTTCGACAAAGGGCACTGGAGCCGCACCATCCTATTTGACCGCAAAGGCGAAAAGCTGTACCTGAGCGTCGGCTCGTTCTCGAACGTCGATGCCGGCGAAGATCCGATGCGCGCGGCCATCCACCGCTACAATCCCGACGGAACCGGCCACGAAACGTATGCGACCGGCACACGCAACCCGATTGGCATGCGCTTCTATCCGGGTAACGATACGCTGTGGGCCGCCGTCCAGGAACGCGACCTCCTGGGCGACGATCTTGTTCCCGACTACCTGACGCACATCGAGAAAGGCGGCTTCTACGGTTGGCCCTTCGCTTATTTCGGTCCCAACGAGGATCCGCGCCGCAAAGGCGAGAATCCGGAATTGGTGAAGAAGACCATCACGCCGGACGTTTCGCTGGGAGCACATGTCGCCGTCATCGACTTCGCCTTCTATACCGGAAAGCAGTTCCCGGCGGAATACCGTAATGGTGCGTTCTGCGCGCTGCACGGCTCCTGGAATCGTTCGAAGCGCGTCGGGTACTCGGTTGCCTTCGTTCCATTCAAGAACGGCAAGCCCGCCGGCGAACCCAAGGAGTTCCTCACCGGTTGGCTCATCAACCCAGAAAGTAAAGACGTCTGGGGCCGCCCCACCGGAATCGTCATCTTGCCCGACGGCAGCATGCTAGTGACTGACGACGGCGGGAAAAAGATTTGGCGAATTTCGTACAAGGGCTAATTCTGCTGGCGCTCGCGGGCATCGCGAGCGCCGCCGGTTTTTCCCATGCGCAACATCTGAAGCTGGACGTCACCTGTCTGAACTGCCACGGCTCCGCTGTCGCCAGTTCAAAGGTGGCCGATAACAACCTTCCGCGCCTCGGCACCTGCACTGGCTGCCATGGCGCGTCGTTCGCATTCGCCTTCAAGCAGCCTCGCGAATTCTTTCTGGCGAAGTTCCCGCACCGGCTGCACGTCAAGTCCGTCGAATCCTGCGCCAGTTGTCACGCCAACATGGCGCAATCCGCCGTTAGCTCGCGAGCCAATTTTCCGGTGATGGCCGATTGCATCGTCTGTCATAACAAGATCGTCATGACCGACAGCTGCGAAACCTGCCACACGCCCGGCTCCAAGCTTCGGCCTGCAACGCATACGCAGACGTTCATCGATTCGCACAATCGCGCGACCACCGTGCGCGAAGGATGCGCCGTTTGCCATGGCAAGAACTTCACGTGCGCCGGCTGCCATCAGGGTCAATAAAAGTTGTGTCGAAAGCAGCGAAACTTGTGTTAACCTACGAAATCGCGCTTGGTCAGCGCGGAGATGTTCTGCTCGCGGGATGTAAGTGAACCCGGGGCTGGATTTTCTTGGACGCAGTCATTTGGGCGATCGGGCAGCAATGCCAGGCCGCCCATTTTTTTGCCCGCTTGGATTAAATTTGAACCCCGACCGCGAGGGACGGGAGTTGCTGCCGCAGTACACCGCCACACAGAATGTCTTTCGTACGCACACTCCGGCGATCGCTAGCAGCCCTCGACACGTGGCTC
>JAYVTO010000243.1:0-7140 GCA_043788745.1 Acidobacteriaceae bacterium
GACTTACCGGCTCGACAAAGAGAAAATGGCTTCGTTTTGCCAAACCTCGACGAACTCACCAAAGGCATGACCCCCGACCAGGCGATAGCGTTCCTTGAAAACTACATGGCCAACGAAAACGCCGGCGAAATGTCACCTGAGCACGAACTTACACGAGCGGCCTAAGCGCGGAAAGCTTCGTCGAATCCACCACTGATACTCTTCCAATTCTCTGCGAACCCAAGCTGCGGGTTGCTATCCGTCCGCACCCGCAAATGCTGCTGTCGTCAGGCCAGCCGAGTCCGACCCGGCTTCTCAGCCGCAAACCACTTCATTTAAAGAATCGCAAGGGGCTTCGATCTGGTCTGCGGCACGCACCGCCGGTCAGATACAATCAGAAGTCCATGAAAGTCTCGGTGATTTTGCCTGCCGCCGGCCTCGGCACGCGTATGGGCGCTAGCCTTACGTCGACCGCGCCCGTCCTTCCTGGCCTTGAGAAACCCGGCGCCAGCCGCAAGCAATTTCTCATCCTCGACGGCGCGCCCATCCTCGTCCACACCATCCGCAAATTCGCGAGCGTCCCCGTCGTTACCGAAATCGTCGTCGCTCTTCGCGGCGATGATCTCGCTTGGGCCGAAGACCTGCTGCGCGGTGAGCAACTCGGTAAGCCCGTGCGCCTCGTCCAAGGCGGCGACAGCCGTCACGAGAGCGTCGAGAACGCGCTCGCCAGCCTCGCACCCGACACCGATCTCGTCGCTGTGCACGACGCCGTCCGTCCCTTCATCGAACGTGCGCTCGTCGAGCAAGTGATCGCCGAAGCCGCGGAGTTCGGTGCTGCCATCGTCGGCATCGTTCCCGTCGACACCGTGAAGCGCGTCCAGAAGAATCTAATCCGCGCGACGCTCCCGCGCGAGCACCTCGTACTCGCGCAGACGCCGCAGGTGTTTCGCTTCGACCTTTTGAAGCAGGCCTTCCAGCGAGCGCGCGAAGACAACTTCAACGGCACCGACGAATCCAGCCTCGTCGAACGCCTGGAACAGGTCGACGTTCACGTGGTGCAAGGCAGCGAGCGCAACATCAAGATCACCCGCCCCGGCGATCTCGATCTCGCGCGCCTGTTTCTTGCCGGCGAAAAGGCGCTGTCCCGTTGATGAGCGTCGAATACCGCACCGGCCTCGGCTGGGACAACCACCGCACCGCGCCCGGCCGCCCGCTGATCATCGGCGGTATAACCATCCCCTGTGACTTCGGCCTCGAAGGCCACTCCGACGCCGATGTGCTGCTGCACGCCATCACCGACGCGATCCTCGGCGCGGCAGCGCTCGGCGACATTGGCATGCATTTCCCCGACACCGATCCGCGTTGGAAAGGCGCAAGCAGCGATCGCTTTCTCGAACACGCCGTCGCGCTCGCGAAAGAAAAAGGCTACGGCCTCGTCAACGTCGATTCCACCGTGATCCTCGAAAAGCCCAAGCTGAAGGATTACCGCACTGCCATGCGCGAACGCGTCGCGCGGATCCTCGCTCTCGATCTCGACCGTGTCTCCGTGAAGTTCAAAACCTCAGAGAAAGTCGGCCCGGTCGGCGAAGGCCGCTCGGCCGAGGCGCAAGCCGTGGTCACCCTATGCCGCTCGCTGTAATCACCGGAGCCTCCGGCGGAATTGGCCTCGAACTGGCACGCGTATTCGCACGCGAAGGCTTCGACCTCGCCCTCGTCGCGCGATCCGGCGGGGCACTTGAGACCATCGCCACCGAGCTCAAAACCAAGTACGGTCGCAGAACCCAAGTGATCGTCGAAGACGTTGCCGCGCCCGGGGCGCCGGAACGCATCTTCGCCGCCGCGCCCAACGCCGATATCCTCATCAACAACGCCGGCTTCGGCCTGCTCGGCAAGTTCGCCGAGCTCGACTACAAGCAGCAGATCAATATGATAGAGGTCAACGTCGTCAGCCTCACCGCGCTGACGCACCTCTATCTGCCCGGAATGATCCAGCGTCGCTCCGGGCGCATTCTCAACGTCGCATCGACGGCCGCTTTCCAGGCTGGACCGCTGATGTCGATCTATTACGCGACCAAACATTTCGTAGTCGCGTTCACCGAAGGGATCGCCAACGAACTCGAAGGCACCGGCGTCACCGCAACCGCATTGTGTCCCGGGCCTGTATGGACGGGCTTCCAACAGCGCAGCGGGCTCGAAGGCGCAAGGATGCTGAAGAGCCCGATGGTGATGACCGCGGAAGCTGTCGCCGAATATGGCTACAAGGCAACGATGAACGGCAAGGTCATCGCCATCGCCGGACTGTTGAACCGGCTAATGGCATGGTCCACCCGCCTCTCGCCGCGATCGCTTTCGCGCGCCCTTGCGCGCAGCGTCCAGGAATCGAAGTAGCCGCGGGACTACCCCCCACGCCATTCGGCGAACCGGCCCCTTTCTCCTGTCAGCTCGCCCGAACTCGTGCTAGTCTCGAATCAATCGGGTCGTCCTAGTAGCGGGCACAGCGTCCGTGTCCACAAATTCTTTTAAGGTGATCTTTGTTATGAACAATGCAGCCCGCATTTCGCGTTTCGCAATGGCGTTCTTGCTCCTCAGCATCAGTGCCGTCCTCGCGCAATCGCCCGTCGGCAACATTTCCGGCACCGTTACCGACCCCTCTGGCGCGGTAATTCCCGGCGCTGCCGTTACAGCCGTTTCATTCGGTTCCGGTGGCAGCCGCACCGCAACCACCAACGACCAGGGCTTCTTCCTGATCGCAACCCTGCAAGCCGGACCCTATAAAGTAACCGTCGACACCAAAGGCTTCCAGCCCTTCGTGTACGAACGTGTCGTTGTCGGAGTTGGCCAAACCGCGCGCGCCGATGCCCAGCTCTCCGTCACCGGCAGCGTCGAGACCGTGAAAGTCGCGGGCGGCGACGTGGCCGCCGTCGATACCTCCCAAGCCACTGTAGGCGGCATCGTCAGTACGAAGCAGATCAACGATCTGCCGCTCAACGGGCGCAATTATCTGGAGCTCGCAAAGCTCGAGCCCGGTGTCGAAATCCAGGAAGGCCGCGCCTTCGATCCCACCAAAGCCCGCTACACCGGGATCTCAATCGGCGGACGCCAAGGCCGCGAAGCCCGCATCTCGATCGACGGCGTCGATGCTGTCGACGAGCACGTCGGCACCACCACCCTCAACCTCTCACAGGAAAGCATTCAGGAATTCCAAGTCTCGACGTCAAGCTCCGACGCGTCCACCGGACTCAGCGCCACCGGTGGCGTCAACATCATCACCAAGCGCGGAACCAACGAATATCACGGCACCGGCTTCATCTTTGGCCGCGCGTCAGACTTCGCCGCGCGCACTACATTCGCGGCCGCGCAACCGGATTTCAACCGCAAGCAGTATGGCTTCAGCGGCGGCGGGCCGGTGATCAAGAACAAGCTGTTCGTGTTTGGAAACCTTGAGAAGACCGACGAGAACTCCGCGATCGGCGTTTCGACGCCGTACTTCCCGAGCATCACTTCGTTCGCAGCGCCGTTCAATGAAAAGTCTTCGACCGTGCGCGCCGATTGGAAGGTCACTCAGAATCATGACTTCTTCTTCCGCTGGAGCTTTAACGACAACACCAGCTTCGGCGGCTTTGGCGGCAATCGCCTTCCATCGGTCGGCAACTTCAATACCAATCGAACGAATCAATATGCAGGGGGGCTTGACTCCGTGCTCACGCCCCGCCTGACCAACGCGTTCCGCGTGGCGTACACCGCGTTCCAGAACCGCATTCTCGTTCCGTCGCCCGACGCCGCCGCGATCATCATCCCCGGCACGGCAGGCTTCCGCATCGCCACCGACGACGGCCTGCTCATCTCCGGACCTGACACCAGCGTGCCGCAATCGACCTCCGAGAAATTCAATCAGATCCGCGACGATCTCACCTACACCATCGGCAAACACACTCTGCGCTTTGGCGGCGACGTTACCTATCGCCGCATCTCTGTGTTCAACTTCGTTTCCGGATTCCCCGGCTACAGCGTCGTCTCGCCGTCCTCGCGCAACCCCGCCGACATTCTGGATTCGCTGATTATCAGCGCGACCTTCGGCAACAAGAACGGCAAGCGCATTCCCGGCACCGACGACAACACGCACCGCAACACGCGTATCTCGTCCTACTTCACCGATAATTGGCGCATCACGCCGAACTTTACGCTGAACGTCGGCGTCCGCTATCAAGTCGACACCCACCCGTTGAACAACGATCTGGTGAAGCCCGATATCGCAGCGCCGCTGCTGCCCAACGGCACCAAGGCGACGCCGCTGGACGCCAACAATTTCGCGCCGCAGATCGGCTTCGCATGGGATCCGTTCAAGGACCACAAGACGGCCATCCGCGTCGGCGCGGGCATCTACTACGCGCTCAGCGTCTCGAATCTTGTCACGAATGAGCGCAATTCGCTCGCGCCCTTCAACTCCGGAAATGACACCATCACGTTGAACGCCGGTGACGATGGAAAGCGTGATTTCAACCGCGATGGCAAGGTCGATTACGACTTCACATCCGCCGTCGCTCGCAACATCGCCTTGAAGAATTCCTTCCCGCTATTGCTCGCCGGCCAGCAGGTCTACGTCTCTGCGGCGCCGTCGACCTTCGCCGCGATGACGATCACGCGCAGCGGTTTGCTGATTTCGAATAATTTCCAGATGCCCTACTCGCAACAGCTCAACGCCGGTATCCAGCGCGAACTCGGTTGGAACAGCGTCATCGACGTCAACTTCATCTACAGCCGCACCGTCCACGAGTTCACGCGCGACGTCGACGCCGGAAACTTGTTCCCCGGCAACGGCCCGAAGATCACACTCGGCGACGGTCTGGTGACGAACGCGCAGATCACGCGCATCACCACCGATGGCTTCTCGCGCTATCGCGGACTCACCGCGAAGTTCGACAAGCGGTTCTCCAAGCGCTTCCAATCCACCGCGTCGTACGCTCTCTCGCGTTTCGAAACCACATCGCCCGACGGCCTCGGTCTCGGCAGCGCGCCGCTCGTCAATCGCAACATCAAGGCGAATTTCGGACCCGGCGCCCTGGATCGTACACATCGCTTGACGATCAACGCCATCGCCGAACTGCCCTGGGGCTTCCGTCTCTCGATGCTTTCGACAATGTCGAGCGCACTGCCAACCACCGCGATCGTCGGCTCTGCCGACCTCAACGGCGACGGCGTTAACGGCGACCTCTTGCCCGGCACAAAACGCGGCTCTCTTGGTCGCGGCATAACCGGCGCAGCGGATCTAAACGCGCTGATTCGCGCGTATAACACCACGACCGGCGGCAAGTCTCTGCCCCGGAGCGGCTTCGCGCCCTACGTGCTCGAAGTGCCCGACTCCGTGCGCTTCGGCGACTCGTTCATCTCGCAGGATCTCGCCCTCTCAAAGACCTTCAAGATCAAAGAGCGCATCAAGGTCGAACTCACTGCGCAAATGTTCAACGCGTTGAACATTTCGAATCTTGTTGGCGCGGCCGGCTTGCCGGGCTCCGCGTTCAACGGACAACTCACGGTAGTCAATGCAGCCGCGGCCGGCGGAGCACCCGGCACTGGATTCCGCCTGGGTGGCGACGGTTCGTTGCTGAACACAGCAGGCAACCGCGCGCTCGCCGGCGTGGATCGTGCCAGCGGCTTCGCCAGCTTCGGTGCCGTGCGTCCGTCAATCCCAACCGGCACCGGCCTCCCGCGTGCCGGACAGTTCGGCCTGCGCGTCAGCTTCTAACAACGCGCTCGTCTGAAGCAATCGGCACCACTCTAGCCCCGGGTGTCAACCGTGGAATCCCCGGGGTTGACACCCAGGGGTTAGGAGTACGGGAATGGAAGTTTGACGCAATAAGGCGTTGAATCCTGGCAGCAGTAGGGCGGACCGGGGGCTGGTGAATCCGCTCCCGACGCGGCCCTTCGGGCCGCTCTGGTCGCGGCTCGGATTTGTTGCTTTGCGTTGGTTTTTGGCGGTCATGACGTCCGCACTTCGCATAACGGGCAGGCTGTTCGCGGTTCTTGGCGGGGTTTTGCCCCCGGCGTTTGTTCCCCGTTTGCAGCCCGGGCAGGGGAGCCCGCCTCATGATGCCGTGGAAATGCGAAAAGCCCAGCCTTGCGGCTGGGCTTTTCTATTGTTGGCGAAGAAAGCCAGGTTACTTAATGGCGCGGCGCCTTGCCAGTAGGGCAAGGCCGAGCAGGGCGGTGCCCATCAGGCCAAAGGTTGCCGGCTCCGGAGTATCAAAACTATCGAAATCGAGGATGGTTCCGTAGCTACCGTTGGCACCCGAATTGTGGACGTAGATGGTGTCTCGGATCGCGAACAAGGTGTTCGGTGTGAAGCTGATGGCCGCGCGAAAGGTCTGATCGAGGTTCTGCCCGGCGAGGACGCCGGCCTGGACTACCCTGTAGTTCGCCTGACCGACGCCGCAATTCGCCCCAACATCCGAGAAGTTGGCAAAACCGATGCAGAATTCGCGGAATGCGACCGAAGCGCCGTCGGTCTGGCCGCTGGAGTGGGAGACTGCGCGAATGGAAATCCCAAGCGTGGTGATCGCCGAAAAATAGGTTGCCGTGTAGGTAATCTGGGAGAAAACGGCCTTGAGAGCCTGATCATTGACGCACCAACCTCCACTGCCACTGTTGGGGTCACAAAAGGGGTCTCCGGCGGCAGGACCGAAGGAATTCAGCAAAATCTGGCCGGGATTGGCGGTAGACGCTCTGAGCACGATTGCGGTGGCAGGCACCACGATCGTCGCATAAATCCCGCCGGGGTTCAGCACGACAGTATTGATCGAGGTGGCGACCGAAGTACCGACGACGAAATTCGAAAAATTTGCGTCCACCGTTGCGCAACCGTTCATTCCGGTATTCGGTGGAAAGGTACCTGTGCTGATCAGGTTCAAAGTTGTGTTGGCCGCGGGACATGCGCCTAGCGCTGCAAACGCGGAAGGCGCGGACAAAACGAACCCGCTGAGCGCGAGAATCCAGCCCATATTCTTTATTTTCAATTGTATATATCGATTCATCTAGCCTCAATCATGCAACCCTGGCAAAAAGTCGACATGCTCCTCCGAACTTATCTACCCGATAGCTTACCAGTCCCAACGTCCCATGTCAACGATAAACTATATGTCCCTAATCCGCCGGTAAGGGCCTTGG
>JAYVTO010000244.1:0-3713 GCA_043788745.1 Acidobacteriaceae bacterium
CGATAACTTCCCCGTTTGCGACGTCGAGCGCGCCCCGCTCGATGCCCCACTGCTTGGACGCCATGCCGATCAGCGTATCGCGCGCCGCGGCGCCTACGCGGTGGAGTTGCGGAGCCATCACCGGCGTGCTGAGACTGCCAAACGTGCCCATATCGAAGGGCACGCGATCCGTGTCCGCCATGACCAGGCGGATGGAGGCCACCGGCGTCCGAAGTTCCTCGGCGACCGCCTGCATCAACGACGTGCGCGTGTTCTGACCGACTTCGGCCTTTCCGGTGTACACCGTGATCACGCCGTCCGCGCCGATGTGCAGCCAGGCACTCATTTCCTCGGGCATGCGTTGATCGCCGCGGCGGCCTCGTCCCGATTCCTGGGCCTGGAGTCCGGTGACCAGGCCGATAATCAGCAATCCTCCACCGAGGGATCGAACAAAGTCGCGGCGGTCCATTGGGAAATCGTACTGGGGATTTTCGCGTAGTTCGTAGCGTTCCGGTTCCATCACCTGGCCGTTCCTTTCTGGCGGGACGCGGCCAGCCGGATCGCGGCCGCAATGCGGGGATAGGATCCGCACCGGCAAATGTTGCCTTCCATGCCGCGGACGATATCGGCGCCGGAGGGATTCGGATTCTTCTCGAGCAGCGCCACCGCCGACAGGATCATGCCCGAGGTGCAATAGGCGCACTGCATTGCGCCGGTCTCGAGAAAGGCGTCCTGCACCGGATGCAATCGGCCGTTCCGTTCGAGTCCCTCGATGGTCGTGATGCGCTTGCCCTCGGCGTAACCGAGCGGCGTGATGCAGGACCGCACGGCGCGGCCATCGATGAGAACCGTGCACGCGCCGCATTGCCCCTCGCCGCAGCCATACTTGGCGCCGGTAAGATCGAGGCGGCCGCGCAGGGCACTGAGCAGATTGGTTTCCGGATCCGCGTCCACGCGGTGTTCCGATCCGTTTACGAGAAGCTGGATAGCCAAAGGGAACTCCCTTCGACCTTTAGGATAAGCCCCTTCAGTCCTGCCGGGCGATCCAATCGAGCTCAAGCAGTTCGTCCGGCGATAGACTCCAATTCGCAGCGGCGGCATTCGCGCGAACTTGTTCCGGCAATCTCGCGCCCGCAATTACCGACGAGACGGAATGCCAGGATAGCAGCCAGGAGAACGCAAGTTCCAGCAGGGTATGGCCGCGCGCCGCGGCAAAGCTGCTGAGGGCATCCACTTTCGCCAGGTTCTGGTTCGTAAAGACCTTCGGCCCGAATCCGGCCTCGGCGCGGCTTCCCGGGGGAACCGGCTTTCCCCCTTCATACTTGCCGGTGAGCAGCCCGTTCGCGAGGGGAAAGTAAGGCAGGAACGCGATCCCAAGCCGCTCACACTGCGGCAGGATTTCGTCCTCCGGCTCGCGGTGCATCAGGCTGTATTGGTTTTGAACGCACTCGAAGCGGGATCGCCCGCCGATGCGCGCCTCCGACTCCGCCTGGCGAATCTTCGCGGCAGAGAAGTTCGAGCACCCGATCTCGCGCACCTTCCCGGCGCGAACGAGATCCTCCAGAGCGCCTAGCGTATCCGCAATCGGCGTATCGGGGTCCGGTTGATGCAACTGATAAAGATCGATGTGGCCGGTGCCGAGACGGTTCAGGCTCTCGTCGACCGCGCGGCGGATGTACTCCGGCTTGGCGCCGCTCCGAGTTTCGTCCATCCGCATGCCGAATTTCGTGGCGATGATGGCCTCGTCCCGGCGCGACCCCAGCGCTGCGCCCAGGAACTCCTCGCTTTGCCCTTTTCCGTAGACATCGGCCGTATCAAAGAAGTTGATGCCGGCCTTGAGGGCGGCGTTCACCACCGCTTTTGTCGCGCGCGCGTCGATCCGCCAGCCGAAGTTGTTGCAGCCGACGCCGATCACGGTCACCTGCAAAGATCCGATTCGTCTGTGTTCCACGGCGCCTCCCGACTGCCCAGGTAATAGACTGCTGCAACTTGAGTCTAACCCGATGAAGTCCCCTTTCAGGCGACCCCATGCTTTTCCCCGGGAGGAAAAGCGGCCTGAATGATATACTGAAAGGGTCATCGAGACCGTGGACGTATTAGTGGCGATCAAAGTCGCTGGAGAGGCCGTGTGAAGCGCGCTGGGTCTGACGATTCTCTTCGTTGTTCGTTCTGTCACAAAAGTCAGGACGTTGTCGGTAAGCTCATCTCTTCGCCCAGCGATTATCCACGGGCTTACATTTGCGACGAATGCATCGCCGTATGCAACTCGATCCTGGAAGACGACCGTCACGAGCATACACACGGCACCCCTCACAAACTCCCTAAGCCATTGGAACTGAAGGAGTATTTGGACCAGTACGTGATTGGGCAGGATGCCACGAAGAAGAAGCTGGCCGTCGCTGTTTACAACCACTACAAACGTATCCAGATGAACAAGCAGCGGGGGTCGGAGGTCGAACTTTCGAAATCCAACATCCTGCTGATCGGTCCCACGGGCACCGGCAAGACGCTGCTGGCCCAAACGCTCGCGCGCATTCTGGACGTACCGTTCGCGATCGTGGACGCTACCACCCTCACCGAGGCGGGATACGTGGGCGAAGATGTCGAAAACATCATCCTCCGGCTTTTGCAGAACGCCGATTGGGATGTCCAAAGGGCGCAGCAAGGGATTATTTACATCGACGAGATCGACAAGATCGGACGCAAAGACGAAAACCCGTCCATCACCCGCGATGTTTCGGGTGAAGGCGTCCAACAGGCGCTTCTAAAGATTCTGGAAGGAACTGTCGCCAACGTACCGCCCCAGGGTGGACGAAAGCACCCACACCAGGAATTCACGCCCGTCGATACGACCAACATTCTGTTCATCTGCGGCGGAGCTTTCGTCGGTCTCGAGAAGTTGATTTCCCGGCGCGTGGGAACCCACGCGATGGGCTTTTCCCCCGAGGATGAGCACGGCACCGACGCCGCCTCGCGCCGCGCGATCCACGCCAAGCGCGATCACGCGATATTCGAACAGCTGCAACCGATGGACCTGATGCGGTTCGGTTTCATACCCGAATTCATCGGCCGCCTGCCGGTGGTGGGGGTTCTCGAAGACCTGAGCCGGGACGCCCTGGTACAAATTCTTACGAAGCCTAAGAACGCGATCATACGTCAGTACCAGAAGTTGTTCGAGTTTGAGAATGTTAGACTGAAGTTTAGCGATGACGCCCTGGAGGCCATTGCCGCGCTGGCGATGGATCGCAAAGTTGGCGCTCGCGGGTTGCGCATGATTCTCGAAGAACTCATGCTAGACCTGATGTACTATCTGCCTTCCGTGAAGAAGGTTCGTGAATTCCTGGTCACGAAAGAGATGGTACTGACGCAGAAGATTAGTCTGCAGTTGCTCGAGAAGGCTGGCTGAAGCCGGTTCGGCTTGTTGTAGTCACCGCACCGCGCTTCTTCGAATGAAGAGGTTGCGGCCAAATCCCATTTAATATCCAATCCATGATCGCGTCCAAGGAAAAACCCGCTACGCGGCGCTTGCCGATGATGCCCATACGGGACGTTGTTATTTTCCCGTACATGATGACGCCGTTTGTCGTTGGGCGCGAATCGAGCGTGAGAGCGCTTGAGGAGGCCCTCGGTTCCGACAAGAAGATCTTCCTGGCCACCCAGCACGACGCGTCGGTGGACGAACCTCGTCCCGATGAGATCTACCAGGTCGGCACGGTGGCCAATATCGTGCAGAG
>JAYVTO010000245.1:0-32160 GCA_043788745.1 Acidobacteriaceae bacterium
CGGCGGTGTGTGGTGTGGGGCCGCTCGCTTACGCTCGCGGTTCTTCGAGAGGAGCATTTTTCTACAGTTCATTGCGGGCGGGGTTCGGTGGTGTCGAGCACTCGCGACCTTCGAGGCTTGTGGTTGGTCACCCGCTTACTTCGCCCGACATTCGTCGGGCTTCGTGCGACCTTAGGGTCGCGCCCGCCGGGGCTGGAGCCGACGGTCATCTCAACTAGCTATCGATTAGGCGTTGACGCCGCCATCCGCCGATCCCGCTGCCACGCTCGGAGGTAGTGCCGCGGCCGTGATCTGCGCGATGTCCATCAACCGCGGCGGATTCGCCGACACCTTATCGAGCGCGTCGCTGAACATCGTGTTGCAGAATGGGCAAGCCGCGCCAACTACAGTCGCTCCAGTTTCGGCAAGCTCGCGCGCCCGAGTGTGGCTGACACGCTCGCCTTGCTCTTCGCCGAGGAACGCCAACCCGCCGCCCGCACCGCAGCAAAAGCTGCGTTCCCGCGCCCGCGGTGGGTCGATCACGGAGCCTGCCTGGATGCTAATGAGTTCGCGCGGCTCGTCGTAGGTCCCGCGATAGCGGCCCAAGTAACAGGGGTCGTGATAGACCACCTTCTCGCCAATCATCGCATTCCGCGGCAGGCGATCCTTGTGCCGGGCCATGAATTCCGAGTGATGCTCGATCTCCGGCGCGATCCCGAACTCCTTCCAGTCGTTCGAAATTGTGCGGATGCAGTGCGGGCAGATCGAAACGATCTTCTTTACCTTCGCCTGCTCGAAGCTCTTCAGCCCCTCTTCAGCCAGCGTCTGGAACACTAGATCGTTGCCCAATCGTCGCGCCGGATCGCCCGTGCACTTTTCCTTCTTCATCACGCCGTAGGTCGTGCCGAGATAATCCATCACCTTCGCAAACGCCGTGATGATCTCGCGACCCTTCGGATCGTACGAACCCATGCAGCCCAGCCACAGGCAGTAGTCCTGCGAGCCGTCGTAAATCTGGAACGCTTGCTTCGTGACGAACTTCTCACGCTCCGACGACGACAGGCCCAACGAATTGCCGTTGCGTTCGAGCGCCAGGAACAGCTTCGTGCCGTAGTCGTCCTCCCACTTGCCGGTGTTCACCGCGCCGCGCCGCAGGCCAATGATCATGGGCAGATGCTCAACACCAACCGGGCACTGAAATTCGCACGCACCACATGTCGTGCATTGAAATGCGGCTTCCTTCGACAGAAACTTTCCGAGCAGCGGCTCCTCGCTCATCGGACCGCTTTCCTTCAAGTACGCCCTCATCCCCACGGCCATTTCCTTGGGGTCTAGCAGCTTGCCGGTATTGTTCGCCGGGCAATGCTCCTGGCACCGTCCGCATTCGACACAGGAGAACGCCTGCAGGGAGAGCAACTGCGTGACGTCTTTTCCCGTAACCAAGCCGAAGTCTTCATCGCCAACCAGCGGCGGAATCTGCGAAAAACTTCCCCGCGAGAGGAACACCGTAACCGGGCTCAACACGAGATGCAAGTGCTTGGATCGCGGAATCAGCGGCATGAAAATCAGCAGCGCCAGCGTGTGCGCCCACCAGATAGGCGCGGACCCGGGCTCGCCGTCCTTCACGACGAACGTCGCCAGATACGTCAACATGAGCGTCGTAATCAACATCGCGATCACGCCCGACTGAATCGATACCTGTTCACCCAGCCACTTCGGCCGCACCAAAAAGCGCCGGACAGCGAGACCCACGATCGAAATGGCAACCGACACCGCGAACGCAGCTGCCAAGTAGCGATAGACCTCCCCGAGCACGCCCAGATGTTCAAGGAACGGGAATCCGACGCCGGCGGCGAAATGATTGACCGTGATCAGTCCAAACGCGCAGAACCCCCAAAATACGAAGGCATGCGCCAAGCCGGGTAAAGGCCGCTGTTGGATGACTTTCGCCTGGCAGATCACTTCCCAAAAGAAGTCCCAGGTGCGTTTCCCGAGAGGATCCAACGTGAAATCGGGATCTTTCTTCGACCCTATGATCGCCTTCCAGGTCTTTCCGAAACTCATCCAAAAGCCGGATGCGGAAGCTGCGAGCAGGATAAGGAAGATGAGGATTTCAGGCCACGTCGGATTCAGCATAAAGAGTTGAATGTAGCACGCGAGAAACATGTCGCGTCACAGGGATGACCCGCGCTGTCATACTGGATGCTGGAGGATGTAGAGTTGCGTTATGTGATTTCGGGGGCTGCCGGCTTCATCGGCTCTCACGTGTGTGACGTTCTGCTCGGGGAAGGTCACGAAGTGGTTGCGCTCGACAACTTGATTACCGGTTCGAAGAAGAACATCGAGCATCTTGGCAGTAACGGAAGGTTTTCCTTTCGCCTCTGCGACGTGACCAAGGGGGTGGATGTGGACGGACCGATGGACGGCGTTTGGCACATGGCCTCGCTGGCGAGCCCTAAGAAGTACAGCGCCTTCCCGATTGAAACGCTCGAAAGCGGGTCCACCGGAACCCAACGCATGCTTGAACTCGCCCGCGACCGCGACGCGTGCTTTCTGCTGACATCCACCTCGGAATGCTACGGCGATCCCGAAGTTTCCCCGCAAAGCGAAGACTACTGGGGCAACGTGAATCCGGTCGGCGAACGCTCCTGCTACGACGAAAGCAAACGCTACGCCGAAGCCCTGACGATGGCATTCCACCGCAAGTACGGCGTGCGCACCAACATCGCTCGCATCTTTAATACCTACGGCCCGCGGATGGCGCTGGACGACGGTCGCGTCGTGCCGGCGTTCATCGATCAAGCGATTCAGGGCCATCCGCTCACCGTGTTCGGCGACGGACAACAAACCCGCAGTTTCTGTTACGTCAGCGATCTCGTCGACGGACTGGTCCGGCTTTCGCGCTGTGACGAACGCTTTCCGGTGAACATCGGGAATCCAGCGGAAATGACGATCCTCGAGTTCGCGCAGCGGATCCAGGGCCTGATGGCGACGAACCTTCCAATTCAGTACGAGCCGCTTCCGTCGGATGATCCGAAGCAGCGCCGGCCGGATATTACCAAGGCCCTGGAACTGCTTGGATGGACGCCGAAGGTTACCCTCAAAGAAGGCTTGGAAGAAACGATCGCCTACTTCCGCGCGCTCGTGCCCGCTTAAGCGGACGCGACCCAAACTTTTTCGCCGGCCGCCAAGCCGATCTGGACCGGCTTATCTCCGACCCGAAGCGACAGCGTCGCATCGTAGTTGCGGGCCTCGAACGCGAGCGCGGATCCGGGGCGAATCCCCAAGCCATCCAGGTATTCGAGCAGCATGCGGTCGCGCTCGAAGACGCTAATCACGTGCGCCGATTCCCCCGGAATGCACTCCGCAAGGGGCTTCCAACCAAGCTCCCGCCGCGCCGCTGGAGAATCCACACCCACCAGATTTCCGTGCGGGCACGCGCCGCCGCTGCCCAGCTTATCGATCAGCTTGCTTTCGAAATCCGCCGAGACGGCGTGCTCCAGTTGCTCGGCTTCGTCGTGAACCTTGTACCACTCCATGCCAAACACTTCGGTCAGCATCCGCTCGATCAAGTGGTGACGATTCAACAGCCGGTTCGCGATCTCGTGGCCTTGCTCGGAGAGCCGGATCTGGCCGGCCTTATCCACCGAGACCAGGCCGTCGCGCTTCAAGCGCCGGACCGCCATGGTCACCGCGGGCGCCGAAACGTTCAGCCATCGCGCGAGCGTTGCCGCAATCACGGTCTCGCCGGCGCTCTCGGCTTCGGCGATCGTCTTGAGGTAGTTTTCTTTGGAGATCGTGATACGCACGCGGGACTCGCTTTCATTCTAACGTGGCCCGGCCCGCCGGCTGCCGCGTTGTAGAATGGAGATTGAACTCCTCGACATTCGATTCCCGCCCACGGGTTTGCGCCGTAAGCTACTTCAATACGGTGCCTCTGGTCTGGGGCATGCTTCACGGCGCACAGCGCGAGATCTTCGACCTTCGTTTCGCCGTACCTTCGTTGTGCGCCGAAATGCTCCGCACCGGCGCTGCCGACATTGGCATTGTGCCCGTTATTGAAATGCGTCGTCAGAATCTGGACCCCTTTCGAGGAACTGGCATCGCCTGCCGCGGCCCCGTGCGCAGCATCTTACTGATCTCGAAAGTGCCGTTTTCAAAGATTCAAACGCTGGCAGTCGATAGTGGTTCCCGCACGTCGGTGATGCTGACGCGGGTGATCCTCGCCAGGCGCTACGGCGCTACTCCCACGGTCGTCACGCGCAAGCCGATCCTGGCAGACATGCTCGATGAGGCCGATGCGGCGCTCATCATTGGCGATCCGGCGCTGCTGCTCGACCCCGCGACGCTTCCCTTCCCTTCGCTCGATCTTGGCGCCGAGTGGGTCGATATGACCGGACTCCCCATGGTCTTCGCGGTCTGGGCCGGCCGCCGCGAACTGATAACGGACGAACTGGAGCGGGCCTTCGTCGAATCCTGCCGCTTCGGACTGAGACACGTTGACGACATCGTCGCCGCCGAGCACGCTCTCCGCGGAATTACAGCGGACTTGGCGCGAACCTATCTTACGGAGCACATCGCGTTCGAACTCGATGACCGGGACTACGCCGGCATGGAACTGTACTTAAGTTACGCCACGGAATTAGACGCGGCCGATCGCGCCGTGGCATCTGAATGGGAGACGAAGCTAACTGTATGATGACTCGCGAACAGGCTCTGGACATGATGCGCTCGGACGATTTGGTCGGCATCGGCATGGAGGCGGACGGCATTCGCCGCAAGCTCCACCCCCATGGAATCGTCAGCTACATCATCGATCGCAATATCAACTACACCAACGTCTGCACCGAGTACTGCAGCTTCTGCGCGTTCTACCGCCCCCACGGCCACGCCGAAGGGTACTTGCACCCGAAGGAAGTGATCTTCGAAAAGATGCAGGAAACCGTTGACCTCGGAGGCACGGGCGTCCTGATGCAAGGCGGCCTGCATCCCGAACTGAAAATCGAATGGTATGAAGATTTACTGCGCGCAATGAAGCAGCGGTTCCCGCAAGTCTGGAATCACTGCTTCTCCGCGCCGGAGATCGTCAACATCGCCAAGCTCAGCGACCTTTCGCTCCGCGACACGATCGCGCGTCTCCGCGACGCCGGCCTCGATTCCATCCCCGGCGGCGGAGCCGAGATTCTAGACATGGAAGCGCGTCACCGCATCTCGCGGCTCAAGAGTTCCGTCAAGGACTGGATCGACGTCCATCGCACCGCCCACGCCCTGGGCATGCGAACCACCGCAACGATGATGTTCGGCGCCGGAGAAACCATGGAGCAGCGCATGAACCACTTCGACATCGTGCGCCAGATCCAGGAAGACACAGGAGGCTTCACCGCCTTCATCCCCTGGAGCTTCCAACGCGAGAACACCTCTCTCGGCCGCTTCGTCAAAGAAGAAGCCACGGCCGTCGAGTACCTGAAGATGCTCGCGCTTTCGCGCATCTATCTTGAGAACATCCTGAACATTCAGTCTTCCTGGGTGACGCCCGGTCTGAAAACCTGCCAGGTCGGCCTCCGCTTCGGCGGCAACGACGTGGGCAGCGTCATGATCGAGGAGAATGTCGTCTCCGCAGCGGGTACGCATAACCGGGCCACCGAGGAAGAGCTCCGCCGCCTCATCCGCGACGCAGGATTTGTCCCGAAGCAACGCGATACGCTCTACCGGACTTACTTCCTCAACTAAGTGGTATCGTGAGCGGTGATAACTATGGCTCGTCCCCCTCGGTAACGGGAAACCCAAACTCCTGCAGAACTCGACGCACCGCGTGCGCGCGTTTGGCCAGCATGAAGCGAAGGTCTGAATCGTCGTCCAATTCCTTCTTGCGTGTCTTCGTCTTTATTTGCCACTGAATCACATCGATTTGGGACTGCGTAAACGAATTCTTGCGATCCCTGACGGTGTGATCTAAAAGCTCTTCAATCCGCTCCCCATCAGCGCCCTTTGCGCCCAAATCTCGCGCCCATCCGGAGTGGCAGCACGCGCGATTGAAGTGAATATCCACCAACACATCCGGGGACGAAGGACTCGTTTCCGAGATTGTCAGCGACAGGGCCATGTTCAGCGAATGCACTCCCTCCTCGAACGGCGCGAACTGTAGCAATTCATAGGCGCGACCGTGATGCGCGCGTTGGTGGTTGCGGTTACGCTCAATGCTCGCCTCGTAATCGGCAAGCGCGAGCCGCGAGCCGTTTCCATCCCTTATCCCTTGAATCCTAGCCCGCTCATTCAGCGCCTGGAAATTGTCCGGATCCAATTCGAGCGCCCGCTGCACGTAGAAATAGGCACGGTCCACATCCTCGTACACGCGATTCGCCTCCGGGTCCAGACCGCGATCCTTATAGGCAGGTAATGCCGCGCCGTACGCGCTGTTCGCCCGAGTGAACAGTCCTTGATAGAACCGCGACAGGCGCCGATAGATATCGACAAGTTCTTTCCGTCGCTCCGGATCGCGATGGATCGCGAGAAAGCGAAAGAACGCGACCGAGCGCTCGAAGCTCCTGCCGGTTTCAATATCGGCAGGCTGCAGCGTCAGCGCGTGGCGGTCGATACGCTCGACCTCAGGCAGAAAGCTGGCAAGCTTGGTTCCGATGTCGCTTACCGCTTGATCCATGTGTTCGAGACTTGGATATTTCTTCTCGAGTTCCGTGATCTTCTTCTCGAACTCGGGGATGCTGCTTCTCGAACTCCGCGCTTTGCAGTCGAAGCTTCGCAAGTTCCGTATCGTTCAGCGCCTTGGCATTCGCAAGTTCCGTGGAGAATCGCTCCTTGTAGAACTGGGCCGCGCTGTAGCCCGCGATGCCGACGACGATGCTGTAGAGCGGCGACATGCCCATCAACACCGTGATCAGCTTGAACAGCGTATCGGCCCGGTCTTTATACTGTTCGAAAAGCGTTGTCACTCGCGCCACTTCTGCGGGAAGCCCAAGGACCAGCGATGGCACAGGCTGGTTTACTTCCAGCAGGACTTGCCAGAATACCAACAGGAAAACGCCAAAGAAGGCCACCGCCAACACACAGACGGCGACGCGCAGCCAGACCTTGTCGGTCTTCGCGCGCGACGCGAAATCACCGCGAAGATCCTCGACGGATCTCTTGCGCTCTTCTAACGGTTCCACTTCGGAGTCACTCCCCGCACCCGCTCCCACACTGCATCGCAGGCCGTGATCGTTTCGTCGTCCAACTTCCCTTGCGCCGCCGCTTTCAGGTTCTCCGCCAACTGCTCCCGCTTGGACGCTCCGAGAATCACGCCCGTTACTTCCGTGTGGTGCAGCACCCAGCTCAGCGCCAGCGACACCATCGTGCGACCTGCCTTCTCGGCGATCGCCTTCAACTCATCGACTGCCTCGAACATCGGATCGTGCCAGTAGCGCTTCAGATAAAGTTGATTCCGGTCAAACCGCGTCCCGTGAATGGGTACTTCTTTTTGTTGCTGTTTGCCGGTCAACAACCCACCAGCCAGCGGATTGAACACGAAGGTCGAGACGCCGAACTCCTTGCACATGGGGAGATACTCCTGCTCGATGCCGCGCGCCAGCAGATTGTAGATCGGCTGCGAAATCGACGGTGTAGCCCAGTTGTTCTTCTCCGCGAGCCACGCCATCTGCGTCACCTGCCAACTCGCGTAGTTCGACGTCGCGATGTGCCGAACCTTGCCGGACTTCACCAACTCATCCATCGCAGCCAGCGACTCCTCGATGCGCACGGCATGATCCGGCCAATGCATGTAATAGACATCGAGATAATCGGTGTCTAGACGCTGCAGCGAATCCTCCACCGCGCGCAGGATCATCTGGCGCGACAAGCCTTCGTAGGCTTTTTCCGGATCGTCGTTCAGCATCTTGCCGCGGCACTTGCTCGCCAGCACGACCCGCTGCCGACGGCCCTTCAGCGCTTTTCCAAGAATGGCTTCCGCGGTTCCGTTGTTATAGATGTTGGCGGTGTCGAAAAAAGTGATGCCGGCATCCAGGCAGTCCTCGACCATATGGATGGAAATCTTTTCATCGGCCTGACCTCCTAACGTGCCGCCGAACGTCATCGTGCCGAAGCACAATCTGGAAACCTTGAAGCCGCTATGAGGAAGTGTGACGATCTGCATAAGCTATTCAGGATATATCCTAATTGGAGATGCAAACAGGCGAGACGAACACATTCCGCGGCCGCCGGATCCTGGTGGGTCTCTTTGTAACCGCCGCCGCGGCCGCGACAGCCGCCGCGCAGGAGGTATCGCAAAGCGGACTCGAACTCGTCTCGCCGCGGCCCATGATCTCGCAAGCAGAACGCGCCCCGCACGCCATGGTCGCGAGCGTTCACGAACTCGCCACCAAAGCCGGACTCGAAGTTTTGAAGAAAGGCGGTAACGCGGTCGACGCCGCGGTAGCCGTTGCGTTCGCCCTCGCTGTTGTCCATCCCGAAGCCGGCAACCTTGGTGGTGGAGGCTACATGCTGGTGCGCATGGCAGACGGCCGCGCCAAGACCATCGACTATCGCGAAACCGCGCCTGCTTCCTCGCACGAGAAGATGTTCGCCAATCGCGAAGAGATGCGCGTCGGATACAAGGCGTCGGCCACGCCCGGCACCGTCGCAGGAATGGCGATGGCCCACGCGATGTTCGGCAAGCTCTCCTGGAGGCAAGTCCTCGAACCGGCGCGCCGGTTGGCAAAACTCGGATTCCCCGTCTCTCAACGCATCGAACTGATCCTCGGCCTGCAGGTTCCCGTCATGAAGAACTTTCCGGAATCGGCAAAGCTCTTCCTGCCCAACGGCACCGCTCTGAAGCAAGGCACGCTACTGAAGCAAACGGACCTCGCCCGCACGATCGAACGCATCCAGAAGAACGGAGCCGGCGAGTTCTACACCGGCGAGACGGGAAAGAGAATCGCCGCTGACATGGCCGCGAACAACGGCACTATCAGGGGCGCCGACCTCGCCGCCTACAAGCCCATCGCGCGCGATCCCATCGAAGGCACCTACCGCGGCAATCGTGTTCTCACCATGGGGCCGTCGTCGAGCGGCGGACTCGCGCTGATCGAGATGCTCAACATTTTCGAACGCTTTCCCGCCGCGCTCGGTATGGAAGGCTCCACGGCCGTCCGCCATCTGCAGATCGAAGCCATGCGACGCGCGTATCGCGACCGCTCCGTCCATGTCGGCGACCCAGCCTTCACGACAGTTCCGGTCGAAATGCTGTTGAGTAAGGCCCACGCCGAAGACGTCGCACGCAACATCCGCACCGATCGCGCGACCAACAATGCCGAACTCGGCGCGCGAGCCGCGACAGCCACCGACGACGCCTTCGGCTACGAGAGCGAAGACACCACGCACTTCGCCATCATCGACAACGATGGCAATCTGGTCACCAACACCTATACGCTGAATTCCTTTTTTGGTTCGCAAGTCGTTATTAAGGGAACGGGCGTCCTGATGAACGACATCATGAGCGGCTTCGTGATGCGTCCCGGCGCCGCGAACTCCATCGCGCCGAACAAGCGCCCTATGTCTTCGATGACGCCTACCATCGTCCTGCACGCCGACGGCAAGCCCTGGTTCGCGCTAGGCTCGCCCGGTGCCGCCACGATCCCGAACACGGTCTTCGCGGTGGTCACCAACATCATCGACTTCAAGATGCCGCTGCGCGACGCCATCGAGTATCCGCGGATCCATCACCAGTTCACGCCCGATCGCATCGATGCCGAACCGGGAGCGCTGGTCTTCGATGTCGGCGAAAAGCTCAAAGCGATGGGACACACGGTGAATCCGAAGCTCCGCTCGCAAGGCGATGTCCACGCCGTGATGCTGGAGGAAACCACCGGCAAGCGTCTGGGCTGGTCCGACGGCCGGCGCGGCGGACACGCCGCCGGCTACTGATCTACTTCTTCTCGGGAATCGCCGCCTGCACGGCCTGGAAGAACGCCTCGCGCGCGGGCTGCAAGACGCGCCGGTCGGTCGCCGTCGGCCAATTGCCGTTGGTTGCGATCACCAGCTTGCGCTTCGGATCGACAAAGATGCTCTGTCCGAAAATGCCTCGCGCCGCGAACGTCCCGTCGTCGTTCGTCCACCATTGATAGCCGTAACCGCGGCCCGGCGCGCCGATGTCGGCTTGCCTGGTTGTCGCTTGCGCGATCCAATCCTTCGGCAGCACGTCTTTGCCGCCCGCCTTTCCGCCGGCGAGAATGAACTGCCCAATGCGCGCGTAATCGCGTAACGTCGCCGATATACAGCAACCGCTCACCTCGTGGCCCGTCGATCCCACCTGCCACGTGCCCTCGCGCTCCATGCCGTAGGGCTTCCAGATCTTCTCGGAGAGATACTCGCTCAACGTCTTGCCGGTCGCTTTGCTGACGAGCACGCCGATGAGGTTCGTCTCGCCGGTCTTATACAGCCACTTCGAACCCGCCGGAGCCTCGCGCGGCAGCCGCCGCATGTACGACACCGTCACGTCGACACCTGGCTCCGCCTGATGTTGCGAGAACCGCGCGACATCCGACTTCGGATCGGTATAGTCCTCGTTCCACTTCACGCCCGACGTCATCGTCAGCAACTGCCGCAA
The DNA here is from genome assembly GCA_043788745.1 of Acidobacteriaceae bacterium. Taxonomy (GTDB): domain Bacteria; phylum Acidobacteriota; class Terriglobia; order Bryobacterales; family Bryobacteraceae; genus JBBQWZ01. Next base: position 10,574 of record JAYVTO010000245.1, read on the forward strand.
CGTTACATCGTCGTACGCCGAACCCCTTAGATCGGGCAGGTACACCGTTACTTTGTCGTCGAGGCTCTTGATCGCACCATCGCGCAACGCGGCTCCGGCGAGCGAAGAAGTAAACGACTTCGCCACCGAAAAGCTGGTCCACCGCGACTTCGCATCAAACCCCAGGCCGTATCGCTCCAGCCGAATGTTGTTGTCCTGAATCACGATCAACCCGGCGATGCGCTGCGTCTCCATGTGCTTGTCGAGATCGATCGAAAGCGTCAGGGGCGCGCCCCGGCCAAATTTGTGAATCTTGCCGCCCGCCGCAATCGTGTGCACCGGCAAGACTTTATCCATCTGGCGGAACGCCGCATCGCGCTCGGAGAGGGACCAGAATAAAACATTCGGATTATTCGGCAGACCAGTCTGCGCGCATACCGCGACAGACCACAGCAGCAACCCGGCAACTGTGTAAAGTGTCATAGGCGTCTTCCATTGAACCACTGTTTTGGTTCGGCGCCGTGATACGCTGGCTGAAATCTCATGACACGCCTTCTCTGGTCCTTGCTTATCTTCGTTTCCCTGATCCACGCCCAGGCCCCTTCGAAGCGCGCCGAGGTCGACAAACTCTTTGCCGCCTTCAACACCCACACGCCCGGGTGCGCCGTCGGACTCGCCCATCAGGGTTCCGTGGTCCTTCAAGCCGGCTACGGCATGGCGGACCTCGAACGCAACGTCGCCATCACGCCGTCGACCGTATTTGAAAGCGGCTCCGTCGCAAAACAGTTCACCGCCGCCGCGCTCATGCTGCTTGCGCAGCAAGGCAAGATTTCGCTCGACGACCCGATGCGCAAGTACCTGCCGGAGCTGCCCGACTACGGTGCTGCTCTCACCATTCGTCACGTCATCAGCCACCTGAGTGGTCTCCGCGAATGGCGCGCCGTCGCCACCTTCGGCGGAGTCCCCGAAGGCACGTTCGTCTACAGCAACAAGGACCTGCTGCAACTGGCGTCGCAACAGCGAGGCTTGAACTTCGACCCCGGCACCAACTACAGCTACACGAACACCGGTTTCAACGTCGCAACCATCCTGGTCGAACGCGCGCTCGCGAACGGAAAGACCTTCGAAGAGTACACGCGGGAGAACATCTTCGGCCCGCTCGCGATGACGCACTCGCAGTGGCGCTCGAATTTCCGCAAGGTGATTCCGAATCGCGCGCTCGCCTACGGCCGCGTCGGTGACGCGCTCGAACAAATGACGCCCATCGAGAACATCATTGGAGCCGGCGGCATGCTCACCACCGTCGCCGATCTCCTCAAGTGGAACGAGAACTTCACCCACGCGAAAGTCGGTGGCCCAGACTTTGTGAAGGCCCAACAAACACCCGCGAAACTGGCGAGCGGCCGAACGATTACCTACGCCGCCGGATTGACCGTCAGCACGATGGACGGCATGCGCGTCATCTCGCACGGTGGAGCTACCGGCGGCTACCGCACGTGGCTCGCCCGCTATCCCGACGCGCAAGTCTCGGTCGCCGTCCTCTGCAACTCCGCCCACGCCGACCCCACCACGCTCGGTCACGAAACCGCCAAACTTTGGACCGGCGCGGCAGCCAGTCCCGCGCCAACGAGCTACGCCGCCGATCCCGCGAAACTTCCATCGCGCGCCGGCCTGTACCGCAAGCTGCGCGACAACACGGTGATGCACCTCCGCTTCCGCGACGGCAAGCTCTACTCGGGCGAAGCCGAATGGATGGCCGTTGCCGCTGACAGCTTCACCATGCGCCGCGGCGGAACCGAGGTCCACTTCGACGGTCCGAATCGCTTTCGAATCGTTACGCCCGACACGGAGATGGTTTATGAGCGTGTCGAACCAGCCAAGCCGACGACCGCCGAACTCGCGGCTCTTGGGGGTGATTACGAGAGCCGCGAGACAGGCTCGACGCTGCGCGTCACGGCGGCGTCGACGGACGGCGAACTCAACCTTCGCATTGCATCGAACGCGCCGATCCGATTGAAGCCAACCTTCCGCGACGCCTTCACGACGCCCTCCGGCTCATCCATCTTCTTCGTCCGCGATTCCTCCGCCAATGTAGTTGCGCTCAGCGCCGGCGAAGATCGCGTCTGGGATCTGCGCTTCAACCGCGTCCGATAAAGGATTTTGCCGGTCTGCTCATACAGAAGGGCCAGCTCCCTGCTGGCCCTTCTGTACCTCCGATTGACCGAAGCCCAGGTGAGCTTCGCCTCCGAGCATCACTTGATTTCGAGCATCACGGGCTGTTCGATAAACACCGGTTCGCCGCCCTTGGTGAGAACCATCAGCCGCAGCCGCCCGGGCTCGGCCTTCGGCGTCACAAAGCGGATCTTGCCCGCCTCCTGCGACAGTACTTCCACCTTCAGGGTCACATCGCCCGCCGTCAGAAACACTTCGGCAACATGGGCCTTGTCGAGGTATTCTCCAGTCACCACAACTGCGTCGCCGGGCTTGGCCGCATCCGGATTGACTTCCCGCATCAACGGCGTTTGCACAATAACTTTCTGATCCTTGCCATCATCGGCCTTCAGGTTCGCCACGAGGAAAAACATCGCAGGCACTGAAAAATAGAGAAAGAGAACCAACCATCTCCGCATCTTCTTACCCTCCTGCCATCGTAGGAGGCACTTGGAATGCCATTCCGGAAACGCTCAAGAATGGACATTGCATGGGTCTTTGAGGAGGGAGCGATTCCGGGAGGGGCGAAACTCCGCAGTTCCGGGGGCCCAATTGCGCGATCTCGCGCTGCCGCGCGTCAGTCCAGGGCTGAACGTTCGTTATCCCGACGGTTCGTTATACGCCCAGAAGCAAGGGTCCCCGGCCCCGACGAAGAACCGCGACCGTCAGGGGGCGGCCCCCCGGCCGCTCGCCAAGAACCGCGAACGAGGTGAGGGGACGCGCGCCGAGCGTCATGACCGGCAGCAGCCAGTCAATGCGGAATTGCTGCGAGAAGGCGCAGAAATGGGCCAAATCCGAGCCGCGCACGAAGCCCGACGAAGTCGGGCGCAGTAAGCGGTCTCCCGGGTCGGCCCCGAGTCCAGACACGAACATTCAATCGCTCACAAGGTGGTTCATGGAGAGCGAGGGCGAAGCCCGAGCGAAGTAAGCGGGCCGGACTGCCTTCACAGCGGAGTGCTCACTATAACCCGGCCCGTTCCGGCGGAGCTGCACCCTCTGCTCGTTGCGGCTCCAGCGGAAATCTTTGTTCCTGCTGTCGCGGTCGCGCGTCCCCGACTTCGTTCGCGGTTCTTTGCTGGCGAGGGGCCGGGAGATTTTTTCACAGTTCCCGACGGCCGGGGTTCTTCGGGATTTGTAGTTGGTCGCCCGCTTACTTCGCACAGGCGTCGCCCTCGCTTCGTGCGCCCGGAACGGACAAGCTGGTTCGACCTTCCTGCCGTCTTCAGACGGATCTGGAGATGCGGCCCGAGTGGGCTGGTTCGAGGGTTCTTTGGCATGTCCGCTCCCTGAGCGGTCGGGGTTCAAGGCGGAGCCGCGCGTCCGTCATATTTCTCTCATGCTGCGGTAACCCTAGTCCGATGAGAACACTATTGCCAGCGAAGCCGCTTCCATGGCACCCGTGGCCGGCGCGGCGATGGCTGACGAAGGAGACGAACGAATGGCTCTGGACATCATGATTGTGGACGATTCGGCCGCGATTCGGAAGATATTGCAGCGCGTGCTGGCGCAGGCGGAAGTACCGCTGGGTGTCGTGCATGAGGCGAGCGACGGCGCCGAGGCGCTGGAGAAGCTGAAGTCGACGCGCGTCGGGCTGATCCTGTCCGACATCAACATGCCGAACATGGACGGCATCGAGATGTTGAGCAGGATCAAGGCGGATGCGTTGCATAAGGATACGCCGGTTGTGATGATCAGCACGGAGGGCAGCCAGGCCAAGGTGATGCAGGCGCTGGAGCTGGGGGCGGCGGGATATGTTCGGAAGCCGTTTACAGCGGAGCAAATCAAAGAAAAGCTGGCAGGGATTATTTAACCGATTGCCCGGCAGGAGGACTTTATGGAAAAGAAAATCTCGGCAGTCGAATTGGCTCCGATCATCGTTTCGGCAACGAACGATGTGTTCGCGACCATGCTGAACCTGCCTGTATCGGCGGGAGAACCGCACGTCGACCGGAGTACGCCACCAAGCTTTGACGGCGTGATCGCGCTGGTGGGCATAGCGGGGAGCTGGCACGGCTCAGGCCGGCTGGCGATGACCGCTGGGTTTGCCTGCCGGCTGGCGGGCGGCCTGCTGATGTCGGAGTACGCGTCGGTGGACGAAGAAGTCCTGGACGCGGTGGCGGAGGTCGCCAACATGATTGTGGGCAACGTGAAGGCCGTGCTCGAAGAGCGGCTGGGCGCGTTGGGATTAAGCGTACCCACGGTGATCTACGGCCGCAACTACCAGGCGCGGACGGTCGGCGTGTCGGAATGGGTGGTTGTACCATTCCAGTGCGGCGATGACACGATGGAGGTTCGCTGCTGCCTGATGCCGGCATCGGTTGGCGTGCACATGCGGAACGAGGTACTGCACGTTGGATTGCGCTAGGCGAATTAGTTCTGAACCTTACCGGTGTCCTTGGTGCCGTGGTCGGAGATCTGAAAGCGCAGAAACTCGTGGGCGGCGGCGAGGGCTTTGGGATCGGACGTCTCGATACGAACCTTGGCACCGCGTTCGATTTCTTCCAGGCGAAAGCGGATTTGTTCGCGTCGTTCGGTCATCACGGCGGTGCCGGGGACATTCTTGCCGTGGACGAGCATGGGTGCTTGAAAATTGCCGGCGGCAAACATGGTGGCGATGTGGCGCAGGTGCGATCGAATCTGATCGCGGCTAGCGGTGTCGGCAACGTCGTTGGCGGCGACCTGGATTGCGCCGCCGTCTTTGAATAACAAGAAGTGGTGCGTGGTTTTCTCGTGCGAGAAGCCCATCACGTGGTCGCCCCGTTTGTCGACATCGGTGTGGGAATGGTCCTGGGGCGCGGCGAAGAGCAAGAGAGTGAGCAAGGCGAGATTCATGATTTGAGATTCCTTTCGGTGCGATGGGGGAATTGCGATTCGGACAGGTGTTGCAGAAAGTGGAGAGGCTCGTCACCGGGATGGTTGAGCAGTTTGCCCGACCAATCGGCGACGAGATGGCGAAGTTCATCGCGGAGCGCAATGCGCTCTACGATTTCGTTCTCGAGCGTAGCGAGTTTGGCTTCGAGCAGCGCCTTCACTTGGCGGCACGGAGCGCCGCCTTGTTCGCGGATGCGAAGAATCCGGGTGAGTTCGTCGAGTGAGAATCCGCGCGCTACGGCGCGGCGCACGAGTTGGACCCGAGCGACAGCAGACTCGGGGTAGTCCCGATAGCCGGCGGACGTCCGACGAGGTTCGGCAAGTAGACCGATGCGCTCGTAATGGCGGAGCAAATCGGGGCTTACGCCGCTTCGTCTTCCAAGCTCTCCGCTGCGCATTGTACCCGCCTCCTGTTCTGATCCGGCACTTACTGCAGACGAGTGTGGAGCGCTTGTGTACCGCGGGGCGCGCCGCTTGGCCGGACTCTTGATTTGAGGATACGGCCTGGAACCGGTTCCGGAGTCAAGGTATTTCTTTCACGCCCTTCCTCTTTCGTCGCCACCACCCGATGAGCGACCGAAGGGTGGTCTCCGAAGGTGTATCATCTTGCCATGATCCCGCGCCTGGCGGCGATTCTCGCCGCCGCTCTCAGCTGGAGCGCCTCGACGTTCGCGGCTCCCACATTTCACAAAGACGTTCAACCAATTCTGCAAAAGCGATGCCAGAATTGCCACCGCGCGGGCGAAGTCGGCCCGATGCCGCTTCTTACATACTCGCAAGCTCGCCCGTGGGCGAAAGCCATGAAGGGGGCACTGGTGGCGGGGACGATGCCTCCATGGAGCCCGGACCAGCGATTCGGGAAATTCGCGAACGACTTGTCGATGCCGGCGGAGGAACGCGAACTGCTGATCGCCTGGGTGGACGGGGGTGCAGCCGAGGGTTCGAGCGCGGAAGCGCCGCCCGCAAAGCAATTCACCGAGGGGTGGACGATCGGGAAGCCGGATGTAGTCTTTGCACTGCCGGAAGAGATGTCGATTCCGGCGACGGGCGTTCTCGGCTATCAATTCATCGCAGTGCCGACGCGGTTTACCGAGGACAAGTGGGTGCGGATGCTCGAGGTGCGTCCGACAGACCGCAGCGTCCTGCATCACGCGATCATATCGGTGGACGCGGGCTATGGCGGGATGGGCGCGAACAGCTATCTGGCCGGCTACGCACCGGGCATGTTGCCACAAGTGTGGCAACCGGGTATGGCGCGCTTGATCAAGGCGGGATCGACGTTAATTTTCCAGATGCACTACAGCACGAACGGCAAGGCGGCAAAGGACCGCACGAAGTTGGGACTGGTGTTTGCAAAGGGTCCGGTCTCGGAGCAGGTAGTGCCGATGACGGCGTCGGCGTGGGGACTGGAGATTCCGCCCGGCGTGGCGAACTATCGATCGGACTCCGCGGTGCTGATTCGCGAGCCCGTAAAGCTGGTGGGCATGCGCGCGCACATGCACTTGCGCGGCAAGGCATTCGAGTTCCGGGCCGTGTATCCGACGGGCGAAAAGGAAGTGCTGCTCTCGATTCCGAAGTACGATTTCAACTGGCAACCGTACTACTATCTGGAAACGCCAAAGTTGCTGCCGCGCGGCACGCGAATCGAATGTACGGCGCTGTTCGACAACTCGGCGAATAACCCGAACAATCCGGATCCGAAGGCGACGGTCCAATGGGGTCCGCAGAGTTGGGATGAGATGATGATCGGCTGGCTGGATGTGGCGGTCGATCCGCGATCGCAAACAGCGCGCCTCCCGATTTCTTCACGATCGATCGAGTAGCGTTACACGCCGGCGGCGGCCAGCACGGCGCTTACGATCTGCTGCGCTTCTTCCTGAATGCGGTGGAGGTGCGACTCGCCCGCGAAGCTTTCCGCATAGATCTTGTAGATGTCTTCGGTGCCCGAAGGCCGCGCGGCGAACCAGCCGTTGGCGGTCGACACCTTCACGCCATCCATCGGCGCATCGTTACCGGGCGCGGTGGTGACGATCGACGTGATCGGATCGCCGGCCAGGCTGGATGCGGGGATATCCTGCGGAGAGAGCTTCGCGAGAAGGGCCTTCTGCTTTGCGTTCGCGGACGCTTCGATCCGTTCGTAGACCGGGTCGCCGAGTTCATTGGTGAGTTGCCGGTAAATCTCGCCCGGATCGCGGTTGTTCGAGGCGGTGATCTCGGCGGCGAGCAATGCGGCGATGATGCCATCCTTGTCGGTCGACCAGGGGGTGCCGTCTTTTCGCAGGAACGAGGCACCGGCGCTTTCTTCCCCGGCGAAGCCGAGCGATCCGGTGAGTAGGCCCTCCACAAACCACTTGAAGCCCACCGGCACTTCATAGACTTCGCGGCCGGCTTTCGCGGCGACGCGATCGATCATGCTGCTGCTGACGATTGTCTTGCCGACAGCGGCAAGCTCATCCCATTCGCGTCTCGTTCGAAACAGGTGGTGAATGCAAACCGAGAGGTAATGATTAGGCGCAAGCAAACCGGAAGTGCGAGTGACGATGCCGTGGCGATCGTGATCGGTGTCGCAGGCGAAGGCGACGTCGAACTTGTCTTTGAGGCCAATCAGGCTCTGCATCGCGAACAACGACGAGGGGTCCATGCGGATCCTGCCGTCCCAATCGACGGTCATGAAGCGGAACGTAGGATCGACGGCGTCGTTGACGACGGTGAGGTTCAGGCGATAGTGTTCGGCAATGCGTGGCCAGTAGGCGACGCCCGCGCCGCCGAGCGGGTCCACGCCGAGGCGGATGCCGGAGGCCCGAATGGAGTCCAGATCGAGGACGTTCGCGAGATCGGCGACGTAGGGTGTGATGTAGTCGTGCCGATGCGTGTTGGCCGCGCGGAGGGCGCGTTCGAGCGGAATTCTTCCGATGCCTTCGAGGTTGGCGGCGAGGAAGTCGTTGGCTTTGGCCTGAATCCAGGACGTGATCGATTTGTCCGCGGGGCCGCCGTGGGGCGGGTTGTATTTGAAACCGCCGTCTTCGGGTGGATTGTGCGAGGGCGTGATCACGATGCCATCGGCGAGTCCAGTCGAGCGGCCGTCGTTGTAGGTGAGGATCGAGTGCGAGATGACGGGCGTCGGCGCGTAACCGCCATCGGCGGCGATCATGGTTTCGACGCCGTTCGCCGAGAGCACTTCGAGCGCGCTGGCGAACGCAGGATAGGAAAGCGCGTGCGTGTCGATGCCGAGGAATAGCGGTCCGTCGATTTGATGGGCACGCCGATAGAGAACGATGGCTTGCGTGATCGCAAGGACGTGCGATTGCGTGAAGGTCGAGTGCAGCGCGGAGCCGCGGTGCCCCGAGGTCCCGAAGGCAACGCGCTGCCCGGGCACGCTGCTGTCAGGTTGGCTTTCGTAGTAGGCGGCGATCAGCTTGGGGACGTCGACGAGCAGTGCGGGGTTCGCCGGTTTTCCGGCATTGGGGTTTACGCTCATGGCAGGACTCCAGTAAAAGTCAATGTATCAGGGTTGAGTGGGAAAACCTTCGGTCAACGCGGGATTCGACAGTCGCGCCGGTCCGGGAGCCGCCATTCCGGCTGAGAGAGGAAGCCGCACACGTGGCATACTAAATCGATCTATTTCATTCCTACAGAATCGACCCCTCATGAGCCTATTTGGAAAAAAGAAAGAGACCGTATCGGTCATCTACATTTCGTACGCCGGCGATTCGACGACGGTCGCCGTGCCAGTTGGCGATTCCGTCATGGAAGGCGCGATCGCGAATAACGTCGAGGGCATCGTGGCGGAGTGCGGGGGCGCTTGCCAATGCGCGACGTGCCACGTCTACGTCGATGACGCGTTTGCCGATCTGCTGAAGCCTGCCGACGAAGGCGAACTGGAGATGCTGACGAACGCGTTCGCCGAGCGGCGCGCGAATAGCCGGCTCGGTTGCCAGATTCGGTTGACCAGGGAACTCGACGGATTGATGGTGCGTACGCCCGAGGCGCAGCAGTAGCGCGAATGACGGAACGCGGTGTTGTCATCGTAGGCGCGGGACAAGGCGGATTCCAAACCGCGCTGTGGCTGCGGCAGGAAGGCTTCGCGGAATCGATCACGCTGATTGGCGACGAAGCGGGATTACCTTACCAACGGCCGCCGCTTTCAAAAGGGTTTCTTTCGGGCAAGCAGGCGATCGAGGCCACGCATCTGCGCCCGGCGGTGTTCTACGAAAAAGAGCGAATCCGGTTAATGCCCGGCGAGCGCGTCGTCGCGATGGATCGCGGCGCGCGCGAAGTGCGAGTGGCTTCGGGCGCACGCGTACCGTTCGACGCGTTGGTGCTGGCGACGGGATCGCGCAATCGATTGCTGCCTGTTCCGGGTGCCGGACTCGACGGCGTGTGCTACTTGCGAACCGTGGCTGAGGCGATCGACATCAAGCAACGAATCGAATCCGCGAGCGAGATCGTGGTGATTGGCGGCGGCTTCATCGGGCTTGAACTGGCGGCGGCAGCGGCAAAATCCGGAAAGAGCGTCTGCGTGCTCGAGACGCGGGATCGGCTGATGCAACGCGTGGTGTCGCCGCTGATCTCGGAGTTCTATCGCGAGTTGCACACCAGTCACGGCGTGCGGATCTCGACCGGAACCGGCGTCACTGAGTTGGTCGGCAGTAACGGGCGCGTTGCGGGTGTTGTGCTGAAAGATGGCATGCAACTGGCTGCGGATCTGGTGCTGGTTGGTGTGGGCGTGGTTCCGAACGACGAACTGACGCACGAGGCCGGACTTGTTGTCGGAAACGGCATCGCCGTGGATGCGCAGTTGCGGAGCTCGGACGAGCGCATTTACGCGATCGGCGATTGCGCGGAGCATCCGAATCCGTTTGCAGGCTCGCGGGTGCGTATCGAATCGGTGCAGAACGCCGTGGATCAGGCCAAGTGCGTGGCGGCAGGCATTGTCGGACGGGGTGCGCCATACACCGCGGTGCCATGGTTCTGGACGGACCAATACGACATCTCGCTCCAAATGGTGGGGCTGTCGGGCGGGTACGATCAGGTGGTCACGCGCGGCGAATCGGAGAGCCGCAAATTTTCGGTTTTCTACTTCCGCGCGGGCCGGTTAGTGGCCATCGATTCGGTGAATCGGCCAGGAGATCACGTGTTAGGGCGGAAGTTGATCGCCGGTGGGGTCGCGATCACGGCAGAGCAAGCTGCGGATGTGTCAGTGGATCTGAAGGCCCTCACTGCATCGGCTGTAGCAAGGACGGAGTAAGGGCTGACCCTTCGGAAGTGCGCTTCGGAAGGGTCAGCATCCGTTCGAAACGACCGGGCACAGGCTCGGAGGCCAATGCCACGGACTCGCCGATGCTATTTCGCCTGCATCGAATGGACGTATTTCGTAAGGTTCGAAACGCGCATCTGCACCATCCCAGGCTCGTGGTTGAGTTCGCGGAAGAGAGTTCCCCAGACGGGCATGTCTTTGGAGCCGTGGGCGGGGAGTTCGGCGTCGCCCCGGATGGACTGCTGGACGCGGGTTTCCGGAAACTTGCCGTTGTTATGACCAGAGAGCATTGTGAGATCCGCAGGCGTTTTCTTGAGAGAGGACGCCGCGGGACCAGCGCCCTTGCCATCCAGGCCGTGGCATGGCGCGCAGTATTGCTGGAACATCTCTTTGCCGTTGACCGGTGACGATGGCCGGACGGGTACCTTCTTGACAGTTGGCGCGTCCTGGGCGAAGAGGGCTGCGGCGAGGGCCGCGCCGATGATCGTGCAGCGAGTGAATGTGCTCATTGCAACCTCCGCGTCCGGAGGTTGCACGCGTCGGGCCAATGCGTAACTCGTTCCGGGCAAAAGATGTCCCGCGCGGATTGGGTGCGCGATGGGTGAAAAAACACAGATTGACTCGGGCGCGCGGCGTATACGCCCCAGGCTGGTTCCCAGCCCCGTGCTGATTCGTGTCACCATGGCCTACCTTGCGAGTTGGTTGCTGAGATCCCAGGCTCGAACGAGATAGATGGCGAGGATGGCGAGGCCGAACAAAACGGCGACGACGGTGAGTCGCTTGCCCCAGCGATCAATCACATCGAGGCGCCGGGCGAGGGACTCCTGTTCGGGGATTAGGGCGGATTCGGCGTCTTTGATGTGGACGACGTCGAATTCTCCTCGGGACACAGTTTTTCTATACACGGCGAGCGCAGCCACGGTCATGACGACGAGGGCCCAGGCGGCGGCGGAAATCACCAGATCCATTTGCATAACGAAACCTCCGCCAGTGTTCGTTGCACGGGAGAAGCCACGTCCGCGGGCCACATTTACAAAGGAATGCCAGGTGGATTGAACGCCGAAGCGCGAGATGGCGACAAAGATGGGTGAGATGACGCTGTAGCCTTGGACTCAAACGGGCAGGAGGCGTCGTACTTGCCGGAACTCACTTGGCTCCGTTCGCGGCTCGGAGCTGGCGCTTTCGCCATGCCAACTGGTTTCTGGCGATCCTTGCGCGAGCCGGCGTCCTGGGCGTGGTTCACGCTGCATACTTCCAGGCGGGATGCGCGACGGGACGTAGAGAACCGAATCAAAAAACCGCCGCATCTCTTTCGGGACACGGCGGTTTTGGACTTCTGCGGGATCGATTTCGTTTAGTAGCGTTCGCGACGTCCACCGCCGCCACCGCCGCCACCGAAGTCACGGCGTCCACCACCGCCACCACGGGGACCGCCACCCCCACCGCCACCGCCTTCGCGGTTCATCGGCCGGGCTTCGTTCACTACGATGGCACGCCCCTGGAGTTCGCGGCCGTTGCACATTTCGACGGCCTGGGTTGCCGCGGAGTCGTCATTCATCTCGACGAAACCAAAGCCGCGGGCGTCGCCCGAGAACCGATCGCGCATCACGAGGACGCTATCTACCATGAATCCGTTGGACGAGAAGAAACTCTGAAGATCGGTTTCATTCGCCGAATAGGGGAGGTTGCCAACAAACAGTTTTTTCACTGGGAGCTCCTAAGTCAAAGCAGGACGGAAGGACAGTGCAAACGACCGGGACGGCAGAACAACAAAGGAGGGGCTGACCTGGGGCTCAACTGACACTTCACAAGTACCGAGGACAGTATGCCAGAGTACAGGTCTTTTAGTCAAAGCAAAAAAGTGAAATACGGGAGGTTCCAGGGCCTTTTCAACACATTTCACGTTGCACAATGGGAACAAAAGCAGTTAGATGCCCGAAAAGCGAGGCTTCGCCCGATCGGACCAGGCAGCGAGGCCGGTTCTAAGGTCTTTGGAGCGCATTGCTTTCTCGATCCACGCGTTGGTGTCTTCGAGATCAAGGGCGTTTGCCGACGCTTGGCTGAGGGCACGCTTCATGCCTTCGATGGCGATGGGGGCGAGATCTTCGAGGCGGCTTGCGTAGTGGCTGACGGTCGAGTCGAGAGAATCGGGAGAGCAAACGGCGTCGAGATAGCCGATGCGCAGAAGTTCCTTCGCGTCGAGCGTGTCGGTGAGTAGGAAGATGCGCTTGGCGGCGTTGAGTCCGACGCGATGGACGAAACGCTGGAGTCCGCTGGCGTAGTAATGGACGCCGAGGACAGCCGCAGGCACGCGGAGTTCGATCGTGTCGACGCCGATGCGGAAGTCACACGCGAGAGCGAGATCGGCGGCTCCGCCGTATACGCTGCCTTGGAGCGCGGCGATGGTGGGGACGCGGAGTTGGGCGAACCGGTTGACGGCCTTTTCGAATGGAATGGGCGCGTGGTCCGCGGTGGGATTCGGCCGAATGGATGCGATATCGAAACCGGCGCTGAAAGTTTTTCCGCGGCTGGCGAGGATGGCGACACGGACTCCAGGGGCGGCGTCGATTTCGTCGCAGAGGCGATGGAGCATGTCGAGGTCTTCGGGTTGTATTCGATTGTGTAGATGGGGCCGCTGGAGACGGATTTCGGCGCGCGATCCGTCGAGGGTGAGGATGGGTTGCGTTCCTAACGATTTGCTACCCTGCACGCTATTCAAAGGTGAGACATCCATTCCTGATGATTCCTGATAATGCGCCTTTTTGCAATCCCGTGGATGGCGGTGTCGATCGCGAGCGCGCAAGCCGCAAAGCACCAAATTCGAGCCGCGACCAAAGCGGACCGAAAGGCCGCTTCGGGAGCGGATTCACCAGCCGTCGGCCCGCCCCGTTGCTACCAGGATTAAACAACTTACCGGCTGGTTCATGGAGAGTGAGTGGATCAAACCCGCGCTCGAGCCCCACCCGTTCAACTCGTGTCCGGAGACACCGGCGCCACAAGCTGATTCTCAACAGATCGCGCCGAAGGCCAGGCGGAGAACAATGCGAAGAACAATGGGGACAGTGAAGGCCGACTTCCGCGAGGTCTCGGTGGGGCCCGCGCCGTAGCACAGAAGAAGCAGGGCCACAACAAAGACTTCGCAACATACCAACAAGCCGCAGTAGGTCGGACGGCCAGGTTCGACCGAACCAGAGTCGGCGGCGAAGCCATGCACGCTCAATCACCCGCAAGACTATATGGCTTCGTTCCGCAGAGCCTCTCGGAGACGCAAACCAATACCCCGCCGCCGACCCGATACAGTCTGAAAAAACCGCAAGAATCGCCAAGGATCTCCTAAAGAACAACCAAAACCAGGCCGCCTAAGGCGCACTCCAACCACTGGCGCCTCAGTTCCGCGAGAACGGGGCCGTCAGTTCCGGGATTGTATAGGTACGTCCATCGACCATTACGCGCCTGACGTTTGCCGCGTCTTTGATGTCCTTCAGCGGATTGCCCGAGACAAACACCATGTCGGCCAGCTTGCCCGCTTCGATCGAACCGAGATCCTTGCCGTAGCCGAAGGCTTGCGCCGGCAGCAGTGTTGCAGTTTGCAGCGCTTGCCACGGCTCGAACCCGTACTTCACTTCGGCGCGCAGTGCGAGGTGGTTCATCAGCGCTAAGCCGGCGAGGGGAGAATCGGTTCCGAGCGCGATCGTGCCTCCGCCTTTGCGGATCGCGAGGAGCGCGTTTTCTTCTCCTTGGAGATTCGCTCCGCCGCGGACGTTACCTCCACCGGATCGGGCCTGATCGCGGGCAGTAATCATCGCACTCTGTTGCCACCAGGGATTCAGCGTCGCGATGCGTGGATCGTCGACGATCGCGGGATCCTCGGCGTAGAGTGCGGATGCAGCGAACGGCGTCGAGATGATGAACTCGTTCGCAGCGGCGAAGAGGCTGCGGATGTCCTGATAGGATTCGCCATTCCCGGACCGCGTGTAGGAATAGCCCCAGCGCGACGTCGCGCTCAAGTGCGTCATGCCGTCCATTCCGTAGAGAAGTCCGGGCAGTCCGTAGTGCGAGGCGATGAAGACGCCAAGCTTTTCGTGCGCAAACTTCAATGCCTCCGCCTGAAGAGCGTGGGGCAATCGAACATAGGTCTTCACGTTGTCGTAGTCGAGCGCCTGCGCGCGCTTGAGTTCTAGCTGAAGGCCTTTGCTATCGCTGATGTTGTGATTCATGCTGTAGAAGACACGTTCGCCGTCGATGATTTCGCCGCCGGAGAAGTAGCGCGGGCCGACCCGCAGATTCGCCGCGAACGACTCCTTCACTTCGACGGCATCGTAGGCGTTGTCGCCATGCGATTGCAGCGACGTGATTCCGTAGGCAAGCCAGATGCGTCCGGCGCGGTCGCCGAAATTGGCCAGCCCGCCGTAGCCGTGGTTGTGCGATTCCCACATGCCGGGCATTACGGTGAGGTCGGAAGCGTCGACGACTACGATGCCGCTGTGAGCCGCGTCGCGATGCGGAGCCACTTTCTGAATGCGACGGCCGACGATCGTGATGTCGACGTTCGTGCGGTCGTTGGGGCCGAGGCCGTCCCAGAGGCGTCCGGCGTGGACGAGCGTGGTCTTTTCCGTCACCGGGCGCGCGAAGGTGAGATCGAGCGGCACGGTCGAAGGAGGCGTCGAGCCGTCGGAAGCAACCAGGCGAAGGACGCCGTTCGAGAGATAGAGGATGCGCTTGCCATCGCCGCTCCAGGTTGGCGCGTCGGTCGACTCTTCGTTGATGGGCCGCGCTTCGCCAGCGGGAAGGCCGGCCGCGTCGACGGGCCGAACCCACAGAAAGGCATCCATGACGTACGCCATGCGTGTTCCGTCCGGCGAGTAAATGGGGCCATCAACGGAGCGCGTGAAGATCGACTTGTACGGCGCGGGATCGGTGAGGGTGCTTTTTCCAGTCGTGACGTCGATGGTTTCAATCACGCTGGCGCCCTCACGGAAACGCCGCGAATAGGGACGCAGAACGGCGCGCGAAACGGCCTTGCCATTGCCGAATACACTGGGGCGGCTGGGATTAAAGGTGGCGCTGCCGAGAGGCGTGGTGCGACCGGTCTTGAGATTCAAGAGATGAGTAGCGCCGGCGTTATCGTTGTAGGACAGCAGCGTTCCGTCCGCGGACCACGCCGGGTCGTATTCGGCGGAAGAGGGCAGCGTAGTCACGCGACGATTCGATTGCGAATCGAGGTCGTGGATGTAGATGTCGGGCGAACCCGCTTTGTCGGAACTGAACGCGATCAACCTGCCGTCGGGAGACCATGCGGGCGACTGCTTGTAGTACGTATCGTTCGTTAACTGCCTGGGCTTTCCGCCGATCTCGAGCAGCCAGAGTTGGTTCAGCGCGCCAAATACGATACGGTTCCCGTCGGGCGAAAGAGCGGGATTCACGATACCCTTAACCAGGCGGGGCGCCGTGGAGTCGAAGTCCACCACACGTTGCTTGTAGCCGGGCCGGTTCAATTCGAAGGTCGCGCGGAAAGGAACGCTGCGCGTCGCGCCGCCGATCGTTGAGACCAGAATCTTGCCGTCGGCAGCGTAGATCAATTCCTTGGCCGACAACCACGTGGGTGGAAACGGGAAGACGTCGGCGGCTTCGCCCACCGGCTTTCCAGAGACCAGCAAGTGGGACGTTCCTCGCGCGGTCTCGGTATAGGCGATGCGCGTGCCGTCCGGCGCGTACGACGGCGAGTTCACGCGCGCACCCACCGAAGACGCCGTGAGAATCGTCTTCCTCTCACCCTTCGCTGTCGCGGAAATAATCGAATTGGCATTCGCGCCCACTCCGCTCACAAACGCGATCTCCGATCCGTTGGGCGACCAGCACGGTTCATATTCGTCGGCAGGGTCCTGCGTCCATTGCGTGAGCTTTCCGGTTTGCACGTCGGCGACCCAGATGTCGTAGTTTCCCTGGAACGCGCGATCGGACGAGAACGCGACTTTGGTGCCGTCGGGAGAGAAGCGCGGATCGCGATCGTCGGCGTGGCCGTCGGTCAGTTGGCGGACACCGCTGCCATCGGGCTTCATCACCCAGATGTGGAAGGTGCCCCCCTTGAAGCCTTGAAACGCGACCAGGTCGCCCTTCGGCGACCAATCCGGCCGCGCCGGTTCGAGAAACGGCTCAGTCAGCCGCTTCGCCGTTCCACCGGAGACAGGCAGCGACCACAGTGTCTCCTGAAGATCCATGATGATGGTCTTGCGGTCCGGCGAAAGCGTGATGTTGAGGTTGGTGCCCTCGGTCACGATGACTGACTTCCGGACGGGAGGCTTCGCGGCGCCCGCGAGCAGGAGCGCAGCGAGGGCGATGCCCACAGTTCGTAACTTGTTCACAGAAGCCAAGGTGCATTCTCTCTTTCGTGAGACCAGTCTACGAAACGTTGGAGGGCGCCTGTTCCGAACCTTGGGCTAGGCGATGGGAGCAGGACTGGCTGCCGCCGCTTGTTCACGCGGAATCCGCTCCGGGCGTTCCTTCTCGTGGATCGCATGGGTCCGTTCGTCGAAGCGTCCGAAAATCATCTTTCCAGCGGTGGTTTGCAGCACGCTCGTGACCGCGATGTCGATGGTCTTCGAGATCATCTTCCGCGCGTTGTCGACAACCACCATGGTGCCGTCGTCCAGATACGCGACGCCCTGGTTGTACTCTTTGCCTTCTTTGAGGATGAAGACGCGCATCAACTCGCCGGGCAGAACAACGGGCTTGAGTGCATTCGCAAGCTCGTTGATGTTTAGCACCTCGACGCCGTGAAGCTGGGCAACTTTGTTCAGGTTGAAGTCGTTCGTTACAATCTTGCAGTCGAACAGCTTCGCCAGTTCGATCAGCTTCATGTCGACTTCCTTGACGTTCGGAAAGTCCTCTTCGACAATCCGGATCTCAAGCTGGGGCATTTTCTGAATCCGCTGCAAGACGTCGAGGCCCCGGCGTCCGCGATTGCGTTTCATCGAATCGGCGGAATCGGCCACCATCTGCAACTCGCGGAGCACAAACTGCGGAATCACAAGAATGCCGTCGACGAAGCCGGTCTCTACGATGTCGCCGATGCGGCCGTCGATAATGACGCTGGTGTCGAGGATTTTGAACGCGCTCTTCGCGCCTTTCTCGCCGCCAAACACGCCGCCGAAGGCCGCGAGATTCAGCATCTCGCCCTTGGCCGCACCGACAACGAGGCCGCAGTACGCCATGAAAAGGAGCGTGCCCAGTTGCAGGAAGGAAACCGTGGAAGAGTTGCCGGGCACCGCAAGGCCGAGAATGAGTGCGACGAGGTACGCGGCAAGGATTCCGAGAATCGATCCGGCGGCAGCACCGAGCAGGCGCTTGAGCGTGATCTGGCGGATCCGATACTCGGCAACAACGATGGCGAGCCCGCACGCGGCTCCACCACCAACTGCGACAAGCGGATCCAAGTCAAACGGGTGCAGCGAAAACGATGCGCCGGCCAGTAGCAGAACAAAAACGATACGTAGAATGAGCAGATCCGTCACGCGGAAGTCCCCTACCAACAGCTTGGCCCCAGAGGCGGATGGCGTCCGGGGCCGGAGCCCGAATCTGAATGATTCGGGCCGTAGTATATCACTACTGCGTTACAAAATGTAGGAGACCGCCAGCGCGATCACTAGAGGGCTTTGGCGAGTTCTTCGGCGAACGCGCTCTGCGGGCCGCCGTTGCCGCCGCGCTTTCCACCACCGCTTGGGCGTTTGCCGCCGCCAGCGCCGCTAGGCGGTCCGGTACGGCGAGGAGGACGATCGCCCAGCGGCGCACCAGATGCCGCGCCACCCGACGGAGCAGCACCCATGGGAGCTGCCGCGGAAGGGCGCGCACCCGGGACCACGGGACCAACTTGGCCCTTGGGCTTCGGAGGCTGCGCGGGATTCGCGCGGAGCAGACGATCTTCGAGAGGCGCGCGATCGAAGCGGCGAATGATGGATTGCATCTCCTCATTGTTCGGCGCTTCAATGAACGCGAAGCCCTTAGACTCCTGCGTCTCGGGGTTACGGATTACTTTAACGGCATCGGCAACAAGGTTTTCAGCGGTAAGCCACGACTTGATATCATCCGCAGTGACCCACGTAGGCAGGTTTCCAAGAAATACAGTAAAGCTCATTCGAAGGTTTCTTTAACTCCGTCGGAGGGGGATTGCTTTCGCATCCATATCGTAGCACACGGCATGTGCCGCGTAAATAACCAAGTTCGCTGGAAACGAGTCGAAACCGAATCGCCGACCCAACCTGACAGTTCGGAATCGGTCTGCCCGCCACGCACGCTGCCTTCAAGCGGGCAACTCCACGGCCCGGGCGACCAGCACGGCCTTGTTCTCGAGGAACTGGCCCAGAACCTGTTCGCCAACCGCGCTATCCGTCGCAATGATCGCCACGGCTTCGAGCGGCTTGCCGGGTGCCGGCTCATCCTGGCGGCCCAGCGCGAAGTTGGCAATATTGATGCTGTTCTTGCCCGTTACCGAGCCAATGTAGCCGATCACGCCCGGCACGTCCTCGTTTTTGAGGAACACAATGTGGCCCGCGAGGGGCGCTTCGCAAAGGATTCCGTCGACAGCCACGAGTCGCGGCTTATCGAGTACCACCGCGCCTTCGACGCGCGTCACTCCCGCGTCGGTTGTCAGTTCGAGGCGGACCGAATCCGATAGCCCAACGCGGTTGATGTGCTGTTCGGTGAACGTCAGGCCGCGATCCGCTGCAATCTGTTGCGCGTTGACGACGTTGGGCCTGCGCTGCGACGAGCGGGCCAGGACGCCCGCGAGGCCCGCGTTGCGGATCAACTGCGTGTTTAATTCGGCGACGCGGCCGCTGTAGGTGAGGGTCACCGAGCGCGGATTGCCGGGCGCAACAAAGGCAGCGAAGGCGCCCAGGCGCTCGGCCAGATTCACGTAAGGGCCGACGGCCCTGAACTGCTCCGCCGTCATCGCCGGCACGTTGACGGCGTTCAATGCGACGCCGTGCTTCAGGTACTCGACCACCTGTTCGACGATGCGAATGCCAACGATCTCCTGTGCTTCTTCGGTCGATCCGCCGATGTGCGGCGTCGCGATCACCTGATCGAAATCGAGCAGCGGTTCGCCCGCGGCCGGCGGTTCCACTTGGAAGACGTCGAGCGCGGCGCCGCCGACCTTGCCGGACTTCAGGGCTCCGAGCAGCGCGGTGGGATCGACAAGTTCGCCCCGCGCGCAATTCACGATACGCACGCCGTTCTTCATTTGCGCGAACGCCGCGTCGTCCAACATGCCGGTGGTCTCAGGCGTTAGCGCGACATGGATCGAAATGTAGTCGGCGGCCGCGAACAGATCTTTCATCGAAACCAGTTCGATGCCGATGTCGGCAGCAGCCTGCGGATTCACGTAGGGATCGAACGCAATGATCTGCATTTCGAAGCCGCGCGCGCGCTTGGCGACCTCACGCCCAATGCTACCGACGCCCATGATGCCAAGGGTTTTACCGCGCAGCTCGTGGCCGAGAAACTTCTTCTTCTCCCATTTACCGGACTTCGTCGAAGCGCTGGCCTGGGGAATCGAGCGGGCCATCGACAACATCAGCGCCAGCGTGTGTTCGGCGACTGAAACCGCGTTTCCACCCGGCGTGTTCATAACGAGAACGCCAGCCAAGGTCGCCGCTTCGAGATCGACGTTATCGACACCTACGCCCGCACGACCGACGACGCGCAGCTTCGGGGCCATGGCGAGAACTTCTTTCGTGACCTTCGCGGCGCTGCGCACCAGCAGAGCGTCCGCGTCCCCCAGTTCCGCCAGATAAGACTTGGGATCGGAAACAACAATATCCCAGGTTCTTTGCGCCATCAGTGTATCCATCGCGGCGGACGAGAGAGGTTCAGCAACAACGACCTTCATCGGGCGCGCTCCGAAACTCGGCGCGGACGAACGGTGCGATCATGAAAGTTCGAACCCTTCGCGAGCGAGCACACTGGACCGAGAGAGATCGAGCCGGAAGTCAGCCGGCGCTGTTTCTGAATATGCATGGGTGTGGACGAACGAGGCGGTCGGTGAACCTTTAGGATAGCAGACAGACATGCCTTTACTCGATACGATTCAGACCGACATGGTGGCCGCAATGAGGGCCAAAGCCGAAGCGAAACTGAGCGCTCTGCGCATGATCAAGACGGCGCTCAAGAAGCAGGAAATCGACTCGATGAAGCCTCTCGACGAGGCGGCCGAGATGCAGATCATGAGCATGCTGATCAAGCAACGGCGCGAGTCGGCCGAGATGTTTCGCAACGGCGGTCGCGCGGAACTCGCCGACAAGGAAGAGGCAGAGCTGACCCTGATCGAAAGCTATCTGCCAGCGCTCGCGAGCGACGAAGAAGTGGATGCCGCCATCGCGGCGGCGCTCGCTGAGACGGGTGCGACCAGCGCCAAGCAGATGGGTATCGTCATGAAGGCGGCGCAGGCGAAACTTGGCGGCAAGCGCGTGGACGGCAAAGTGCTCAGCGGCAAAGTGAAGGAAAAGCTGGCCTAACGCAAAATGGCGCGATCAGCCTGGACGCACGGCTCGTCGGAGAATCGCGAGCCGCCGATGCACAAGGTGCAGACGATCTGGCTACTGCATTCGCTCCCACGTGAGCTTCGCCTTATGCACCACGCCGTCGATCTTGGCATCCGTTGTCAGCACTAAGCGGTCGTCGCCCCAGAACTCGAATCCCCGAACCTGATCCGTGCCCGTCCAATTCGGAATCAGTGCGCCTCTCACCTTGTGGATCACGACCATCTTTTTGTTGTCGACGACGTAATCGCCAAAGTAGGCGATGTAGGAGTCGATCGACGCCTTGGCCTCTGCCGGAGTATCCTTCAGCCGCTCGGGCGATGCCCACAGTTCGCGCTCCGGATTCATGATCTGTGCGGTCATGTGCCCCTTGGTGTCGTACGTCAACACGCCGATCGCTCCGCGGCCGTACAGATAACGCGTTGCGCCACTCGGTGCCACGTACTCCGCCGACATCAGCCGCCAGGTTCCGGAAAACTTCGGAGCGTGTTCAATCGCCGTCGCCGATTTCAATCCTCGCTTTGCCTCCTGTGCCTGGAGACAGACCACGCCCGCCAATAATAAAACCAACCCTCGCATGGGTACGATTGTAACGTCCCGGAGGGGTCCAACACGAGCGAACCCCATTCACTACTACCCTAATCCGCCGGTAAGGGCCTTGGGATGACCGGTAGTGAGGGAAGCGGGGCGATCAGATATTGGAATGGGCGGCTGTTTTGAAAAGGTGGGGGAAC
>JAYVTO010000246.1:0-7086 GCA_043788745.1 Acidobacteriaceae bacterium
CGACAACCGCATGCTAGCCTGATTCTTGGAAAAGGCACCGAACGAGTGTCCCTTTCGCGAGAAAACGAGTTCGATGATTCTGTCTGTCCCTCGTTTCCCGAGCGCGATCTCGCTACCCTGTACGGCCATATAAACGCCGAGGATTCCGACGGCCCTGAAATGGTATCGCGGGTTCAAAGAGGCGATACTCAGCCTCGAAGGGCAGCCGAACCGATGCCCGGTGACTCCGGAGAGTGACAAGTTCAGGCATTTGCTGTACGGCGACAAGCCGCACATTTATCGAGCGATATACCGCGTGCTGGAAAAGCAGCAACAGGTTGAAGTGCTGCACATCCGCCACGGTGCAAGACGGAGATTCAAGGGGGCCGATGTCGCATAGGCGGGCTTTTGCGGTCATACGTGAGATGGAGAGCTAACGCAGAAGTGCCGATTGGGACATAAACACGCTTATGCAGGATGGAGCCAAGGACACAACCAGCGCAGCCGCGCCAGGGCGTGTCCTTCCGCGCGCTGCGGATCGGATTCTTCGAGGGCCTCGGGAGCGAACGCGCAATCGCGTGGCGCGTGGCCGATAGCTTGGGCCTGCGGCGGTTTCTGAAGAACGGATTGCTGACGAGGTGCTGAAGAGGTGTTTACGATCACCTACGCTTCTTAGGCACCGAATCCGCCCGGCACCGAATCCGCCCCGTCGTCGGTCTTCAGTTCGAGGAGGAGGTGGACACGATTCGTCATAAGGGTGTAGCCGATGACGCGAACTTTCTGCTCGGCGGAGTGGCGGTCCAGGAGCGAGAGGTACAAATGGCGATCGGCGTCCGTGAAGAAGTCCTGGCCGAAATTGCCGCGTTGCGTGACGTGCTGCGGCAGTCCGGCGGGCGCGAATCGTGGCATGCGTCCCATCGCTAAAGTATTAACGGGATGGGCGAAAAGTTCTCCTGGCTTTACGTGTCTAAGACAGCCTAAGCTTCTTAGGCACCGAATCCGCCTCGGAAGACGACGGCGAGGTCTTTGGCGCGTCGCAGTATACGAAGGCGCGGGCGGTACGCGAGCACTACCAGGCGCGCCTCGCCAAGATCGATTACGAGGAGAGGATCGCGAAGCTTGTCTCGGGCGAAGAAGTCCAGGTCGCCGCCTTCAACAAGTTCCGGCAGTTCCGCGACGCGATGATCAACCTCCCCGACCGCTTGGCGGCGATGCTTGCCGCCGAGACCGTAGAGGCCACAGTACATGCGCTCCTCACGACTGAGATGCGGAAGGCCCTGAATGATTTTGCCGACGAATCTAACGGCTGAAGAGATCTACGACGCCGCAGCCGCGGCGGGCGCGCGGCCGGACCTGAATTTCCTCTTTTAAATGTGGTACAAGCATAAGGTCGGGGAAAGGTTGAACCTGGGAAGCACACGCCTATGCAGCTATCTCGCGCCGCAGTTCTCGCAGCCTGTATCTTTTGGCTCCCTGCGTGCCGTCAGAAGGAGGGATCTCAGGTGTCGCCTGCTGGCGGTCGGAAGGAGGGATCGCAAGCGTCGTTGGCTGCTACGACGAGTCAGACAGGTACGTTCGCCATAAACCCTCAGTTCGACCTTGCAAGACCCTTCTCCGAGGGTTTGGCGGCTGTAACTATCGGCAAAAAGCTTGGTTACATCGATAAGACGGGGAAGTATGTGATCAATCCGCAGTTCGATGACACTTTCCAATTCTCCGAGGCCTTGGCGGCGGTAACTGTCGGCACAAAGAGGGGTTATGTCGACAAGACGGGGAAGTACGTGATCAACCCGCGGTTCGACGACACCTTGCAATTCTCGAATGGGTTGGCGGCAGTGGAAGTCGGCGGAACGTGGGGGTACATCGACAGAGCCGCGAAGTACCAGATCGACCTCCAGTTCAGTGGCGCGGGCAACTTTCAGGAAGGTCTGGCACCAGTTTGCATCGGCAGAAAGTGCGGTTTCATCGATAAAACGGGGAAGCACGTGGTCGAACCCCAGTTCGACGAGCCTGGCCAATTCTCCGATGGTTTAGCGCCGGTACGGATCGGCAAAAAGTGGGGGTACATCGATAAGGGGGGGAGGTACGTGATTAGCGCAGAGTTCGACTACGCTGAACAATTCTCCGAAGGTCTGGCGCTAGTGCGTCTTGGCGAAATGGCTGGTTATGTCGACAGGACTGGGAAGTATGTGATCAATCCGCAGTTCTTATTCGCTTTTCAATTCTCCGATGGCTTGGCGGCGGTAGACGACTCCCAGGTCGGCAAGATGGGGTACATCGACAAGGCGGGGAAGTATTTGATCAACCCGCGGTTCGACTTGGCCCTACGCTTCTCAGAGGGTCTTGCACCGGTAAAGATCAACGGGAAGTGGGGCTACATCTATCGGTAATATTAGTCAGTGGGAAGCCTCTTGCGCGCTCGAACTAGGCGATTCTATCGGACATCGGGCAGGGGGTCAAACGGGGCACTGTTTCCCAATGGCCCGACGGTGCATGTCGATGTTGCAGTTGCTGTGTTTCCCGCTAGATCCGTGGCAGTGGCGGAGAGTGTATAAGTGCGGTTGATGCCGCTGGAGTTAGATCCAATTGAGTTCAATCTGACAACGCGCTCCGCTCCAGTCCCCTCAATTAGAATGTCCTGGCGAGTCCGAATCCACCAACTACGCGGTGGTTCGTTACTCGTGGCAATGACATTGAAGAATGTGATTCCCGAAGGGTCGCTGGCCGACACCGTGGCCACTTGGTTCAACGATGCGAAGTGAGGTGGCGGAAAGACGCAGCCCTCAGCCGGCATCCCTGAAATCGTCGGTGCTGTGGTATCTGTCAAGGGGCGGATTCGGGGGCGGATTCGGTGCCTAGGGGCGGATTCGGTGCCTAAGAAGCCTAGGCTGTCCTAGACACCGGGGCGGATTCGGTGCCTAAGAAGCCTAGGCTGTCCTAGACACCAAAAGCCACTTGGAAAAGGCACCGAACGAGTGTCCCTTTCGCGAGAAAACGAGTTCGATGATTCTGTCTGTCCCTCGTTTCCCGCTGTTTTTTTGTCGAACGCTACGAACGCTACAGAAGGCTCCGTCCCTATCGGGCAAAATGCGCAATTCCGCGCGGGTTCGATGTCAGCGCGGCGCCTGACGCGCGTTTCTCACTAGGAGTCTATCGGAGATAAGAAATTCCCTACTTAGAATCAACAACTTACGTGGATTTTTCACTTACGGATTGTCTGTAAGTTATTGATTCTACGTGCACAAAAATCTATTTCCGACAGACTCCTAGGAGTGTCCTAAGTCGTGACCCGACTGGGCTTGGTGTCTTCCACCGGTTGCAGTAGCTGGACCCTACACTGAACTTGCCCATCCGCCATCGGACGGCAACTGACAGGCGGGGAGACCCAGCAAATGGAAGCGAATCCGCCGGTTTTGCGTAAGATGCCAAATGGGGACGGAGCGGTCCGGCACTTTCGGCAAAAAACGAGCGAGCCAGATCAGGCTGTCCTCATCGTTCATCGTTCCCATCGATCCTGGCATGCTACCAAAGCCCGCAACGCGCCTGATTTGGCCCAATTTAGTAACTCGCTATGCACGAGCCTACCAAAGAATCTTCAATCCAAACTGAATCTGCCGCGGCGCATTCGCCTGCGAACTGATCACGCCGAACGAACTCGATGTCACGCTGGTGTTGGGCGAGCCAAAGCGCGGGGTGTTGAAGGCGTTCAGGAACTCGCTCCGGAGCTGAACCCGCAGGCGCTCGACAATTTTGAAGTCCTTGAAAAGCGAGATGTCGAAGTTGCGAACACCGTCATTTCGCACATCCGGGAGGCGCACGCCGAGGTTGCCGAAGGTGAACGGAGCGGGCTGGCTGAAGACGCTGCGGTCGAAATAAGCGTTCAGGCGTTCGTCGACCTTGCCGGAAAGCTTGGCGCTAGTGCCGTTGTTATTGGGCCGGGTGTTGGACCCGAACAGCCCCGCGGTATTGCTGGCGGAAATAGAGAGCGGCGTGCCGTTCTGGAAGTTGGCGAAGCCGTTCACTTGCCATCCGCCCAGCAACGTATCCGTGAGGCGATTCACACCGCTTCCAAATTGGCGGCCGCGCCCGAAGGGCAGTTGGTAGACCCAACTGAAGACGAGGCGGTGGGCGATGTCGAGGTCGGACAACCCGCGGCTGGCGAGGATGTCGTAAGAGTTCTGATGACTGGTTCCGTTTTCAATGAGCTTGGACCAGGTGTAGGAACCTTCAAACGTGAGGCCCTTCGAAAAGCGTTTAGAGATCGTGCTCTGCCAGGAGTGATAGCTCGAAGACGCTCCGGCAACATTGACGATTCCGATCGCGGCAAACTGCGGGAAGGGCCGCAGCAATTGCCCGCGGGACACCTTCTGAGCGGCCAGGGCACCGGAGGAGATCTTGCCGAAAAAGGGGTTATCGACCAGTTGATTGAGTTGAGAACCGAGCGCCAGTTTGTCGGGCGTCAACTGGTTTAAGGCGACGCCGCTGTGTAATTGCAGTCCGCGCGTGCCGACGTATGCCGACTCCAGCACCATCTGGCCAGGGAGTTCACGCTGAAGCGTGAAGTTCCACTGCATGGCGAGCGGCGAGGGAGTTTCGCGAATGACCGCTTCGAGATCGCCGCCGGTACCTGTCAGCAGGCCATCGGCTGCGCCAGGAAGCGGGCGAAAGCCACTCGGATAGGGATCGCGCAGCAGGTTGTAGGGGGTCACGCCGTCGAGCGAGTTCACCCACAGATTATCGAGCCTCCAGCCGGTGGTGCCAATCGTGCCGTGCGCGGCTTGATGCGATTGTCCATAAACATTGCCATATCCGGCACGGAGGACGGTCTTGCGATCCACCTGATAGGCGAGGCCGATGCGCGGCGCGAAATTGTTCAAATCCCAGATGTATTGGTGCCGGTCCGCGCCGTTGACGCCGACGAAGACTAAGCCTCCGCGCGCGCCGTTGCCCAGCGGGGAAGCGATGGCGGGGTCGAAGTAGTTGGTGCGGTTGAACCGCTCCGTTCGCGGCGTGTCAAAGTCGTAGCGCACGCCGAGATTGAGAGTCAGCTTGTTGGTAATGCGCCAGTCGTCCTGAAAATACCAAGCCACATAGTAGTTCTGCGTGGAGACATTCTTGAAGTTCTGAATCAGGTTGTTGCCGCTCGAACCGGTGCCGAACAGCATGGAGGCGAGCGAGTTGCCGGCGGTGGCGCTGGCCGCGTTTGGATTCGGGCCCTGGGTCATCGTGGCGGAGAAGCCGAAGACTCCCTGATTGTCGAATTCGGCGACATTCACACGATGCAGGCGGCCTTCAAAGCCCGCCTTCATCGTATGTTTTCCGGAAATCTTGGTGAGATTGGCCAGCGCTGTGTTGCTATTGAAGGCGTTGTACCGGTTCCCGTTGCCGCCGAGGCTGACATATCCCGAGGGCGCAATGCGGGGGAACATCTGCACGTCGAGGATCTGATCGATCGACTTGGGGAACCCAAGCGTCGAGGGCGAAAAACCCAGCCCCTGGTTCGCGTACACGTAAAGCGTGCGGGCCAAGCCGAGCCGGGCGTTGAAGATCATCGTGGGCGAAATGGTGTTGGTGTAATCCGCCACCGCGCCATGTACGCTGTCCGATTCGATCACACGTCCTTCGGCAATGGTTGTTTCCTTCGGAAAGAACGCCGCCGGAACTGACTCTGTAAAGCGCCTCGAGTAGCGGGCAAAAAAGCGCTGGCGCTCGGTGATGTTGTGATCGATGCGCACATCCCATTGGTCCAGGTTTGTGCCCGCCGAGCCCTGATTGGCGAAGTTGTTCTGATTCGTCGTAGCGTTGCCCGGTGTATTCGGCAGGGGGAAGTATTTGAGCGCATTCACGGCAACGGGATCCATGCGGTCGAGCGGAATCAAGTTCCCCGCAAGGGGGTCGCGCACAAAACCGCCGGTGCCATTGGAGCGAGTGGAGAAAGGATTGTACACCTGAATCAGGTTTCCGTTTGCCGCAAAGGTCCGCGAGAAGTTACCAGCGCGTTCGAGCGCTGTCGGCACAGTGAAGATGGTGGTCGCGGCGCGCCGCTCACGCAGACCCTCATAGGACGTCATGAAAAATGTTTTGTTGCGCTTGATGGGACCCGAGAAGGTCCCGCCGTGCTGGCTGCGCTTGAAACTGCTGAGTGGCGCGCCACGGCGGTTGTCGAAGAAGTTGTTGGCATCGAGCACGGAGTTGCGGAGAAATTCATAAGCGCTGCCGTGGATCTGGTTGGAGCCGGCCTTGAAAATGACGTTGAGGACGCTGCCCATGCTGCGGCCGTACTCGGCGGGATAGTTGGCGCCCATCACTTTGAATTCTTCAATGGCGTCGACGGAGGGGAACACGGAGATTCCGCTGAAGCCCGTGACCGTCGCATGCGAGGCGCTAACGCCGTCGATCAACGTGTCCATCATGCGCGCTCGGGCTCCGTTCACGGAATAACGCATTTCGCCGTAATTGTTCCCGACGGTACCGGACACACCGGGGGTGAGAAACACCAGTGCATACACATTGCGCGTGTTCAGCGGCAGGTTGACGATGCGTTGGTTGTCGACCACTTTGCCGATGGTCGAAGATGTCGTCTCGAGCAGAGCGGCGTTGGAGGTGATCATCACCGATTCGGTGACCTCGCCGACGGTTAAGGTGATGTCGACCCTGGCCTGCTGCTGCACTTGCAATGTCACGCCTTCCTGCAGGTACCTCTTGAAGCCGGGTGCGGCGGCCTCCACCTTGTAGAGTCCCGGCTGCAGCATCTGCGTCGAATAATTCCCACTGTCGTCGCTACGAACCTGAGTCCGGGCGTTCGTGCCCGCGTTGACGACGGTTACCGCGGCGCCGGGGACAAAGGCGCCGGAGGAATCCCGGACAGTACCGAGAATCGATCCGGTAAAGGATTGAGCGAAGCACATCCCGAGGGACAGCGCGAAAACGACAGTGATGCGTAACATGGCAGGATTCTATCAGATGCGATCAAGACGTGAAGAGGCGGCACAGGAATTGTCGCGCCAAAGTGAAAAGTTCCTATTTGGCCAAAGTAGAAAGTTCCTATTGACAGCCGTAAGGCTGGGGGCGGATTCGGTGCCTAAGAAGCTTAGGCTGTCGTAGACA
>JAYVTO010000247.1:0-38689 GCA_043788745.1 Acidobacteriaceae bacterium
AGCCCAGACACTAAAATTGAATCACTTACAAGGTAGCTCAATAGAGAGTGAGCGGATCTAACGAGCGCCTCCTCTCTAACCCCGCCCCTGCCAAGTGCGGGGTTCTTCGTTGCGGCGTGGGTGCTCGCTTACGGAACTGTGAAAAAATTGCCCCCAGCTCCTCTCGAAGAACCGCGAACGTGAGTGAGCGGCCCCCAACAACAACCCCGCTCCTCACGCTCAGGGCATTCGAGAGAAGCAGTCCGCTCATTTGGTTTGCGGTTCCTTGCCGATTGCGCCGCTGGGGATCAAGCCCAGCAGCAGCGGCAGCGCGTAATACGTGACCTTGGTTCCGGCCACTTCGTAGACGTGCGACCACAGGATCCAGCGCCATTGCTCCCAGCCTTGTGCGACCACCAGAGTTCCGGCGGCGTCTTTGAACGAGATCTGGCGCGCGCCGAGCAAGTGTAGCGGCTCAAATGTCAGCAACACGTAGAGCAGCGTACCGAGGTAATACCAGCCGAACTGGCGGAAGCCGTCCTTCCACCAAACCAGCGCCATCGCCGCGAAGATCCATGAGATTCCGGTAAACATCGACGAAGGGTTGATTATGGGCCGCGCGGATGTGATCGGCTGCCCCGCCGCCTGCGTGCCGACGAACGATGCGACCAGAACGATCACGATGCAGAACCCAAAGAAAATGCGGCGAGTGATCGCGTCGTTGTCCATCACGCAGCGCACCAGAAACCAGCTCATCATGCAAAGAATGCCGCCCTCCGCAAACCCTTGAAAGATCCACGAAACGTTGCCCGGCAGGTTCATTCCGAAGACGGACAGATTGTAGCCCGCGCCGCGCATACCGCCCGTGATCAGCCGGTACTCCATCTGCGCTTGCCACAATGTTCCGCTGGCAAACATGATCAGGAAACTGCGGTCCTTGCGCTTTAGTAGAAACCAGAGCGCAGCCGCCAAACCGCAGAGCGTAAGGATCAGGCGCGTCTCATAGTAGCCGGCGTGGTCGAACGACCTTGTCATATAAGGAATCAGATTCATTGCGAGCCCACTGTTATATCACCGCCGGCTGCAGGCGCGCGGGAACGTCAGCGTTTGATCTTGTAGACCGCGTACGTCTGATTGCGGAACGCGAGTTCGCCGCCCGTGGAGGACTCGACAAAGATCGCGTAGTCAACGCCCAGCGCGGCGAGCTTGGCGGCGCTCACGCTGCCTTCGCAACGGCCCGTGGATTGCCAACGGTCGCTCCAAACGCGGGCATAGTCTTCGAAGTAATTGATCTGCCCGCCGCTCTTCCAGTCCACATAGAGTGCACGCAGCGAGCGGGCGCGAAAGATGCCTGCAGCGAGGCCGCGCCTGGCGTCGGCGAACAGAAAAACGGAGTCGGACGGCGTGTTCGTTCGGGCCCAGTCGGCCACTTGCCGCAACTCTGGCGTGTCGATGCCAGTCCGGTAGTTCTGCACACCTGCGACGACGGGGATCACCCAAAGCGCCAGTGGAGCGAGCAGGGGCGTGAACTTCCCCCGCATCGCAAAGCCCGCGGCCAGTGCCAGCACGACCGCTGTTTCGCGAATGCCGAACGTGTCGGGGATCACCACCGAGCGAGCCGGTATCCAGAAGACCGGCAGCAGCCACAGCGCACGCTGCCGCCAAGTTTGGGCCTCGAGCGCTGCGGCCGCGCAGCAGATGACGCTCAGCAGCGTAATCCATAGAACGGCGCGTGCGGGCTGCAGTTGCGGCATCAGCGCCCACTTGAGTTGGTCTAGCAAAAGCCACGAGACCGGAACGCTTAGTACGCCCATCGCGGCCGGTAGCAGCAACCATCGCGGGGCCCGGATCGCGCGGGCGGCGACGAATAAAGCTGCTGCCACAACGACGTAATGCGCGACGGACTGCCATTTCCATTCTGAGATCCAGTTGTAGCCGGCTCGCATGCGCTGCAGTTGTTCGAGCCACGGCGGAATCGTTCGAAACATCGATTGCACCGCGTTACCGCCGGAGAGAATCAGCAGCAGGCCGCAGGATGCCACGGCGAACGCGGCGAGGGACAGCAATGGCTTGGTGGGCTTCTCCGAGGCGCGCGCCAGATCGCGAATCGGATCCGGTCCGGGTTCGCGAAGAGGCTGCCAGTTGCGACTGAATGTAGCGCAGAAGAGCGCCGGCCAAATCGGCCACGCGGTGGGCGCATGAAACAAAGTCGCGCACGCCGCAGCCGCACCGGCCCAGCCGATGCGGCGGTGCATGGCGAGGCCGAGCGAGAGAACGAGCGCACCCAGGGCGAATCCGCGGGGCACGGGTTCATACTCGATCGTCAGCACGGACGGTCCGGCGATGGCCGCACCGAGGCTCGCGACGGTGGTGACGAAGAACGCGTGCGTGCGCCCGAGACCGAGTCCGGTAGAGATGAGCCAGAGGCCCCACACGCCGAGCAAGCGAAAGAGTACCTGGTAGGCGAAGAGAACCCGTTCGAATCCCCAACCGGTGAGAGAACGCACCACTCTGGCGGCGTCGTCATAGACCGTGAATCCGGTGTGCGGCTTCGCGACCATCGGATCGCGCGCCAGGACTGCATCGCCCGCAACCGCGCGCTCCATCATCGGAACGTAGATCTGCGTGTCGGACTGCAGGTACGTGTGGCCGGGGAAGTAGAACGTAGCCGCGGTGATTGCGGCGAGCGCAGCGGCAAGAGCCAGACGCCCGGTCATCGTGTCGCGCCTGGCGTGTCCATGCGCCTACTTTTCCGGAGTCTTATCGAGTTGCTGTTTCGCCCAAACCCGATTCGGATTGAGATCCATGGAGCGCTGAAACGACTTGCGAGCGTCCGCGTTGCGGCCCGCTTTCCGCTGCGCCACGCCGAGCCAGAGGTAGGCTTCGGAGAACTTCGGATTCAGTGACGCGGCCTTTTCGAAATCCTTAATCGCCAGTTCGACGCCGCCGCCGAACGACGCGGGCAGGTAGTAGTTGCCGACGCCGCGGGCGAGGTAATTCTCGGGAAGCTTCGGGTCAAGTTCGATGGCTTTGTTGACGCTGTCGAGCGCGCAGCGCCCGTACTTCAGGCCTCCCATTAGCTTCGCGGCCGGGATTACCTGACCACAGAGCGTTCCGAGGATGCGATGGTACTCAGCGGTCTTCGGCTGAAGCGCGACGGCCTTTTCGGCTTGCTTAATGCCGGCTTCGGCGGCGGCGCGCGCCGCGTTGTTGTCGCGGACTTCGATCGACACCTCGGCGACATAGCTTTCGGCGAGCGCGGCGCGATAGAGAGAGGCGGCGTCAGTTGGCTTGGCGGCGGCGTTCGCCTGCTGCGCAAGCTTGTCGAGAGCAAGCCGGTCCTGCTTGTCTCGGGCTTTCTCGAGGTCCGAGGCGAAGACCGAAATGGCCAGCAGGAGGAGAACAGGGAGACGACAAAGCATGAAACCCTTATTCTACTCCTGCGCGGCGCGAACTAGGATTTGGGGAAGTCCGTGTGGCTTTTGATTTCGCGAATTTGCAGAATATGACGCTGCGCGTGCGAGGAGATCATGAGGAACCACTGGTAGGCCTCGCCGCCCTGAAAGTCGTGATGGCGCCAGTCTTCGTTCGTTGTCTTAGCGTATTCGATCATGGTCGCGCGCAGTTTGCGGAATTCGGCGAGCGGCGTTTCGACGTCCTTGTAGCGGCTCTGCGGAACGCGCGCTTCGCCGGTCTTGGCTTTCGAAGTGCGATCAATGCCGTACCAGAGCATGTAGGCATCGTCGACGCGCGATTTCAGGCTGGGACTCGCTTCCTCTTTCATCGATTTTTGGTAGTCGGCCCAATACTGGGGTTCGGCAATGGCGAGGTGCTCGACGCAATCGAGAACGCTCCAGCCTTGTTCCGAGGGGCGGAACTTCAGTTGCGTCGGGGATAGGCTTTTGACTTCGGCGGCCAGCGCTTGTTCGGTCATCCCGAGATGCGCGATCAGGCGCTGGCGGTCAAGATTGGTGGGCTCCGCGGCGGTCAGGGCTGTGAGGAGCAATACGGAGAGTGAGAGCAGGCTTGCTGGTTGCATGATGATTCGACGGTGGTTTCGATGGAATGTCTCATTCAAAAATCACGCACGCTTGTTCGCAAGTGTGAGAACCTCCCGCAGGCCGGAGTTCTGTGCCACTACTTCTTCGGAAAGCTGGTGTGGTGTTTAATCTCGCGCAGTTGCAGGATGTGACGTTGCGAGTGCGCGGAGATCATGAGCAGCCATTGGTAGGTGTCACGCGACCAATCGGCGACCATGTGATGACGCCAGTCGTCTTGCGTGGTCCGCACGTACTGGAGCATGGTCGCGCGCACGGCGCGGAACTGCGCGAGCACGGGGGCGAGGTCGGCGGACTTGAGGTCCGGGACTTGCGCCGGAGGGGTCTTTGCGTGCTCCGTGCGATCGATTCCGTACCAGAGCCGATCGATGTCTTCGGAGGGCGATTCCTCTTTTGTGGGCTTCGTGGCGATTTCTTTTTTGTAGCGCGCCCAGTAGCCGGGCTCGGAGAGATTCAGATGATGCACGCAATCGAGCACGCTGAACTCGCCAGGGGCGGGGCGAAATACAAGTTGCGCGGGCGACAGGTTGCTGACTTCGTCGACGAGCCAGCTTTCGGTCATCTCGAAATGCGCGATGAGGCGCCGGCGGTCGAGTGGGTCGGGCTTTTCGGCCGCGATGAGCGTGCACGCGAAAGTTGCAAGAAGAAGGGTTCGCATCGTGCCACAAAGCCTAGCATTGGGCGGTCCAGTGAGTCGACCGAATTGGGGCGAACCGATAGAGGACCGTGTAGGTGCGTTTGGTACCATTCGAACGAAAGGAGTCGCGGGTATGAAACGAAGACATCTCTTGAAGGGCTTGGCCGCAACCGCCGCAGCGCCCACGCGCGCTGTCGCGGACCAACCGGCGATGCCGCTGGGCGCATTCTCAGTCAGCCTTGCGGTGAAAGATCTCCAAGCGTCGAAGAAGTTCTACGAGAAGTTCGGCTTCAAGGCATTCGCCGGAAACTCGAAGAGCTACGTGATGATGAAGAACGGGGACGCGATCATCGGTCTCTTCCAAGGCATGTTCGAGAAGAACCTACTCACGTTCAACCCCGGCTGGGACAGCAACGGAAAGAACCTAAGCGCGTACACCGACATTCGCGACTTGCAGCGTCAATTGAAGGCGCAGGGCGTGAAACTGGTGCAAGAGGCCGACGAGAAGACGAAGGGTCCGGCGAGCCTGGTCGTGATGGATCCCGATGGGAATCAGATCATCCTCGATCAGCATGTCTAAGAGGGGAGAAGTTGATATATGGCCACGCCACGGAAAACTTGTGATCCACGGACGGCGGCATCAGCCCGGCACACGATAGCGCTCGGGTAGACTCTTCCCGCGGACTGGCAAGTATGCGCTTTCGACGCCACCGGGACAGATCTTCTAGCTTCCGAGCGTGATCTGTTTTGAGAGGCTTGGGTCGAGCGCCTTCGGCTGAGTCGCAACGTGCCGGCCGCAGAAAGCGACGATGTCACGAGACGCCTTCAGCGCGGCTGCGGGCCTCGGTGTCTGCGGTCCCGTGCCCGAAAAACAGAAGCAGTGCGGTTCTCCCGGGTAGGTGATCACCGCGAGCGTCTTGTCCGCGGCGCGCAACTCCGGAATCAACACATGGGCGTTGAACTGGTTGATTTGGGGCGCGGCGCGATTCGGGTCTCCCTGCAGCAGCAGTATGGGACGGTGGATCCGCTCGATCTTGGCCCGCAAGATCCTCCGATGTTCCGGAGTATAGTGCTCTTTCGGATTGTCCATGATGGGCCCTGCATCGGCGGGGGAATAACGTGGGCCCCGCTTAGAAGAGTGGACGTTCAACATCCCCGCCATCAGCAGGCTCGCCGGTTCTTCGGCAACGATGGCGCACACGTCGGTGGCGGCGGCGACTTCGAGGGCCAAATCGCCTCCGCCGCTACAGCCGTACACGACAAGACTCTTGGGGTCGACGTAGGAAAGGCCGCGCGTGTACTCGACGACGGCGAGGCAATCTGCGAGCGAAACCGTCGTCTGCGGATCCACGTCGCGGCTGCGGTAGGTCGGCACGATGACGACATAGCCTGTCGCAAGCATTCGCGATGGGTTCGGCGCGCGGGCAGTTGCCTGGAGAGCCCGGGCCGGTTGCGCGGCCAGGCCGCCATGAATCCAAAGTACAGCAGGAAAGGGTCCGGTGCCCGGGGGCCTGCGCGCGACGCCGAGTCCCTGATATCCATCTTTTGCCAGCGGTGCAACCGGCGTGAGTGGGCAGGCTTCCTCGGAGACCATGGGGTAGGTGACCGGTTCTTGGGAGAACGCCAAACCCGCCGCCGCAAGGGCGAGGAATTGCCGACGGTCGAGTGCGTTGCGCATGGCCCCTAGTGTACGACAGCGTTGCAAATCCTGAACACTTGCGGCGGCAGCCGGATCACGTTCGAGGAAGGCTAGGTTTCTAAGAAAAGAGTAGTACGGTGGGTGGGGCGGCTAACGGGGCTCGAACCCGTGACATCCGGAACCACAATCCGGCGCTCTACCGACTGAGCTATAGCCGCCGTACTTCTTCTTAGTCTACCTCAGCCAATTCGCGAATGCGGTGATCACCAGCGAATTGGTGAAATCGAGCAGAAACGCGCCGACAATTGGAACCACCAGGAACGCACGCGGCGCAGCGCCGAACCGCTCTTCGAGTTCGCGCATGCACGCCACCGCGTTCGCCGTCGTACCTAGCATGAAGCCCGCGAAGCCGCCCGTCATGACAGCCGCTTCGTAGTCGCGGCCCATCACGCGGAAGGCGATCCACGCGCACATCGCCCACACAACGCCCACCTGGATGACGAGCATCGCGATCAGCGGCAGCGCGAGGTTCGCGAGTTCCCAGAGCTTCAGCGTCATCAGCGCCATCACGATGAAGATCTGGAGCGAGATGCCGCTGAGCGTTTCCAAATGGGCTGGCGACGGATTCGCGATTCGCAGATTGACGATCAGCGCGGCGACCACCATTGCGCCGATGTAGCCGGGGAGCACGATACCTGTCTTCTCAACGGCCGCGCTCACCACCGCGCCGAGGCCCATCGCGACCGCCGTAACGATCACGGCGTTCATCATCGATCCAGTGCTTCGTTCGACGCTGTCGTCCATGGGGTTCGCCTGCGCGTTCGATCGCAGTCCGAAGCGCCTGAGCAGCGTTCCGCCAATCGATCCGCCAAACAAGCCGGCGGCTACGATTCCGAACGTCGCCGAGGCGATGCCAACGGTGGTTGCGCCCGTGACGCCGAGCTTCTCGAAGGTCGCGCCGAACGCCAGCGACGTCGCCGGACCGCCCGCGAGCGCCACCGATCCGGACATCACCCCCAATAGCGGACTGACCCCGAACGCCTTCGC
Source organism: Acidobacteriaceae bacterium (assembly GCA_043788745.1). Lineage (GTDB taxonomy): Bacteria > Acidobacteriota > Terriglobia > Bryobacterales > Bryobacteraceae > JBBQWZ01. The sequence goes on from JAYVTO010000247.1 coordinate 7,361, forward strand.
TAGCGCGACGCCGAGCAGGTTTTGCAGTAGTGCGCCGAGCGTCGCGAGTCCAAGCAGTAACAGCACTTGTACGCCGCCGCGTTTCACCAATGCCCATCGTGCGCCCAGTCCGACGGTGGTGAAGAAGACGACCATCAGCAGGTCGCGGAGCACGGTGTCGATCTCGAAGTTTACCCAGCGATCGCGGAGCACAAGCGCAATCAGCGCGTAGACCAGTCCGCCGCAGATCGGGGTGGGGACGAGAAGGCGTTCGAGGATCGGCAAGCGGCGGCGCAGCCATTCGCCCATGGCGATTCCAAAGCAGCCGAGTGCGAGGACATGCGCGGGATTCAGCTTGAGGATGGCGACGCTAATCTTGGTGCTCCTTCGCGCAGTTGCTGAGTGTCAGGGTGCCAGTGAAGCGCTCGGCAAACTCGGAATACTTCAACTCGTACGATTCAACGCACCCGCCTCGGCCCGAGTAGTCGATGGCGTGCCTCCACCTGCCGGGCGCGACGGGCTTCGTTGCAAAGAGGTAATCCGGCCACATTTCAACTGCTTCTCGGTGGCGAAGTCCATCAAGAAAGGTTAGGTCCACCGCATACTGAATCAATTTGTCTTGCTTCTCGCTATATCCGAACAGAGCGGTAGCGAGTCCCATGCAAGCCTGCTGGTCAAAGAGGGCGAACTCCAGTAGCTTGCCATCGCCGTTCACGTCTCGGAGATCGAGCACCCGCGGCTTTCCGGCCTTGTTCGCCCCGATCTTTGGAACCGTGTAGTAACCCGGAAATACCACCGCTGGGATGTCAAATGTGTCCTCGTCGGAGCTGCGAACTTCAATCGTATTGACGATGCGGTTCGCCTTTGTATCTGCGAGCGACAGACGCGTTCTTCCGCGGTAAGGGATACCGCGGCTCCACGCTGAACAGCCGACCCATCGATCATCCTCGATATCGAGTTTCTCGGGCTTCTCCGGATTGATCATCCACAACACTATCAACCGATCCTTCTTCACCGACTCCGGAACGCGCGCCGTCTCCACCACGAACGCGTCCGGGGGCAGGCCGGGAATCCCCTCCTGGCCCAACCCCGCCAACGCGCCAATTAGCAGCAACGCCGCGAGCTTCAAGCTACAACCCTGCCTTCTTCCACAACTCGTCGACGCGCTTCTGCACGCCTGAATCCATCTTGATCACATCCGGCCAGCGTCGCGTGAAGCCTTCTTCCTTCCACTTCTTCGTCGCGTCAATGCCCATCTTCGAACCCCAATTCACCATGCGGCTCGAATGATCGAGCGAGTCAATAGGCCCAGTCACGAACTCGATGTCGCGCTGCGGGTCGATGTTGTTCAGCGCTTTCCACGCGACCTCGCTCACGTTTTGCACGTCGACATCTTCGTCGACGACAACGATCACTTTGCTGAACATTGCCTGGCCCAATCCCCAGATCGCATGCATCACCTTACGCGCGTGCATCGGATACGATTTGCGGATCGACACGAGCATGATGTTGTGGAAGATGCCTTCGGCGGGCAGGCACATGTCGCGGACTTCAGGGAGCTGCAGGCGCATCAGAGGCAGGAAAATCCGCTCGATCGCCTTGCCCATGTAGAAATCTTCCATCGGCGGCGGACCGACAATCGTCGTCGAATACATTGGATTCTTGCGCTGTGTGACGCATGTGACGTGGAACACCGGATACTCGTCTTCGAGCGAATAGAATCCTGTGTGATCCCCGAACGGCCCTTCCGTGCGCGATTCTCCGATCTCCACGTAGCCTTCGAGCACCATCTCCGCGTTCGCTGGAACCTCGATGTCGCAGGTTTCGCACTTCACCATCTCGACAGGCTTGCCCCGCAGGAAACCCGAGATCATCATTTCATCGATATCGGGAGGCAGCGGCAGGATTGCCGAATAGATTGTCGCCGGATCCGCGCCAATCGCCACGGCAACCGGCATCCGCGCGACCTTGCCTTCTTGCTGCAAACGCCGATAATGCTCGGCACCCTGCTTGTGTGTCTGCCAATGCATGCCGGTCGTACGCTCGTCGTAGACCTGCATGCGATACATGCCGCAATTGCGCTTGCCCGTGTCGGGGTTCTTTGTGAACACCATCGGCAGCGTGATGTAGGGACCACCATCCTGCGGCCAGCAATGCAACACAGGAATCTCTTTCAGCGAGAAGTTGCCTTCCTTCCGGATCACTTCCTTCACCGGACCGCTATCGACGATCTTCGGGAAGAACGCGCCAACTTCGGCCAGCTTCGGCAGCATCTTCAACTTGTTGAGCAGACCCTGCGGCATCCGCATCTCGAGGAACTCCGCGATGCGCCCCGCGACGTCGTCGACGGAATCCACTTGCAGCGCGATCTCCATCCGCCGCATGCTGGCGAAGGCGTTGATCAGCACCGGCATCTTCGAGCCCTTCGGATTCTCGAACAGCAACGCCGGACCGCCTTGTTTCACCGCGCGATCAGCGAACTCCGTGATTTCGAGATACGGATCCACCTCGATCGAAACGCGCTTCAGCTCTTTGTGTTTTTCGAGAGCGTTCACAAACTCCCGTAGATCGTTATATGCCATGTGATGTGTAGTTAGAACTCCCGTTTTACTATGGAAGAAGACGTTATGACAAACCGTACCGCATTTGTGACCGGCGCGAGCAGAGGAATCGGACGCGCCTGCGCGCTCGCACTGGCCGATGCCGGAGCACGCGTCGTCGTCGCCGCGCGCGACGCCCCGAAGCTGGAAGCCGTCGCTGAAGAAATTCGCGCCAAGGGCCGCGAGGCGTTTGTGGTGACCATCGATCTCGGCAACGGCGATTCGATCAAAGAAGCGTTCGCCAAAGCGTCGAAGGAATTCGGCCGCATCGACATCCTGGTCAACAACGCCGGAGTCACCAAAGACGGCTTGGCCATCCGGATGAAGCGCGAAGACTGGGATGTGGTGATCAATACGAATCTCACCGGCGCGTTTCTGGCCACGCAGCAGGTCCTACAAGGAATGATGCGCGAACGTTGGGGCCGGATCATCAATATTTCCTCGGTGGTCGGCGAGATGGGCAATCCAGGCCAGGTGAACTACGTCGCCTCGAAAGCCGGACTCATCGGCCTGACGAAATCGCTCGCGCAAGAGATGTCGAGCCGCAACATCACCATCAACGCTGTCGCGCCGGGCTTTATTGAAACCGACATGACCGCTCTGCTCACGGAAGAGCAGAAAAGCAACATGACGGGCCACATTCCATTGAAGCGGCTCGGCAAGGCCGAAGATGTTGCGGCGGCAGTGCGCTTCCTCGCGAGCGAAGAGGCAGGCTACATCACGGGTCATGTCCTCGACGTCAACGGCGGCTTGTATATGTAGCGGCCGCGCCGTAAGGTCGCGCGTACTAATCCCCGAGGCGCGACCGTAAGGTCGTGCGCACTAATCCCCGAGGCGCGACCGTAAGGTCGTGCGCACTAATCCCCGAGGCGCGACCGTAAGGTCGTGCGTACTAATCCCCGAGGCGCGACCGTAAGGTCGTGCGTGAGCCCTCTATAATCCCGTCCCTCACACTCGGAGTCTCCGGCTCGCCGGACGGTCGGTGTGTAAGGCGTAGCCGTTTAGGTCGGGTTCGCGGGCGAATGGCTAGGGTCGGTTGTGGCCGGGCGCGGCGCAAGCTTCGAGAAACTGGCTCGGCCTGGGCTTCCACCCAAATGACCGCCAGAGAGGCTGACCCAGCCGTCGACTTTCTCCGTAAAGAAATCTGATCGCACAATCCGGTTCGACGTCATACCGCCTTGCGATTGGCCCGCGAGCCAGAAGGCCTTCACGTTCTTGTCGCCGAGTTGCTCATAGACCATCGTCACGATGTTCTGCAGCTATTCTTCATCCGTCGGAGCCCACACACGCGCCGGCGCGTTCGGAGTAGCGATCACCAGCCGGTACTGGTCCTTGAATTCGATGATCGGGAAGTAGTGGCGGTTGCGATTGCCGTACTGAGGAGGGGAAATCGGTGCCTAGCGGGGAAATCGTGAAATCGCGGCAAATCGCAGATCGGCGGCAAATCGGTGCCTAGGAAACATAGAGGAAGATTTTCGGAGAACGTCTGCCTTGGCGCATGGCGGAGAATGTCGGCCGCTGTGAATCCGCTCCCGACGCGGCCCTTCGGGCCGCTTTGGTCGCGGCTCGGATTTGGCGCATTTCGCAATGAACATCGCTTCAGTTACCCCGCCCTAAAGGGCGCAGTAAGCGGTCTCCCGCGTCGGCCCCGAACTCAGACACCAAAATTCACTGACAAGGTGGTTCATGGAGAGTGAGCGGATCTCACCAGCGCTATAACCCCGCCCTTCAGGGCGGGGATGCTGCTCGTTGGGCCTCCTGGTGAGATCTTTATTGCTGCTGTTCGTAACTGGTTTTTGGCGGTCTTGACGCGCTCTCGCGTCCGGTTACTTCGTTCGCCGTTCTTTGCTGGGTTTGTGTTCAGCGTTGCTGAGTCGCACCTGGCGGTCCGACCTACTTTAGCCGCTTTCAGTCGTGTGGCGGACCGAAGATTGTGTGGCGAGGGGGCCGCTGCCTTTACAGTTCCCTCTACTTCTTGCGGCCCAGGGTGAATCGGCGGCCGACGATCATCTTAACCAGTAAGTGATCGGTGCTTCCCGTGACGCCGACTCCGAGACCGAAGTTGAATTCCCATTGGGGTCCGAAGTCGATATCGATGGCGGGGAGGATCTGCTGTTCCTGCTGGCGGAGCGCGTTGAAGTTTCCTACCGGTCCGAGAGACGCGTAGTATTCCAAGCCGCCGCTGACCCTTTTCGAGAACTTGTAGCCGATTTTGACGTTGGGTGAGAAGCCGACTCCTTCGCGGATGCCGGGGCCGTGCCAGGATCTTTGGAGCGAGGGGTTGAAGGCGAGGTAGAGATTCTTGTAGGTCTTGTCGATGATGGGCCGAATTTCCCAGGTCCAGGTATCGGCGGAATAGGCGGCGCGCTGGTAGCCGGCTTCGGTGGAGACGCTGATGCCGACGGGCCAGTTCCATCTCGCCGGGACGGCGACGCGAGGGCGGATATGGCTGCCGACGTAGTTCCAGCCGTAGGTTTTGTCGGCAGCGGTGAAGATGTAGAAACCGGTTTCGAACCAGTCGCTGAAGCCGCGCGTGATTTCGATCGTTTCGTGAAATTGGTGTTGGGTGGGCCGGACGCCGTCTTGAATGGTCTTGGTTCCGGAGATCGTGAAGTTGGTGTGGAACTCCAGCATGGTCACTTTGGGTGCCATTGTGGGTGCGCCGTAGACCTGGACCTCGTAGTTGGTTTGCGCCAGCGCCGGGAGACTGGCGGCAAAAAGCAACGTTAGGCAAGCGGCTCCCCGAGCGGCTGGAAAGGTCATTTTCAATGATTGTACGCTACATTACGGCGCTTCGTTTGTTGTTTTGCTGGGTTCATTCGCGCTCCGGCGTTATGACTTGTTGGCGTTTGGCGGAGCATCCCCGGGTTGAAACCCGGGGTTATGGCGAATTGCGCTTGGCGAAGCGTCCTCGGGCTATGCGCCGCACGGCGCTAGATCTGTCTTCCGGTGCCTTCCCAGTAGGGTGCTCGCAATTTGCGTTTGAAGATTTTTCCGGAGTCTTCGCGGGGGAGTTCGGTCTGGAATTTGACGGTCTTCGGAATTTTGTATTTGGCAAGGTGACTGGCGAGGAAGGCGCGGACGGCCCGCGCTTCGAGGGTGACGCCGGCGAGGGGTTCGACGTAGGCGCAGAGGGATTCGCCGAACTCTTCGTCGGGGATACCGAAGACGGCGCAATCGTGGACGCCGGGCATGCCGATGAGGACGGATTCGATCTCGGCGGGATAAATATTGACGCCGCCTGAGATCACCATGTCGTTCTTGCGATCGCAGAGGAAGAGATAGCCGTCTTCATCGAGATAGCCGACGTCGCCGACGCTGATGACTCCGTTGCGTTCGATGGCTTGGCGCCGCTCGTCCTGGCCGTTGTAGGTGAAGTTCGAATAGCCGTTGAGCCAGACGTAGATTTCTCCGACCTGATTCGGGCCGAGCAGGCTGCCGTCGGTGTCGTGAATCTCGATGCGGGCATTGGGGAGCGCCTTGCCGACGGTGCCTGGCTTGCGGAGAGCTTCTTCGCTTGCGTGGAAGACAACGCCGCCGGTTTCAGTGCCTCCGTAGTATTCGCAGATCACCGGGCCCCACCATTCGATCATGCGGCGTTTGACGTCGGGGGCGCAGGGCGCGGCGGCGTGGACGACGAATTCGAGCGACGAGAGGTCGTACTTGTTGCGAATCTCGTCGGGGAGTTTGAGAAGGCGGACGAACATGGTGGGCACCATGTGGAGATGCGTGATGCGGTGTTGTTCGACCAGGCGGAGGAGATCTTCGGGATCGAAGCGCGATTGCAGAATGCAGAATCCGCCGGTGCGGGCGGCCCACAGTCCGTAGGCATTGGGCGCGGCGTGATAGAGGGGTCCGGTGACGACGGTGCGGAAGGGGCGGCCGGGGGTAAAGCCGAAGATGATGCCGACCATGTTGGCGAAGGTCGCGGAGGAGAGTTCGGTGAGGGGTTCGCGGCGGACGCCCTTGGGCTTTCCGGTGGTGCCGGAGGTGTAGAGCATGCTGCTTGAGGGCGGAGGCGGGGGCATGGGGCGGGCCTGCTGTTGGCTGATCCATTCGTCCCACGAGGTTCTGCCGGCGGGTAGCTGGCAGCGTTCGGGGGCGATGCCGTAGGTTTGCCGAATCTCAGCAGGTGTTGGTACAACGAAGACGCGAACGCCAGCGGGGATGCCGGCGGCGATTTGCGGAAGGAGGTCCGCGTGGACGACGAGCGCTTTGGCTTTGCTGTCTTCGAGAATATGGCCGGCTTCTTCGGCTTGGAAATGCCAATTGACCGGGACGGCTTGCGCGCCGAGGGTGTTGGCAGCCATCGTGGTTTCAAAGAACGCGAAATCGTTGCGGAGCATCATGGCGACGGCGTCGTTGGCGCCAATGCCCATGTCCGCGAAGCCGGAGGCGGCTCCGGCGACGTTCGCGAGCAGGTGGGCTTGGGTGCGTTCGCGGTCTCCACTCCAAATGGTTCCGGTGAGCGCGGCAACGGTGGGTTCAGACATGCTGGCGGGTTTCTCCCTATGGCGATCAGTCGATGTTGCGGTTTATTGTATTACCGGCCGCCAACGGGTTGATTTGCCGAAGTAGGTTCTGGCTTTGGGCCAGATGCGGCGGAACTGCGCGGCAAGGCGGCGCTGCTGGGCGAGCAAGCGGCGTTCGATGGTTGCAGGTCCGCGAAAGGTTGTGACGAGTTCGGCGGCGACCACACAGTCGTTGGCTTCACCGAGAATCTGCTGGATGGCGCGCAGCGCGGTCATGCGCGGCGCGAGTGCGTCGTCGAGGGGCGCGAAGAGCTCGAGAGTGAAGCGGAGCTTTTTGGCGGCGATTCGAAACCGATGGAAGGCTTCGGGAGATGTGCCTTCCCGCGCGGCATCGTCGCCTTGGTCAAGAAAGGCGCGTTCCATGGGCAGAAGAAAAGATCGCGCGAACGGCAGGGCGCTTCGGCTGGTCTCTTTGCACGCAAGACGGCGCTGCCATTTGGCAATGCGGTGGGCGTTGACTGCGCGCTCGATGCAGGGGGCAAGCTTCGCAGCGGATTTCCATCGGCGGGCTTCGAGGGCCTTGCGAAATTCAGCTGGGGCGCGGGGGCCGACGAGTTCCAGAGCGATGTCGAGGTCGCGGGTTCGGCCGGCTGCCGACATGATTTTCTTCAGCCTTTCGATGACGTTGTGTTTGCGCGATGCAGGCAGGAGTTCGGCGAAGGCGATGAGGACTTGCGAGAAACGGCGGTTGGCGACGCGGAGGTCGTGCACGGCATCGACAGTTGCATCGTGATGGGCACGGTCGAGTTGCTCAGAGAGCTTTGCGAGGCGCGATTCGAATTGTTCGCGGGCGAAGAGATCCAGCCGCATGGCTTAGGCTCGCTGCCGAACGACGGTGAGTGGCTTTTCGTAGATTTGCTGGAAGACGGGCGCGACGCGGTCGGCGGCCCACATCTCGAGACTCGCGTCGCCGCGGCAGCGAAGGGCGAGACGCACTCCGGCATCGGTGATTTCACAGGCGACGTGCTCAATTTTTTGTTCCTGACTGCGGTCTAGCGAATCGGCGATGCGCAGCAGAGGCGTGAGCAGGGTGAGCGCGCGGACGGATTCGGCGTCGAGCGGGTCGAGTGGCGCCTGGCCATCGCCGGGGGCAGTCTTGCGGTGATATCGGCAGAGCAGCGCAACGAAGTGTTGCTCGAAATCGGTAAAGCCGGCGAGGTCGGCGTTCTGGACGATGTAATAGGAGTGGCGGTGGTGGCCTGTGTCGCTGATGAAGTGGCCGATGTCATGGAGGAAGGCGGCGGCTTGCAGCAACTTGCCCCAGACGGGCGGAAGGCGATGGAGGGGCAAGAGTCCGACGAACAATTCGTGGGAGAGATCGGCGACTTTTTGCGCGTGCTTCGGCATTACGCCGCAGCGCTTCGCGAGCTGTGATACGACCTGGCGCTGGTCGCGACCGAGTTGCGACAGTTCGCGTCCGACGCGTCGGGCGGCGAGGTCGGCGACGATGCCTTCGCGGACTCCCGCGGCGACGTAGTAGAGCGAGGACTGGCCGAAGGCTTCCATGGCGCGAAGGAATACGGCTGTGCCGCCGACGACGATCTCGGCGCGCTTGGGTCCAATGCCTTGCATCTTGCGGCGCGACGCGAGGTCGCGGGCGGCGACCTCCTTGAATACTTTGCGAACTTGGCCGACGGTGGCGCGGCGGCGATCGGCCTCGTCGCGGCGCGTGCGCGGAATGCGATTCACGGCGCAGACAATGGCGGCGGCCGTGGCTGAAGTGGCGATCAAGCGATCAAAAGGGCCGCGGCCAATGCGTTCGATGGGGCGATGCAGTTTCTCGTCGATGAATTGATCGAGGCGGTGGAGTTCGTCCGGCGCGGGAGGATCGCTCTTCAGGAAGACTTCGGTCAGGCGGACTGCGCCGAGCGGCTTTGAGAACGCGGCTTCGAGGCGGCCATTTTCGGCCAGAATGATTTCCGCGCTGCCGCCGCCGACGTCGATGATGACGATGCGTTGTTGGGGATGCGGCCAGACGGCCTGGACGCCCAAGTGAATGAGGCGGGCTTCTTCTTGACCGGAGATGATTTCGACGGGCGCTCCGGCGGCTTCAGAGGCGCGTTCCAGAAATTCGAGGCGGTTGGCGGCATCGCGGACGGCGCTGGTGGCTACGACGCGGACGGCGAGCACTTCGTGGGTGCGGTAGATTTCGGCGAAGCGGGTAAGTTGCTGGCAGACGAGGGTGATTGCCTCTTTGCTGATGCGACCGGTACGGAACACGCTCTGGCCGATACGCGTGACCAGGCGTTCAGCGGCGAGACTCTGCATCGTGCGACCTGTGGAGGTATCGGCGACGAGCAGGCGCAACGAGTTGCTCCCGATGTCGATGGCCGCGTAACGAGGCATGCCTCCTATGATACGGATTCGAGTGGCGGACCACCCGGCCTAGTGCGTATCGATGTCGATGGCCCCCGCTTTAGAGCTTTGGCATATCCGCACGTTCGATATAGTTCCGCAGCGGCGCAATTGGCTGTTACTATATCCATCACGATGAGAAGTGTACTTTGCGTTCTTGCGTTTGTCGCTTACGCCTTTGCGGCCGATAAAGACTCGATGATACGGAAGCTTGATGATCTTGCCCCGCGCTATGGGCAGATGTCGCGCCAGATCTGGGAGTGGGCGGAGGTTGGCTACAAAGAGAAGCAATCCTCGGCGCTGCTGCGCGAAGAGTTGCGCAAGGCTGGGTTCCGGATTCAGGACAATATCGGGGGGATTCCAACGGCATTCTCGGCGACGTGGGGTTCTGGCGGTCCGATGATCGGGATTATGGGCGAGTACGATGCGCTGCCGGGACTATCGCAGGATTCGGTGCCGGAGAAGAAGGTTCGCGCGGAAGGTGCCGCGGGGCATGGCTGCGGGCACAACTTGTTTGGCGTGGCGTCGATGGCGGCGGCGATTGCGGCGAAGGAACACCTTGAGCAGAACAAACTTCCGGGGACGGTGAAGTTTTACGGGACTCCGGCGGAAGAAGGCGGCGCGGGGAAGGTTTTCATGGCGCGGGCGGGGGCGTTTCAGGGCGTCGACGCGATGATCACGTGGCATCCGGGCGGGAAGAATCAGGTATCGGCCTCGTCGTCGCTCGCGAATATCAACGCGAAGTTCCGGTTTCATGGGCTATCGGCGCATGCGGCGGGGTCGCCGGATAAGGGCCGGTCGGCGCTCGATGGCTTGCTGCTGATGGCGCATTGCACGGAGATGCTGCGCGAGCACATTCCGCAGGAGACGCGGTTGCATTACGTGATTACGAATGGCGGCAGCGCTCCGAACGTGGTTCCGGATTATTCGGAGATTTACATGTACGCGCGGCATCCGTCGATGCCGACGCTCGATGGCATCTGGTCACGGGTGGTGAAATGCGCGGAGGCCGGCGCATTGGGGTCGGGGACGAAGATGGAGTTCGGGATCATCGGAAGCGTTTACAACTTGCTGAGCAACGACGCGTTGGCGAACGTCCTCGATCGCAATCTCCGCAAGGTGGGTGGCTACACCTATACGGTGGAGGAGAAGATATTCGCGGAATCGCTTTCGAAGTCATTCTTCGAGAAACCGGCGGATAGCATCGGCAGCCAGGAGCGCGTGATGGATGTTTTCCGGGGCGACGCGGGCGGCGGGTCCACGGACGTGGCGGATGTGAGTTGGCTGGTGCCGACGGCGCAGTTCAACGCGGCGACGTATGTACCGGGGACGCCGGCGCACAGTTGGCAGTCGACGGCGTGCGCGGGTTCGTCGATTGGGCGCAAGGGCATGATGGTGGCGGCGAAGACGCTGTCGTTGTCGCTGGTAGATTTATTGACGGATCCGAAGCTGGTGGCGCACGCGAAAGAAGATTTCAAGAAGCAATTGGGCGGCGCGGAGTACAAGTCGCGGATTCCGGTGGCTGCGAAGCCGCCGCTGAATTATCGGGATAAGTAGCGCAGTGCAGGCGATGCTATCATTGCGATCAAGGCAGGCATTCTGATGGCAAGCTTGACGATTCGCAAACTGGACGACACGGTGAAGGCGAAGCTCCGCGTCCAGGCTGCGCGGAAAGGTCATTCCATGGAGGAAGAAGCTCGTGCCATTTTGAGTAGCGCGGTCGAGCGTTCCGGCGAAGTCCAGGACTTGTTTAGCCGAGTTCGACGGCATGTGGACGCCGTAGGCGGGTTCGATCTGAAACTACGACCCCGTGGACCCGTAAGGCGTCCACCCACGTTTGACTAAATGCTTCGACCGGCAGAAAACATCCCCGGGAATCGTTCGGATCGGCATGACACGGTCTAGGAAGTAGTGATCCTCCTCGACACGAACGTCATTTCAGAGATCTTAAACGCTCAGCCTGCTGGAGTCGTCCAGGATTGGTTTCAAGCGAATCAGTCGCTCGGCTTAGGTCTAACGTCGGTGACGCAAGCCGAGATTCTCACCGGAATCGCGCTGCTTCCCACTGGACGGCGCAAGAAATTGCTCGAAGTAGAGGTGGCGGGCGTTTTCGATGAGTTCGAGGGTCGCGTTCTCCCATTTGATGAGTCGGCCGCACGACGCTATTCCATCGTGGCCGCACGGCGGCGCGCAATGGGCAGGCCGATCTCAGCGTTCGACGCGATGATTGCGGCAATTGCGTATACGCGCGATTGCCCGCTGGCCACTCGCAACACCCGAGACTTTCAGCATTGCGATTTGCGTCTGATTAACCGTTGGAATGTGTAAAATTCCTACGGCTTTGCTGTCGCCTTCGCCGTTTCCTTAAACTCAATCGACAGCGCTTCGCCGACGGTTCCGGTTTTCGTGTCGGATTTCGGGGTAAAACCGACGGCGACTTCGCGAGCCGGCTTTTGCGCTCCGCAGCCGAGCGCGGCTGCGCCTTTCAGCGGAACGGTCGATAGATCTTTCACGAGGACGTAGCTGACCTTCTTCTCGACGCGCACGGCGAGGCGCACGGCGCCTTTTGCGCAATCGACGTTCTCGAGCATGCCGATAATTTGGTTGTCGCCTGAGGTTTCGCTCCACCATTGCTCCATCGCCAGGGGTACGGGGGCGCCACCGGCTTTCTCGGTGAGGCGTTGGTTGGCGGCTTGTTCGGCGGTGCGAATCTCAGATCGGGCGCGCGATTTCAGATCTTCGAGCTCGCGGACCTTTTCGTCGGCGGCGCGCTTGCGCTCCGCCGCTTCGAATTCGGCCCGCTGGTCTTCGGTTTGCAGGCGTAAATCGTGGATGCGTTCGCGTTCGGCGGGACTGGCGGCGGCGCGTTCGGCAAGGGTCCAGGCTTTGCCGGCGTCGGCGAAGAGGTTGGCGTCAAGAGCGGCGTTGGCGTAGGTGAGCCAGTATTCGGCGTTGCGTGGAGCGCGCGTGGCGGCTTGCTTCCAATGGAACGCAATGCGCGTTTTCGAAGTCTCGAGCCTGGCGAGGCGAACCCAGGGCTCGGCCCACGCCGGGTTTAGCGTCGTTGCTTCGCTCATGAAGCCGGCGGCTTTCCCGGGATTCGGATCGATCATTCCGAAGGCCATCCAGGCGCGGGCGTTCTTTGTCTTGGCGGTGGTGGCGGCGTCGAGCAGCTTGTAGGCTTCGGCAGTGTTCTTGTCGGCGATAGCAACGAGGCCGAGGCCTTCCTGCGCTTCGAGCGACGTGACCGCGGCGTACATTGCTTTCGCTTCGGATGGCTTGCCTGCTGCCAGCAAGAGGTCTCCGAAAAGCACGTTCGGCGGTTCCTTGCCCATGCGGACTTCGACGTAATCCTTCTGCGGATTGATGGCGAAACCAGAACTCGACGAGGTTTCGAACTTCCCTGCGGCGAAATACGAGTCGACAAGTTTGTCGAGCGCGGCTTTGGGCTTGTCGAACGCGTTGCGACTGGCCAAGCCTTCGTCGCCGCCTTGCTCGAGGTTCGAGAGAAACACGCGGAGGCGTCCGGCGTAGTCGGGATTGGTGGCGAAGAGGTGCAGCTTCGCCCAGGCTTTTGTGCGTTGCGCGGCTGGTGGCGGTTCGCCGAGGGTGATGTGCGTAGCTTGGACACGCAGGGTCGAGAAGAGGTCGAGCAGCGCGGCCTCGATCTCAGCGGGAATGCGATTGCAGTTTGCCTCCATCAACAGGCGGCCGAGCGCGCGGCGCATGTCGGCGGGCAGCGGCGTATCCGCGGTCCAGGCGGCGAGGGTAGCGGCGCGGCCATCGACGAAGGCTCCGGGCAGGGCGTAGGGCGAGTACTCTTTCTGATTCGCGAACAGAACGAAATGAACGGGCCACGTCGTCTTGAGATCTTTCTTACCGTAGATCGCTCCGAAGGCGAAGCGGAACTGTTCGAGTTCGGTGAGGCGTTCGCGCGCGGCCTTGTCGCCCGCGTTTGAGAAGACGTGGAAAGGGCCGGAGCGATATTCCGTCCATTCGGCCGCGACTGCGGGGAGCGTGGAACCGACAAGCAAGATCGCCGCGCGCAGCAGAGTACTTCCGGTCATGCGATCAGGATAGCGCTTAGCGGTCGGGAATCATGGTGACGACCAAAGCCCTTGCGGGCTGCTTGGTGGTACCGCGGTAGGCGTGGGGTTCGTTCGAATCGAAATAGACGCTGTCGCCGGCCTTCAGTAGGTAGGACTCGTCCTGGTAGGAGACCTCGAGCCCGCCTTCCAGAATGTGTATGAACTCGGAGCCGTCGTGAAGATGTTCGCTGACGTCTTTCGGGGTTCGTTTGGGGAACTCTGCCAGGTAGGCCTGGAAACGCTTTTCCGAAGTGGCAAAAGCGAGGCACTCGAAGAAGTAAGCAGGGTTGGGGGAATCGGCGCGATCGGGGAAGCGAATGCGCTCGTTCGCCCGGACGATGGAAAAGGTTCGGCGGGCACGCTTGTTCGCGAAGAAGTAATCGACGCCGACATCGAAGACCATCGCGATCCGCGCGAGCGTGGGCAAGGTGGGTATCATTTTGCCGTTCTCAAGTTGCGAGAGCATGGAGGCAGACAGGCCCGTGTGCTTGCCCAGGTCGGTAAGCCCGATCTTCTTCTTCATCCGCAACTGCCGCAACTTGCCGCCGATCTGGTACGAGGTGAGGAGGCGGCGGATGGTCTGTTCGCCCGTTTCAGTAAGCACAAGCTCATTTTACTCTCACTGAACATATGGTGCATTCTTTTTGTGACGCTAAAGGCATCTGCATCTGGCATCTAGGCAGCGAGGGCATCCGCTGTTAGTCTCGTTGGTGGAGAGTCTAATGTCTCAATCACAGGGCGAATACGAAAGTTGGCTAGATGACGATCTGGTGGAGGGTGCCCAAGGGGGCGACCACTTGGCTTTCTCCGAGTTGATCCGCCGTTTCCAGCCGTCTTGCCTGAAAGTAGCGATGTCCATCCTTCACGACCGCCCGGACGCGGAAGATGAAGTGCAGAACGCGCATTGGAAGGCGTTCGAGCATATTAAGCAGTTCCATCGGGATGCCAAGTTCTCGACCTGGCTAAGCCGTATTGTGGTGAATCAGTGTTTGATGCGTCTGCGCCAACAACGTCGCGCGCGGCTGTTCTACGTGGATGACGTCCAACCGGGCGAGGACTCGAAGTCGATTGATCTGCCGGACCATCGTGAGACGCCGGAAGTAGCGCTGGCGAAGCGAGAACTCGCAGTAATCCTGCGGAAAGAGATCGACCGCATTCCGCCGCTGCTGCGCCGTGTCTTCCTGCTGCGGGATGTTCAGGAACTTCCGATGCCGCAGGTGGCAAAGGAGTTGGGAATCTCGGTTGCGGCCGCGAAAAGCCGCCTACTACGCGCTCGCGTCGAGCTGCGACAGCGGCTGACAAAGTACCACGGGCGTCACGGCGAAGCCACGCTGATGGCGTAAAGAGGTCCCGTAGGCATTTTGTTTCAAGCGTTTAGGGCTCGCCATGGCGAGCCCTTTTTTCGTTACGTAAAAATCACAATTCCGCTCTTGGCAAATTGCGTTTTTTTGATATGATTGCGCTAGATGTTCACGGGCCTAACGCCCTCCATCCCGCGCAGTTCCACCTTGCAGTACCCTCTTGCGTCCCTGAATGAGCCCGTGGTCCACCTAGTTCCTGACGACGATCATGCTCTCTGCGTGACGTCTTTGCCAGTCTCCATACACATACTCAATGAAATCTAGCGTTCAGATCGGCCGTGGCATCGAGTCGCTGTTCGGGACTCGAGATGAGAATATCCGGCTTCTCGAATCCGGATTGAATATCAAGACGAGATTGCTGCATGATTGCCTCGAGATCGAGGGTGAGGATGCCGGCGTGCAGCGCGCCGAAGGCATTCTGGCCGATTTCGCGGCGCTCATGAAGGAGGGGCACGCCTTTCACAACGGCGACCTCCACAGTCACTTGAAACTGGCGCTCGCCGATTCGGGAACGACTCTGCGCGGGTTGGTGGAAGGCGGCAAGCAGCGGAACTTCGGGAAGAAGACGCTCGCGCCGAAGACCGTCAATCAGCGCAAATACCTGGATGCGATTGAACGGCACGATCTGGTTTTCGGCATCGGACCGGCAGGCACGGGCAAGACGTATCTGGCGGTGGCGATGGCGGTTTCGGCGCTGCTGAACAAGAAGGTTAGCCGCATCATTCTCACGCGTCCGGCTGTCGAGGCAGGCGAGCGGCTGGGCTTTTTGCCGGGCACGGTGCAGGAGAAGATCGATCCGTATCTGCGCCCGCTGTACGACGCGCTCTACGACATGATCGAGGTCGAAAAGGTCGAGAAGCTGCTGGAGAAGCAGGTGATCGAAGTCGCGCCATTGGCGTTTATGCGCGGGCGAACGCTGAACGACAGCTTCATCATCCTCGACGAAGCGCAGAATTCGACACCCGAACAAATGAAGATGGTGCTGACGCGACAAGGCTTTAACTCGAAGATGGTGGTGACGGGCGACATCACGCAGATTGATCTCTCGTTTGGGCAACGCAGCGGACTAGTGGAAGTGGTTGATATCCTAAAGGGGATCGACGCCATCAACTTTACGTTCTTCGACGATAAAGACGTGGTGCGGAACAGCTTGGTGCAAAAAATAGTGAAAGCATACGAAAGCTACGCTGAGATTCATGGCACGGCACGGCAGCTTTCGTTCAAGATTCCGGGTGCGCCACCGGCGTTGCAGCCAACTGTTCTGGCGGAGTCTGCCGCTGTTCCGGAGATCAAGCCGCCAGGCTAAGCCCGTTTTCGCATGTCTCCAGAAGATAGTACGGTCATCTTTGAGAACGCGCCTTCCCATGTACGCCGTGGGGGATTGCGCTCTTTTGCGGTTGCGCTTGCGACGCGCGTGGGAGGACGGCGTCCGTTCGATTGCGTGCTGACGGATGACGCGGCCTTGCGGCGCCTGAATCGCGACTATTTGAAGCATGACTATCCGACCGACGTGCTTTCGTTCCCTGCCGGCGAAACCAAGGGCTCGCTCGGCGACATTGCGATTTCGGTAGACCGCGCTCGCGCGCAGGCAAAAGAGCATGGACATTCCTTGGCGGCTGAGATTCGAATTCTAATGCTGCACGGCGTGTTGCACTTGCGCGGCTTCGATCATGAAATCGACAACGGCCGGATGCTGCGGGCGGAGGCGCGTTGGCGTCAGGAGTTCGGGCTGCCGTCGGGTTTGATCGAACGCGCGGGATCTGGTGGCGGGGCCAAGCCTATGCGCGGTGTACGGCAATGATCGTTGGCTTACTCATCCTTATCGCCTCCGCGACCGCCGTACTTCTCGTCGCAAGTAGCGTGCAATTGCTGTACCTTGAAGCGCTGCGCATTCGGGCGCGTGAGTATCCGTCGCTTGCTTATTTCAAGGAATCGCTCGAAGAGAAGTTCGCACTGAAGTCCGAAAGGGCTCTGCTATCACTCTCACTGATCGTGGATCTGTGCCTGATTTCGCTTGCGGCGTTCGTCTGCGCGCTTGCGGCGGCGGGGGCGATTCTCGGCGTGGAAGCAACGCTGACGGCGTTGCTGGCGGTGGTGGCCATCGCGGTTCTTGTGGGCCACGTTCTTCCGCAGGTGTTGTACCGAAAGAGCAGCGGGCACTGGCTGGTTCCGTTGGTTCCCATCTGCCGAGTGCTGTTCCTGCTGGTTACACCGCTAACGTGGGCGCTGCTTTTCTTTCAGTCGCTGTTCGAACTGGGCGGCGATGCCAACAACACCGATGAGGAACCGGACCAAGCGGAACATATTGAAGCGCTGATCGAAGCGGGTACGGAAGAAGGCATCATCGAAGAGGACGACCGCAAGCTGATCCAAAGCGTGGTTGCCTTCGGCGATAAGACGGTGCGCGAAGTGATGACGCCGCGGCCGGCGATTGTTGCGATCGCGGAGGACGCTACGCTCGAAGAACTCCGCAGTTTGGTGATTCAGCAGCAATATTCGCGAATTCCTGTATACGGCGAATCGGTAGATGACATCAAGGGCTTCGTGCACGTGCGCGATATGTTCGAGCTGTCGGAGCGCGATCGCGCCGAGAAGAAGGTCCATGACATTCTGCGGCCGATTCGAATTATTCCAGAGGCAAAGCCGGTCAACGATTTGCTGCGGGAGATGCAGAACGACGGCGCGCACATGGCCGTCGTCGTCAATGAATACGGCAACACGGCGGGCCTGGTGACCCTTGAGGATATGGTCGAGGAAATTGTCGGCGAGATCCGCGACGAGCATGAGCCGGACCGCGACGTGAAGCACGAATCCGATGGGAGCTTTGTGGTGTCCGGTAGCTTTGACATCGCGCGCCTGCGAGAATTAGTCGACTTCAAGCCGGAGGAAGATACGGAATCGACTACAGTGGGCGGCTTGGTGCAGGAGTGGCTGGGGTATTTGCCCCGGCAAGGAGAGAAAGTGGAGCGTGATGGAGTGACGATTCAAGTGATCGTGAGCAACGGACTGCGCGTCGACAAGGTTCGCGTGTCGCAAGCCGCGGCCGGGGAAAGCGCGTGAGCCGCCAGAAGCATCGCACGGGGTTCGTTTCGATTCTCGGCAGGCCGAACGCCGGGAAGTCGACGCTTTTGAACGCGCTGCTCGGAGAGAAACTGGCAATCGTTTCGAGCAAGCCGCAGACGACGCGGACCAGTATTCAAGGCGTGTTCACGAAGCCGGCAGCGCAAATTGTGTTCGTTGATACGCCCGGCATTCACAAGTCGGATTCGCTGATCAACAAGCGCATGATGGAGACGGTGCGGGCTGCGCTCGCGGACCGCGATCTGCTGTTGTACGTTGCGGACGGGTCGCAATCGCTCAAGCAAGAAGACCAGCAGGCGATCGACTTGATCAAAAAAGTCGAAACTCCTGCGTTTCTTGTGCTCAACAAGATCGATCGCGTGGAGCCCAAGCAGAAGATTCTGCCGTTGATTGACCAGTACAAAGCAATCCACGAGTTCAACGATTATTTTCCGGTGTCGGCGCAAGAAGGCGACGGCATCGATGCGCTGCGCGACGCGATCGTCAAGATGCTGCCGGCCGGGCCCGCGGTTTTTCCGGAGGATTACCTGACGGATCAGCCGGAGCGCTTTCTGGTTGCGGAGATGATCCGCGAACAGGTGCTGAAGCTGACGACGCAAGAGGTTCCGCACGCCTCTGCCGTGCTGGTCGAGACGTGGGAAGACTTAGGGAAGTTGACGAAGATCGGCGCTGTGATCTACGTGGAGCGTCCAGGACAGAAGGCGATTGTGATCGGCGCGGGCGGATCGATTCTGAAGCGCATCGGCATGTCCGCGCGGGTGCAAATTGAGAAGATGCTGGGGCGGAAGATTTTTCTCGAGCTGTTCGTGAAGGTGCGGCCGAATTGGCGCGAGGAAGCGGACTTCCTCCAGTCGATTGACTGGCGGGCGTCGTCGGGGTCGTAGGCGGGGTCGTCGGCGTGCGCTTCAACGCGTCGCTGGCGGGCTCAGGTAGGATGGAAATGAAATGAAACGTCTGACAGCAGTTTTTCTGACTCTGTGTTTACTGGTACCGCTGACGCTGCTTGCGCAGGGGACGCCCTCTGACGACCGCATCTACGATGAGGTCCGCCGCCGGCTCACGAACGACCGCGACGTGAAGGGTG
Source organism: Acidobacteriaceae bacterium (assembly GCA_043788745.1). Classification (GTDB taxonomy): domain Bacteria; phylum Acidobacteriota; class Terriglobia; order Bryobacterales; family Bryobacteraceae; genus JBBQWZ01. Next base: position 26,441 of record JAYVTO010000247.1, read on the forward strand.
GCGCGATTGTTGTCGAAGTGACGGGCGGGCTCGTGAAGCTGAAGGGCAAAGTGAAGTCGCCGAAAGAAGGCGCCAAGGCCGAGCGAATCGCGAAGAGAGTGAAAGGCGTCACGGGCGTCTTTAACGAACTGCGCATTGAATGATTGCGGTGTTTAGTGCCGGAAGTGCCGGACTCCGGTGAAGACCATTGCGAGGCCGAGCCGGTTCGCTGCTTCGATCACGTCGGCGTCTTTCACTGAGCCGCCGGGTTGAATGACGGCAGTGATTCCGTGCTTTGCGGCCTCTTCGACGCCGTCGGGGAACGGGAAGAACGCGTCGGATGCCAGCACGGTGCCCTGCAGCGGCAACACAGCTTTCATCGCTCCGACTTTAACCGAATCCACTCGGCTCATCTGCCCCGCGCCCGCACTTACGGACTGTCCATCATTCGCGTAGACGATTGCGTTCGACTTGACGTGTTTCGAAAGCTTCCAACCGAAAAGCAGCGCACGCCATTCTTCTTCGGACGGCTGCCTCGTGGTTACGACCTTCGAATCTTCGCGGCGCAGGACGTGGGCGTCTTCGGTCTGCGCGAGGAAGCCGCCGCTAATGGACTTTACAACCAGGCCGGGTGCGGCGTTTGTGATCGCCAGCAGGCGCAGGTTCTTCTTCGCGCCGAGAATCGCCAGCGCCTCGGCGCTATAGGCCGGCGCGGCGATGGCTTCGATGAAGGTCTTGGAAATTTCCGCCGCTGTTTCGCCATCTACTTCGCGATTGAATGCAAGAACGCCGCCGAAGGCTGAGATAGGATCCGCTGCAAAGGCGCGGCGGTAGCTGTCGGCAAGCGATCCGCCTTCGGCGCATCCGCAGGGGTTGGTGTGTTTGATGATGGCGGATGCCGCTTCCTCAAATTCGGAAATCAGCGCCCAGGCTGCGTCGAGATCAACGAGATTGTTGTAGGAAAGCTCCTTGCCTTGCAGCTGCTTTCCGCCCGCGATGCCGCTGTTACCCGTCGCATACAACGCCGCGGACTGGTGCGGATTCTCGCCGTAGCGAAGCGCCATCGACTGCGGCGCGCGGACATCGAGGATGGCTGGAAGTAACGGCTTTTCGTCGTTCCAGCCCTCGGTCGACGGCGTGATGCGCGCCAGGCGTCCGGAGATGGCGCGGTCATACGCCGCGGTCGTCGAGAAGGCCTGCTGCATCAGGCGCCAGTGCGTCGCGAGCGACAGCGTGCCCGCGTTCGCGTTGAGTTCCTCGAGCACCGACGCATAGTCCGCCGCCGAGGTGACGACGGCAACATCCTGATAGTTTTTCGCGGCGGCGCGGATCATCGTGGGTCCGCCGATGTCGATGTTCTCGACCAATTCCGGCACGGTGGCATGCGGGTCGGCGGCAATTTTCTCAAACTGATAGAGGTTGACCACAACCATGTCGATCAACGGAATATCGTGTTCGCGGAGCGCGCTCATGTGCTCGGCGTTCGCACGAATCGCGAGTACGCCAGCAGCGACTCGGGGGTGAATTGTCTTCACGCGGCCGTCGAGCATTTCCGGAAAGCCGGTGAGGTCGGCGACCTCGCGCAGCGGCGCGATGCCGGCTTCCTGAAGAACGCGATGCGTTCCGCCGGTCGAGATGATTTCAATGCCGAGTCCCCTGAGACCCTTCGCAAAATCGACGATTCCCGTTTTGTCCGTGACGCTGATAAGCGCGCGCTGAATGGTTGCCATGCTGGTGAATGACCATGGTAGCGAACTCTGACAGCCGGTCTCGTTGAAAGCAGCTCGCGAGAACCGGCCCAGTACAATGGAAAGTGTCCTATCTTGTTACTTTGATTCCCGGCGATGGCATTGGCCCGGAGGTCGCCGAAGCGGCGATGCGCGCCGTGGATGCCACTGGCGTGAAGATCCGGTGGGAGCGTCAGGAGCTGAATGCGGATCTCATTCAACGCACTGGCAAGAGCGTTACCGACGAGGTTCTGGAGTCGCTAGGCCGCTCGAAGGTTGGCCTCAAAGGTCCGGTGACGACGCCGATTGCAGGCGGCTTTCAGAGCGTGAACGTCGCGTTGCGCAAGCGCCTCGATCTCTTTGCGAACGTGCGGCCGGTGCGTTCGATGCCGGGTGTCCATACTCGCTTCGACGACGTGCGGATCGACATGGTGATTTTCCGTGAGAACACAGAGGATCTGTATTCGGGCCTTGAGCATGAAGTCGTCCATGACGTGGTGACGAGCCTCAAGGTCATCACGCGAATCGCGTCGGAGCGCATTGCGAAGTACGCCTTCCATTACGCCGAAGCGAACGGTCGTAAAAAGGTTGTCGCGATCCACAAGGCAAACATCATGAAGCTCTCCGACGGGCTTTTTCTGAAGTGTTGCCGCGAAGTTTCCGAAGAGCATCCGCACATCGAGTACCAGGAGTTGATCGTCGACAATGCTTCGATGCAGTTGGTGATGCGGCCGGAGACGTTCGACGTGCTTCTGCTGCCGAATCTCTACGGCGACATCGTTTCGGATCTAGCGGCGGGCCTGGTCGGCGGACTCGGTCTGGTTCCGGGCGCGAACATGGGTGAGCGGTGCGCGGTCTTTGAAGCGGTGCATGGCTCGGCTCCGGATATCGCGGGAAAGGGCCTGGCGAATCCGACGGCGTTGATGCAATCGGCAGTGATGATGCTGACGCATCTCGGCGAGATCGGCGCGGCCAAGAAACTGCACGCGGGTATCCATGCGGTCTACGCGCAGGGCAAGACGTTGACGCGCGATGTCGGAGGAAGCGCCTCGACAACAGAGTTCACGAACGCTGTCGTCGACGCAGTGAAAGGCTAACGAGGAAGTGATTTCGCGGGCGACGCCTCGCCCGGTTCAACCTGCTTACAGCCCCTTCTTCTCGAGGAACAAGGCGAGATCGATGCAGCGCATTGAGTAGCCCCATTCGTTGTCGTACCACGCGACAACTTTCAGCAGATTGCCGTCCAGAACCTTCGTCAGCAGCGAATCGACGATCGAACTATTCGGATTCCGCAGCATGTCGGTCGAAACCACCGGATCTTCGGTATAACCGAGGATGCCTTTCATCGGGCCTTCCGCCGCTGCTTTGAGCGCCGCGTTCACTTCGTTGGTCGTCGTCGGCGTTTTGAGGATCACGACAAGATCCACGACGGAGACGTCGGGAGTCGGAACGCGCATCGCGTATCCGTCGAGCTTGCCGAGTAACTCCGGCATCACGAGGCCGATCGCCTTGGCTGCGCCCGTTGTGGTCGGAATCATGTTCAACGCCGCCGCGCGAGCCCGGCGCAGATCCTTGTGCGGGAAGTCGAGAACGTTCTGGTCGTTCGTATAACTGTGGATTGTGGTCATCGAGCCCTTCTCGATGCCGAATTTCTCATGCAGCACTTTGACGAACGGCGCCAGGCAGTTCGTTGTGCAAGACGCGTTCGAGATGACGTTGTGCTTTGCAGGGTCGTAGACGCCGTCGTTGACGCCCATGACGATTGTGATGTCTTCGTCTTTCGCGGGCGCCGAAATGATCACCTTCTTCACGCTGCCGCGCATGTGCATCGCGGCCGCTTTTGCATCCGTGAAGTGACCGGTGGATTCGATGACGACTTGCACGCCCGAAGCCGACCAGTCGATCTCGCCCGGATCCTTGATCGCGTGGATCTTGATGCGCTTTGCGCCTACCAGGATCGCGTCGCCGTCAATCTTCACTTCCTCGTCGAGCTTGCCGAGGATGGAGTCATACTTCAGCAGATGGGCGAGCGTCGCAATGTCGGTGAGATCATTGGCGGCCACAAACTCCACTGCCGCGTTGTGCAGCCCGGCGCGAACGATATTGCGGCCGATGCGGCCAAATCCGTTGATGCCAATTTTGAGTGCCATACGCCTAATATTCTAGCGCTCGGCCCACGATTAAGTATGGTTATTTAACGGGAACAAGGACGGTTTGCTTTACGTCGCCCGCCGTGATGGTAAAGGTTGGCGATGTGGCCCCCAGTCGCACGTCGACCGCGTAGGTGCCGGGGATGTCGCCCGTTGTGTATAGAGCGCTGACGCGCGCGCCCGACGCGTCCGGGTCGACGGTTGGTGTCGCGTCCAGCGGCAAGCCTGCTTGGTCGACGATGCGGAAGACAATGGCGCGAGTCACTGCTTGCCGCGCAGGGCCGCCTGCGGTTTGCAGGATTGCGATGGCCGACGGCGTCTTACCCGCGGCACCGAACCAGTATGGGATCCGCGTTTCGGTGGCACCCGTCGTCCCCGTCAATCGGACGAAGCCCGCATAGGAGCCGGGGTCGAGCGCTTCGCCGTTCAACGTCACCTTGAGCGTTTGGGTCGCGCCGGGATCGAGCGTAATCGTCGAAGCGGATGCCACCGCGAAGGTCGACCCTGAGATGGAATCCATGGCGATCGTGAAGGTATCCGTTGCAGCGCCGAGATTGGTTACCGCCACATCCACGCTTCCGTTGACTTTGCCGGCCGCCGCGCCGAAGTCGATGGAGGTGGGCGACGCCGCGAGGTTGCTTCCCAGCGCTCTCGGCAGGTCGAGCAGTCCGCTACCTGCGACTGCGGGATTCGCCAGTGTGTCGCCTAGTGGCAGAGGCCGACCGCTGTTGATGATCAGAGATCGATATTGCCGCGCCGTCAGGCCGGGGCGAGCCGCTTTCAGCAGGGCCACGGCTCCCGCTACCAGCGGTGCCGAGAAGCTGGTGCCTTGCGTTTCGATCCAACCCGAAGTGTCGTAGACTTCGCCGGAAGGGTTCGTCTTTTGCGTCGCGGTATAGAAGTTTGTGCCGACCGCCGTGATGTCCGGCTTCAGCGTAGCCACCGCCGTAGGCCCGGCGCTCGAAAAGCTCGCCATGCGGTTTGAGGTCACGGTGAAGGGCAGGAAGGGCGAGAAATCGAGTCCGACAGCGATGTTGGGCGCGACCGCGAGTTTGGCGCGCGCGTCTGCCCCGTCTTCGGCCGAAATGAACATCGCGGGCAGCGTCGCAGAGGCCACGTTCATGCGCACCAGGGCAGAGTTGGGCAGGTTGTTGTAAACGACGGCGCCGATTGCGCCGGCGGCCGAAGCGAGATTCAATTTCGTCTCGAACGTGCAATCTCCACGCAGAATCAGCACGACTTTGCCGCTGACGCCGTCTTTCGGAAGCGGATCGCAGGCCAGTCCGTTGCCCCCAAGCTTCGTCAGATCCACAAGCGTGCCAGTTACCAGGCCTGTCGCAGTCGGCCCTGTGCCCACTAGAGCCGCGTAGGCGTCGCTATCGCCGAGCTTTGCCGAGTTGCGGAAGATGCGCTCGTTTCCCGACGCGGCTACGGTGATTGCGGAGGGCGCAATGCCGGGCGTGCCTACAGTCGACGCCTCCGGGCCGCTGTTCCCCGCTGAGATCACCACCAGCATTCCGGCCCCGACGGCGCGCTCGACGCCGGCGACGAAGATGCTTCCGAGCGAACTGCTCGTGGTCACCGCAGCGCCAGCGCTGTAGTTGACCACGTCCATACCGTCTGCGAACGCGTCATCGAGTGCCGCCAGAAATGAACTGAACGCGGAGCTTCCGGCCGCGTTCGCTACCTTGTAGACTCCCAAAAACGCCTTGGGAGCAACGCCTGCAATCTGGCCCGCCGGCGACGTATGGAAGACTCCAGCCGCTGCCATTGCCACCGCGGTGCCATGCCCATTGATATCGCGAGCGTCCACCTCGACCGAGTAGTTACGGGCGACAATCACTTTCTTGTTGGTGTAGGCGAGGTTGCCCGCAACGTCGGATTTCGGGAACCCCGCGAGCGGCAGCAGCGAATCGTCCTGAAACCCCGGATGGTCGATCATGATTCCGCTGTCGATGATCCCGACCTTGATTCCGGCTCCTGCGTTGTCGCGTCCGCCGGGTAGAGCGTTCCAGGCTTCGGGAATCTTGTGAACGGCGACAGCGCGATCCAGATGAAGGCGGGCCACCTCGTCCTGCTGCACCGACTTCACGCCGTCGAGCGAACGCAGTTCGTCCGCCCGCCCGTCATCAATCTCGACCACCATGGCGTTGCTCAGGTTCTCGACGCGATGGCGCACGCGCCCGTTCATGGCTGTGATTTGCCTCTCAACGGCGTCGTGCTGGGCGCGGATCGCGGTCCGGCGGGCGGCCATCGCGGCGGTCCGCGAGCGGCCTTCCGCGGAAACGGCAGTCGCCGCGGGTTCCGCTGAGAATTCGACAATGTACCGTCCGGGAATCACTTGCCCGGTTGCGGTGAAGGCGATGAGAAGAAAAAGAAGGCTTCGAATCATCCGTTACACACTTCCAATACTAATCGGCTGAGAGGCGGAGCGGGACGAGGGTCGGTTTGCTTTCGTTTGGCGTGCACCGCCGCCGATACCGTTTCCTTATGGATGCCGCTTCTGCCGGTAGCGTTTACCAGCGAGGCCATTCCGCTCCCCAACCCACCGCGTTCCATAAGAGTGCGACGCGTGCGTCCAGGCGCGCGTTTCCTCGCGTAGCGCTGTCAGCGCTCGACATTCCTAACTCTCTTTGTTACAATCAATTAAGAGGCATTTACGCCACATGGCATATAAACCCCCGTTTGCGCAGGGCGCGCAAGTGGAGCACCCCAAGTTCGGCTTGGGCTCCGTTCTCTCCTGCACTGAGGATCACATCGTGATCAAGTTCGACGACCACGGCGAGAAGAAGTTCGTCCTCAGCATCGTCATTGCCAACCTGAAGAAGAGCGACCGGCAGCCGCCCGTCGAAAAGCGCCGCGCGACGCGCAAGAAAGCTGTCGCTCCAGCCACGGCGTAATTTCCTGAGGTCGGTGCCGTCCCCCAGGTTATCTGACCTCCCGGCTGGGTGCGTCGATTTCAAAAATCGCTTGGGCTAGGCGCGCGACGCTGCTAAACTAAAAGTTCCCCGATGCGCTTCGGTGTTCTCGTATTCCCCGGCAGCAATTGCGACCACGACGCGTGGTACGCGATGTCGCAAGTCCTCGGTCATCCGACTGATTTCATCTGGCACGACTCCAAATCGCTAGGCGCGGTGGACGCCGTGATCGTTCCGGGCGGATTCTCCTACGGCGATTACCTTCGCTGCGGCGCGATCGCGCGCTTCTCTCCCGTGATGACCGCCGTCAAGAAATTCGCCCACGACGGCGGACTCGTGATGGGCGTCTGCAACGGATTTCAGATTCTATGCGAAAGCGGTCTGCTGCCCGGCGCGCTGCTCCGCAATCGCGACCTGAAGTTCGTCTGCCGCGACGTTACGCTCCAAGTCCAATCCACGAATTCTCCTTTCACGCAGGGAGCGGCGAAAGGCCAGGTGCTCCGAATGCCCGTAGCCCACGGTGAAGGATGCTACTTCGCCGACGACCGCACGCTCGATCTACTGGAAGCCGAGGATCGCGTCCTCTTCCGCTACCAGGACAATCCGAACGGGAGCCTGCGCGACATCGCCGGCATCATTAGCGAAGGCCGAAACGTGCTCGGTATGATGCCCCATCCGGAACGCGCCGTCGAATCTTTGATGGGTTCCGCTGACGGCCTTGTGATTTTGCAGTCGGTCGCTTCCGCAGTCGCAGCGATCCACGCGTAGGAATCGCGTCCAGTTTTAGCACTCAACCCCACCCGCGAGGGAGGGGACGCACGAAAACCCAGTCACCACACGATGAGCCACCTCACTCCTTCAGAGCTAGACAAAGTCCGGAGCCTTCTCGGCCGCGAACCAAATGAAACCGAGACCGGCATCTTCACAGTCATGTGGAGCGAGCACTGCTCCTATAAGAGTTCTCGCATGCACTTGAAGAAGCTGCCAACCAAGAGCGCGCGTGTCCTGGTTGGACCCGGCGAGAACGCCGGCATCATCGACATCGGCGACGGCGTCGCGATCGCGTTCAAGATCGAATCGCACAACCACCCCAGCTTTATCGAGCCTTTCCAGGGCGCAGCCACCGGCGTGGGCGGCATTCTTCGCGACATCTTTACAATGGGGGCCCGCCCCATCGCCGTCATGGACGCCATCCGCTTCGGTCCACTCGACGATCCGCAGAACGGCGATCGCAACAAGCGCATCCTCGAAGGCGTAGTCTCCGGAATCGCGCACTACGGCAATTGCTTTGGCGTGCCCACCGTCGGCGGCGAATGCGTGTTCGAACCCTGCTACAACGGCAATCCGCTCGTGAACGTCTTCGCGCTCGGCGTGTTCCGCCACGATGAGATCTTCTTTGGCCGCGCGACGGGTATCGGCAATCCGGTCATTTATGTTGGTGCCAAGACCGGCCGCGATGGCATCCACGGCGCTTCGATGGCGTCGGCGGAGTTCACCGAAGAGGCGATGCAAAACCGGCCCAACGTACAGGTCGGCGATCCGTTCCTGGAGAAGCTTCTTCTCGAAGCCTGTCTCGAGGCGATGAAAACCGGCGCGATCGTCGGCATTCAGGACATGGGCGCAGCCGGACTGACGTGTTCGACCTGCGAAATGGGCAGCCGCGCCGGCACGGGCATCGACTTCGATTTGCAGTACGTTCCGCAGCGCGCGGAAGGTATGACGCCCTACGAGATCATGCTTTCCGAATCGCAGGAGCGCATGCTGCTTGTCGCCGAGAAGGGTCGCGAGCAGGAAGTCTTCGATGTCTTTAAGAAATGGGGCCTCGATGCAGTCACCATCGGAACCGTTACCGACGATGGCATGCTGCGCGTGCGTAATCACGGCGAGATCGTGGCCGAGATTCGCAATCATGATCTCGCGGAAGAAGCGCCGATCTACGATCGGCCGCACAACGTAGCGCCGTATCGGCCCGCGCCGCTCGATATGCCGGCCGCGAGCGCTACCAAGCTCGCCAACCGCAACTACACTGAGGATCTGCTCGCGCTCGTCTCCTCCGCAGATCTCTGCAGCAAGCGCTGGATCTGGCAGCAGTACGATTATCAGGTTCGCACCAACACCGTCGCCGGACCTGGTCGCGACGCCGCAATCGTGCGCATCAAAGATACGCAAACGTCCATCGCGATGTCCCTCGACGGCAACGCCCGCTACTGCTTGCTGTCACCGCGCGAAGGCGCGAAGCTTATCGTCGCGGAATGCTGCCGCAACCTTTCCGTTGTTGGCGCGACGCCGGTCGCGGCTACAAATAACTTGAACTTCGGCAATCCGGAGCGCCCCGAGATTATGGCGCAGCTCGTCGAATCGATCGAAGGCCTCAGCGAGGCTTGCATTCACTTCGATACGCCGATCACCGGCGGTAACGTCTCGCTGTACAACGAGACGCTTGGCGATGCCATCTGGCCCACGCCGGTACTTGGCATTGTTGGTCTGATGAAGACCGCCGCGCCGCCGCCTCTTGCGTTTGCCCAGCCAGGCCGAGACGTGGTGCTGCTCGGCGGAGTTGGCGGCGCGGATCAGCAACGCCTCGGCGGAACGCAGTTCGCCAAAGTTCTCCTCAAGGATTTGTGGGGCCTGCCGCCCGCGCTCCATATGGATTACGAAAAACGAGTCCAGGCGGCGATCCGCGACATCGTCAATGAGGGCTTCGCCGATTCCGCCCACGATCTTGCGGACGGTGGACTCGCAGTCGCACTTGCAGAGTCCAGCGCCCAAGGCGTCGGTGCCGAAATCGCTCTCCACTCTTCGCTGCCGCCCGAACTGCTCCTCTTCCACGAAGGCCCCTCGCGCGTGCTGCTTAGCACCGGGCAATTGGTCCGTGTCCAGGAGATCGCAGCCAGGCACAACGTCGAAGCCCTGCGCATCGGCGCAACGCAAAACGCCCGCTTGCACATAACCAACGCCTCAGCGACACTCGTATCCGTGGATGTCGCGACGCTGCGCGCGTCGTCTGAAGAAGCACTCGCCGGAAAGTTGGAACTTGCTCATGCGTAACCGAGACCTGCAAGACGATCTTTTCGATTTCGAAGAAGAAGTGCCGTTCGATAAACTCCACGAAGAGTGCGGCGTCTTCGCCGTCTACGGCCATCCGGAGGCTTCGAACCTCACCTATCTCGGCCTCTACGCGCTGCAGCATCGCGGGCAGGAGAGCGCCGGAATTGCCTCGAGCAACGGTCGCGAAATCCACCTGCACAAAGAGATGGGTCACGTTGCCGAAATCTTCACGCCCGAGCGTATCGGTTCCCTGCCAGGCCACATGGCCATCGGCCACACGCGCTACTCGACCGCGGGCGATACGGTCCTGTTGAACGCGCAGCCATTCGCGGTGTCGTGTAACAAGGGCCGCGTCGCAGTGGCACACAACGGCAACATCACCAACGCCGTCGAACTCCGCAAATCACTCGAAAGAGACGGAGCCATCTTCCAGGCATCGAGCGATACTGAAGTCATTCTGCATCTGGTCGCGCACTCGAAGGAACGCACGCTCGCCGCTGCCTTGCGTGACGCGCTGCTACAACTGGAAGGCGCATTCTCGCTCGTGTTCCTTGCCGAGGATCGCGTCATCGTCGCGCGCGACCCCAATGGATTCCGTCCCCTTGCATTCGGACAAATGGAACTATCCGGTGGCCGCAAAGCCTACGTATTTGCGTCCGAAACCTGCGCCTTCGACCTGATCGACGCGACGTACATGAACGACGTCCGCCCCGGCGAAATGGTCATCATCGGACCGGAAGGCGTCACGCGCGAGCTGTGGGCCCCGCCGAATCAGCCGACCCAATGCGTCTTCGAGCACGTCTACTTCGCGCGCCCGGATTCGCTCGTCTTCGGCCGGCCCGTGCAGCAAACCCGCGAACTGTTAGGCCGCCTCCTCGCCGTCGAATCCGCCGTTGACGCCGACGTCGTCGTCCCCGTCCCCGACTCCGGCAACGCCGCCGCCCTCGGCTATTCTTCGGAATCCGGAATCCCGTACCGCCAGGCGCTGATCCGCAACCACTACGTCGGCCGCACGTTTATTGAGCCGTCGCAGGCCATCCGTGATTTCGGCGTCAAGCTGAAACTGAATCCGATTCGCCACCTGCTCGAAGGCCGCCGAGTCATCCTCGTCGACGACTCGATCGTGCGAGGAACCACCAGCAAAAAAATCGTAAGAATGGTCCGCAAGGCTGGAGCCCGGGAAGTTCACATCCGCATCGCCTGCCCGCCGACCGTAGCCCCATGCTTCTACGGAGTCGACACTCCGAGCGAAGGCGAGCTCATCGCCGCCAACAGCACGATAGACGAGATCCGGCGCTTCGTCGAAGCGGATTCACTCGCGTATCTGTCCCTCGACGGCCTCAAGAACGCCGTCAACGACAACAACGACTACTGCCACGCCTGCTACACCGGGAACTACCCCACCGACCTCGTGAACATCGCGGATTTGCGAATCGACAAAGCGCGGCGCTAGAGAAAACCATAACGCCCCGATCATCACGGAGCCAGAGCGGCTCGCCGTACTCGCTGACCTGGAATCGTTTCGCGACGAACGTACTGTTTCGACGACTGACACCGCGAAGTTCAGCGAAGCGGTGTGTACGTTCTCCATCGACCTTCCGAATTCCCGGCTGCCCGGTTCCTTGCTCATCGGCGCCGAAGACCGGACAGGCCAGCCCGCTGGCCTGTCTGTTACGGATCAGCTCTTGAAGAATTTGGCCGCCATGGCTACGGATGGAAATATTCTTCCTTCACCCGCGATCATGCCCTTATTCGTCCGGCGCATGCGCTCCCGAACCGTGCCCTAGGCCGAAATACCCCGCGGGCAACCGCAGCGGATCGCTGGTAAACATGTACCCCGGCCACGAACCAGCCAGGCGCGGCCACTGCACCGGATCGAGCCCCGACTTCTTGTAAACCGAATGCATCGCGCGAATCAGACCCGAATCCGCCGCCGTACCTCGTCCGATCGTACCCACCGCTCCCAACACGCAAGCCCGGTACAATACAACAACCCGGTACAATAGAACAACAATGACCGGAACCGTCTACACCGAAACCGTCGTCCACGCCCCTCCCTCACAGTTCGTCGAAGAGGCTCCTTATCAGATCGCCATCGTGACCCTCGACAGCGGCGGCCGCAAATCCGTCCGCATCGACGGCGACCGTGTCGCGATCGGCGACAAAGTCCTGCAGGCGGAAGATCGCGGCGGAATGCCGATTTTCAAGAAGGCCTAGTTTATTCCACGACCAAACTCCCGGACGATTGGCCCGCGCCATAACCACCGGAAACCAGTCGCGGAAGCAAGCCGAGCACAACAAAAGCGCGAAATCCAAGCCGCGCGCCCTCCCGGCCACCCGCCAGCAAAGAACCGCGAACAGCCTGCCCGTTACGGGAAGTGAGCGGATGCCTGCAGCGCGTCATGACCGCCAGAAGCCAATTGCAGC
>JAYVTO010000248.1:0-13236 GCA_043788745.1 Acidobacteriaceae bacterium
ACGAAGTCGGGCGCAGTAAGCGGGTGAGCGGCCAACAGCAGCGAAACCCACAGCATCGAGCCGCGCACGAAGCCCGACGAAGTCGGGCGTAGTAAGCGGACCCGCCCGACGGCAAAAACCTGCGGTCAGCGTTCTTCTTGTGTAGTACGCGCGACCTTACGGTCGCGCCTCGGGGGGATTAGTACGCGCGACGTTACGGTCGGGGTGCGGGGCTGGCGGTGTGGGCTCCGGGCACACTTTGGGCTCTTGCTTGGAGAAGTAAGCATGCGTGGTGGGGGATTAGGCGGCTTCCTGGTGGGGGAACGATCCCCTGGTTTTGATCACCTTGCGCAAGCTCATATTCAGCGACTCGACTGCGTTGGTGGTATAGATCACCTTGCGAATGTCGGCCGGGTAGGCGAAGAACGGCGTAAGATGCTCCCAGTTCCGGCGCCACATCTGGCTGATCGTGGGATACGTTCCATCCCATTTCACGGCAAACTCATCGAGCCGCTGTTCGGCATCTTCGACCGTGCTGGCGCGGTAAATCGCTTGTAAATCCGCGGCCACTGCCTTGCGCTGTTTTGACGATACGTAGTTCAACGATGCCCGCACCGCTGGTGCACAATGGCCCGCTCCAGTAGCGCTTTGGTCAGCTGCTTCAGCAGACCGTTTTCGCCTAGGATGTCTTCTGGCTTCTTGTAGTCCGCCAGCAACTTGTCGATGAGTTTGAGGTCCATAGCCATCGGGTCTCCTGTGTGATCCTTTCGGTGGCCGTTTACACAGTTCAATTTATACCCTCGATTCTGCGCGGGATCTGAGCCGCACTACACTAGAGGGAAGGAAGTATGAAGACCTTTCTCTCGATCACTCTATCTCTCATGAGCGCATCCTTGTTTGCCGCCGACTCGAACCTGAAGCCCCCTGTCGCCAAGATCGTTCCAAAGCAGATTACGCAGCATGGCGAGACGCGCACCGACAACTACTTCTGGTTGCGCGACCGCAAGGATCCCGACACGATTCCCTATCTCGAAGCGGAGAACCGCTACACCGAGGCGGTGATGAAGAACACCGATCAGTTGCAGTCGAAGCTCTACGCCGAGATTCTCGGCCACATCAAAGAGACTGACCTCAGCGTTCCGACGCGGCGCGGGGACTTGTTCTACTACACGCGCACCGAGAAGGGGCAGCAGTATCCCATCTATTGCCGCAAGAAGGCCGTCGCAGGCGCGAATGGTCCGGAGTGGAGCGAGTCCGCGGCAGAGGAAGTTCTGCTCAACGTCAACCAGATCGCGGAGGGTCACAAGTATTTCCTCGTCGGCAACTTCAGTGTCAGCCCGAATCAGAAGTTGGTGGCGTACTCGACCGACACGTCGGGCGATGAAGTGATGACGACCTACGTAAAGAATCTGGCGACGGGCAATCTGCTTGCCGACAAGATCGAGAACAGCTACTACACGATGGAATGGGCGAACGACAACAAGACGTTATTCTACACCGTGCTCGACGATGCGAAGCGGCCCTACAAAGTGTTCCGGCACACCCTGGGCACGAAGAAAGACACGTTGGTCTATCACGAGACCGACCAGCGATTCTCGCTGCAACTGGCGAAGTCGCGGAGCAAGAAGTATCTGTTCATTCAATTGGGCAGCGCGTTGACAACGGAAATACGGTTCCTCAGCGCCGATACACCGCGCGGGAACTTTGAGCCCGTGCTGCCGCGCACGCAAGGCATTGAGTACGACGTTGAGCATCACGGCGATTATTTCTATATCCGGACGAAAGACGGCGCTCCGGATTTTCGTGTCGTTCGCGCTGCGGTCGCGGATCGGACGAAGGCGAAGTGGGAAGAAGTACTGCCCGCTCGCAAAGGTATCTCGGTCGAGAACCTGGATGCGTTCAAAGACTACATGGTCGTTCTAGAGCGCCATCAAGGTCTGCCGAAGCTGCGCGTGATGGATCTGAAGTCGAATGCGTTCCACTATGTGGAGTTCGACGAGCCCACCTACACCGCGAGCACATCGAGCAATTCGGAGTTCGATACACCGCTGGTTCGCTTCAGCTACGCGTCCATGGTGACGCCGTCGTCGGTGTTCGACTACAACATGACGACACGGACCAAAACGTTGAAGAAGCAAACGGAAGTTCCGGGCTTCGACGCGTCGCTCTACGCGCAGGAGCGCATCTTCGCGACGGCGCCCGACGGCGTAAAAGTTCCGATCTCATTGGTCTATAAGAAAGGTTTCGTGCAAAACGGCACGGCGCCCGGCTTCCTGTATGGCTATGGATCGTACGGCATTTCGACCGATCCCACATTTTCGGCGTCGCGGCTGGCGCTGCTCGATCGCGGGTTTGTCTGCGCAATCGCGCACATCCGCGGCGGAGGCGACCTCGGCAAGAGTTGGCACGATGCAGGCAAACTCCAGACCAAGAAGAATACGTTTATCGATTTCGTCACGGCTGCAGAGTACCTGGAGACGCAGAAGTACACCTCGTCCGACCGTCTCGCGATCATGGGCGGCAGCGCGGGCGGATTGCTGATGGGCGCGGTGACGAACATGCGGCCGGATCTGTTCCGCGCGGTCGTGGCGAAGGTGCCGTTCGTCGACGTGATTAATACGATTTCCGACGCGACGCTGCCGCTGACGGTGGCCGAGTACGAGGAATGGGGCAATCCAGAGGCGGACAAGAAAGCCTACGAGTATATGAAGACGTACTCGCCCTATGAGAACGTCGACGGTGCAAAACAGTATCCGTGGATGCTGGTCACCGGCGGATTGAACGATCCGCGCGTGTCGTATTGGGAGCCGGCGAAGTGGACGGCCTCGATGCGCGCCAAGCGCAAGGACGCGAATCCGCTGCTCTTAAAGATCCAGATGGGAAGCGGGCATTTCGGGTCGTCCGGGCGGTACGAGCAGATCAAAGAGGTCGCGTTCGATTACTCGTTTATCTTGACGGCAATGGGAATTTCGCAGTAAATAAGGCGAACACCGCATTGTCGGGCGCCGACATTAGCCGTACCGTGGAAGTACGTGATGCGTCAGGTACCCTTTAATTACTACGATCTGTTGCAGATCAGCCCTCACGCCGAGGGTGAAACCGTCGAACGCGTGTTTCGCATTTTCGCGAAACGCTATCATCCGGACAATCCGGTTACTGGCGACGCGGAGCGCTTTTTGAAGCTGCAGGAAGCGCACGAAACGCTGCGCGATCCAGTGCGGCGGGCGGAGTACGACAAGCAGTTCGAAGTCCAGCCGACGCAAGCGCTGACCATCTTCCTGAGTAAGGAATTTACGGACGGGATCGACGCGGAATCGAAGATCCGCATCGGCTTGCTGTGTCTGCTGTATTCAAAGCGCCGGGCGAATCCCGATTTCGCCGCACTGTCCCTGCTCGATCTCGAGAACCTGATGGCGTTTCCGCGCGAGCATCTGCTGTTCGCGATCTGGTATCTCAAGGCGAAGAAGCTGATCATGCAGGATGACCGGTCGAGCTTCATCATCACGGCGGACGGCGCGGATTTCCTGGAGCAGCAGTTGCCGACCAACGAGATTCTGTACAAGATCTATCGCGCGTCGGAGACGGGGCTGATGGTGTACCCGAAGCAGCTTAGCCAGAAGAACAAGTAGTGAAAGTGTTGTCCGATCTCAGCGAGCGCCCACGCTGAAGAACCGCAAGCGTAAGCGAGCGCCCCCCCCGAAGAGCCGCGAGCGTAAGGTGAGAAAATCTTCCGGCCACTCGCGAGCAAAGAACCGCGAACGAAGTCAGGGACGCGCGCGTCATGACCGCCATCAGCGAGCGCCCCTCTCCACGAAGAACCGCGAGCGTAAGCGAGCGGGTGCACTGAGCCTGAGGGGCGGGGTTGTTGTCGGGGGCCGCTCCGCCAAACGCCACTGGCTATAACCCCGCCCGTCGGGGAGCCGCTATGTGATCGTGCAGCCTTTGAGCCGCACACCGCTAGTTTGTCGACGCCGGTCGCTTGTACGGAGCAGTCACGTACTTTCCGGCCTCTTCGAGCGCACCCTGCGTGTTGTCCTTCGTCCGGATCGCCTGGCGGTACTCGTTCACCGCGCGCTCGCGCTGATCCGTAATGTCGAAGATCTTGCCCAGTTGAATGTGGCTCCAGACTTCGGTCCACTTCGGCGTCAAATCTCCCGACAGCGCCTCGCGGAATTCATTAGCCGCGGACTGCCAGTTGTTCTGCCGGAAGAATACCTCGCCGACGCGGTAGTGCGCGAGCGACGAATTCCGCTGCACTTCCAGCGCTTTCTGGTATTCCTTGAGTGCATCCGGGTACTCGGCGATCTCGGCGAACTGTTCGCCGCGCCGGATCGCGACCGACACACGAATATCGTTCGAGAACCGCAGCACCTTGTTCTTCGGGTCTAGTTGTACCGCCTTTGGCTTACCAAATGTCTCGACGACGAACTCGCTCGAGGTGCCGACGACTTCGACACGCTTCTCTTCCGGATTGCCTTCGGTCTCGATCCGCACATCGACCGGCATGCGGAACGTATCCAGGTCTTGGATCACTTTACCCAGCACGCGGAAACCCTTCTGCGTGCGGAAGACGGTATAGTCCATCTTGAATTCCGGAGCGCCGCTCGACTCGATCCATTCCGTGAAGAACCAAGCCAGGCTCTCGCCGAGAATCGTCTCGGCGACCTTCTTGAAATCGTTTGTGGACGCCGCTTTGTTCGCGAACTGATCCGGGAACGCTTTCAGAATTTTGAGGAACGCTTCGTCGCCGGCGACGTATCGAAGCATGTTCAGAATCGCCGCGCCCTTGCCGCCCGTCGCCGCCCAGTATTCTGGCGAATAGTCTTCAAAGCGCGCCGACTGGATGAGTGGCGGCTGTTCCACCGTCAACGCTTCAATGTAAGCATCGCGAATCTTGATCTCGAACAGCCCTGGATTGGTTTGCTCCAGGTACTGTAGCTCCGCGTAGCGTGTCAACCCATTTACGAACCACAAATGATTTCGCGACGACGGCGAGACCATGTTGCCCCACCACTGCCGCGCGATCTGGTTCACCAACAGATCGGATCGGACGCTGGTTCCAATGGCGCGCGGCGATAGGAATAATATCCCCGGAGCGGAGTAGCCTTCGGGAGCGCCGTTCTCCGTCTCGACCACCGTCAGGTTTGCTTTCGGAGCGAGCCCGTATAGGCTGGTGAGAAACACCATCACCTTGCCGATCTCTTCGCCATACGCGCCCGCCATCGACGCTGTATCTCGCAAGTAGAAGGTTGTCACCACGCCGCCCGATGAAACCGGCTTTGCTTCGCCCTTGACTACCGCAATGCTGCCCGGAAACGACGCCGTCGTCGATTTAAAGCGATACGCTACTTTGTCGGTAGGCGCCGTATCGGAACTCGGAAAGCCACTCGCAACCGCCTTGAACCCGGCCGGCACGACGATGCGAATGTCCGACGTGAACCGGTCGACGCTGTACTCATTCACTGGAAACCACCGCGACGGATACATCAGAAACGCATGATCCGCCTGGATCGCCGCGAACTTGATACCGTAGATCGGCGACTCCTCGGTACCAGTCAGCCGCCCGTCGTAGGTGAAGGTCAACGTGCTCGACTTGCCTTTCGGCAGCGCGTCCGGCAGCGACAACCGGATCTGCGAATTTTCCGCCGCTCGCGAAGCTTGCAACGTTCGCCCTGAATCATCCGTGATCCGGGGAACGCTCAGCGCATTGTTGAACTCAAACTGTAGACTGGTCGCGTCTTCCAGCGGCGTAAACCGCATCTGCACGGTCGCAGTCAGTGCCTGCGTCCGCGGATTAATCTCGGCGTCGATTGTGTAGTGCTCCACATCGATCCGCGATGCGCGCCGTTCCTGCTGCGCATAGACGACGCCCTGCGTGAATACCACACACAGCAGCGCGGCCATCACAAACCCCGTCTGTGCCCTACCACGGAACATGTTGAGAATCCTTCCGCATGACTTGCTTCGCCAATAGCTCATCGATGTGACTCGCTGCCTTCTCCATCGGATCCAGTTCACCGCGCAACTGATTCGCGACCGCTTCAAGATCCCGCCGCATTTGACCGCGAGCGGCGTCATCCTGCAATAGATGTTGAACCGCGCCAACCAAATTCGCCGACGTCATCTCGCCCTGAATCCACTCGCTGACCACCCGCCTGGATTCTTCCCATTGGACGCCCCCGCTCCCCTCGCGGTTGACCCCAATCAGATTCACCATTGTCAGATGAGGAACCCGTACCAGCCAGCGCCCCAAAAACCAACTTAGCGCGTTTACCCGGTAAAAGGTCACCATCGGGGTGCCGAGCATCGCCCCCTCCATTGTCACCGTACCGGATGCCGCCAGCGCAACTTTCGCCTGTGCCAGCACGTCCCAGGTGGCCCCCGCAATCACTTGGATGGCCGCGGCGGAAATGCGTTCCGAAAAATGTGCAAGGACTGCGGCGGGAAAGCCTTCCGGCAGGGCCAGCGCAAAATGCAACCCGCTATCGTCCGCGCGCAAAATCTCGACCGTCCGCAGCAACACCGGAAGATGCCGCGCGACCTCGCCCGGCCGGCTTCCCGGCAGCACCGCCACCGTATTTTCCGGAATCTGTACTTTTCCCGCAGGCCGCACGATCCGCGCCAGCGGATGCCCGATGTACACCGCCCGAACCCCGTGCCGCCGGAACCAGGGCTCCTCGAAAGGAAAGATGCACAACAGCAAATCCATCAACGCCGGAAACGCCCGCACCCGCCCCTGCCGCCACGCCCACACCTGGGGCGCAATCAAATACACCACCCGTACGCCCATCTTCTTCAAGCGCCGCGCTACGCGCAGATTGAAATCGGGACTGTCGCAAAGAATCGCCAGATCCGGCTTCTCCGTTTCGGCGGCGCGGATCAGCTTTCGGAACTCGCCATAAATCGCCGGCAGGTGCCGCACCACCTCGACCAGCCCCACCACGGATATCCGCTCCACCACAATCCGCACGCCCGCCGCACGAATCTTCGGTCCGCCGCAACCAAAGAAGACTGCATCCGGGTGCCTGCGCCGCAGCGCGTCCACCACGTGCGAAACGTAGAGATCGCCCGAGGCTTCGCCGGCGGAGACGAGAATCTTGAGGGGCACGTCTCTTCTAGTATTCCACCATCGGGCTGCCCCGCCCCAACATTCGCCCGGACCTTGACCAAGGGCGCGGTACACTGGAGGGGAAGCCTCAGATGTCCGCACCCGATCGTTCCGAACTCACCAAAACCGATTTTGCCCCTCCCGTCTCGGGAAGCCCTGCGAAGGTCAGCGTCCGGCAATTTGTCGAACGCATGCGCGGCGAAATGATTCCCCTCTCCGGCTCCGTGTCCTACTTCTGCGCCTCCGCGCCCATGAGCGAAGAAGATTTGAAGGAATACGTCGAAGAGCCCATCGCCGCCTTGCCGCCCGCCATCGCGAAGGAACTGCCCAAACTCCGCATCCTTCTTGTCCCCTATATCGAGAAGACCGGCAAGACCAACGGCAAGGCCGCCGCCGAGTACGTCACCATGGAAAAGCCCGCCGAACGCCGCGCCTCGCTCGATAGCGACCTGCGGTTCGAAGGCGAAGCAGTCCTCGTGTTCGCGCTCAAAGATCAGGAAGTCGCCGAGTATCACTATCGCCTCTACCGCCGCCTCGCTGCCCTTCTGGCCGATAAGTGGACCGATACCGTCCGCAGCGCCTACACTCGCCTGATCCGCGAGGAGTTGAGCGCCGACGCCCACGGCGAGGTCGACGACGCCAGTTGGACCGCCAAACAGACGCTGCTCCGCCGCCAGAAAGGCGCGCGCAAAGAGAGCCCTGCCTACACCGCCTATCTCCGCCAGTCGTTTATCGATAGCCTGACGCTCTACATGCACGGTCTGTGCTGTGATATCGACGTCGAAACCGGCCCTCGCCAACTCCCTAGCCGCTACCTCCGTAAGCGCCTCGAATTGCTGCGCGAGCTCTACCCTCCGGTCGAAGGCTACGCGCTCTTCCCGGAAGAGATCAAGTAAGCTCAGCCTCGCTTCTGCTGCTATTTTGACCGAAATTTGAGGGTCCCGCCGAAACCTGTTACACTACAAGGGCGTTTGATTGTCCCGCCTCTTGGCCGAATTCCATTCAGCTACGAACTGCCCGCCGTCAAATGTAAGGAGATCATTTTGAAAAAACTGTTTGTAGGTAATTTGGATTTCGGGGCCACCGAGCAATCCTTGCGCGCGCTGTTCGAACAACACGGGACTGTGGAGAGCGTTAGCCTCGTCACTGATCGTGACACCGGCCGCTCGCGTGGATTCGGATTCGTCGAAATGTCCAACGCACACGAAGCCGAGCAGGCAATTGCCGCGCTCAACGGCGCCAACCTTGGTGGCCGCGCCATCAACGTGAACGAAGCTCGCCCCAAGACCGAAGGTGGTGGTGGCGGCGGCGGCGGCCGTGGCGGCGGCGGCGATCGCCGTCCCAAGCGCTGGTAGTCTTGTTGGGATTTTGATTTCTCGCAAGCCCCGCGCTCTTGCGGGGCTTCTACTTTGAAGGAGGACACGGCCGATGGCCACACGTTCACGTACGACCTTTAATAAAAGACAAAAAGAAGCCGCTCGCATGGAGAAATCCCGCGACAAACAGGCCAAGCGCCTGGAGCGGAAGAAAGAAGAGAAACCCGGTTCAACCGGCGAAGACGATTTCGTATTGTCGCCTCTCGAAGAGGACCTGGATCTTCCCGCTTTTTCAAGCGCCGATCCGATGCGAAATCAGCCGGTCGAGTAGCACCATCCTCTGCGAGATCCGGTTCGGCTGCTTGCAAGCGCCTCCGATCGCGCCTTACCCATATCGAAAGAGTCTATGGCCGCCGCCCCAAAAGGGCTGCGGCCATTTCCATCTCGAGCGGGCGACTCCCGGCCTGAGATCGCGGATTCCTCGTATCCCGATGCCTGGGAACGAACGCGGCCATTGAGCCCCACCGCGATTGCTGGTAACCTGACGACGCAGGCTCCCGTCGAAAAGGCAATCTCTTATGCGCAGCATCCGGATCAGTGTCTTCCTGGCGTTCGCCGCGAGCGCCGCGCTCCCCCAGTTCCCGATTCCGGGCGGTGGAGGCTATCCCGGCGGCGGCTATCCGCCAGGCCGATACCCTCCGGGCCAGGACCCCACCAACCCTCGTGGCACTGGCGGCACCAGCATCCCGTCGATCCCCCGCGGCAAGAAGAAAAGCGCCGAAGACGCGACGCCCACCGCGAGCCTACGCGGGCTCCTTCGCAAGTACGACGACAGGGAACTCATCCTCGAAACCGATGACAAGCGCACAGTCCACGTCAAGCATTCCTCCACAACCAAGTACTTGGAGGGCGCGAAAATTCTAAATCCCGACGACCTGCAACCCGGCGATCACCTCTTCATCGAAGCCTCCCAGGACGACCGCGGTCGTCTTTCGGCCATTCGTGTGACCTTTGAAAAGGGCGGAACTCCTTCTGAACGAGCAGCCGCCCGCCGCCCCATCGGCGACGATATCAAGATGAGCGACGACGAACCGGCCCCCACGCCGCGATCGAGTGACGACCCCGACCGCCCGCGTATGAAGCGCGCTGCCGGATCCTCTTCCGGTTCCGCGACCACCGAATCGGCCCGCTCGGGCTCGGCGACATCCGATGACGACGGTCGCCCGAAGCTCAAGCGAGCCCCAGGATCGGCATCCGATGCCCCGGCCAAGACTGTCGATAGCCGAAAGCCCAAGCCGGCGGAAGACCAAGAAGAAACCGTTACCAATCCCACCGAAGTCCGCTCCGCCTCGACCCGCGACCCCGACGCGCCAAAGCTCGTTCGCGGTAAGCCCGCGGCGCGCAAGTCCTCGTCTGACGAAGTAGAGATCGCCGATGCCCGTCCCATTGATCGCGCGAGCGCCGGGCAATCCGTCTCCGGCGGCCGCGCCGCCATGGAAGAGCGAGGAGCAGCAAATACCCAGCGCACTCCCGAATCGGAATCCGACCGGCCCAATCAACCGAACCAGCCTGACCGTGAAGTCGACCCCTTTATCGAGCAAGCTCGCGAGATGGCCACCACCTTCGTCGAAACGCTGCCCAACTACGTCGTCAAGCAGTTGACCACGCGCTTCTACAGCACGTCTGCAAAGGCTAGTTGGAATCCCCAGGACAACATCCAAACCGACCTCGTCTACGAGAATGGCCGCGAGCAGTATCGCAACATTCTCCTGAACGGCAAGCCGCCCAAGGGCAAGATCGAAGAAACAGGTTCCTGGTCGACCGGCGAATTCGCAACCGTCCTTCAGGATCTCTTCTCGCCCGCAACCAACGCCGACTTCCGCCCGCGCGGCACGGAAACGATTGCCCACCGAACCGCCAAAATCTACGGCTTCCTGGTTGAGCAGCCCAACTCGCATTGGCAGATCATTGCCGAAGGCCAGAGCTACCGCCCCGCCTACCGCGGCACCGTTTGGATCGACAAAGAAACCGCACGCGTCCTCCGCATCGAAATGCAAGCGAGGAACATGCCAAAGGAGTTCCCCATCGACACCGTGGAATCCGCCACCGACTACGACTTCGTCCGCATCGCGAGCGGCAACTTCCTGCTCCCGACGCATTCGGAGAACCTAAGCTGCATTCGAGGCTCCAACCAATGCAGCCGCAACGTCATCGACTTCCGCAACTATCGCAAGTTCGGAGCCGAATCCGACATCAGCTTCAAACCGCAGTGAGCCCGCGGCCCTCGGTAATCGATGAGCGCCTGAATAGCTACGCCGATGCCCTGGAAGCATGGCGTCCCGCTCCTGCGATTCGCGTCCGTTCCGACACTGTCATCCAGTCTCATCCAGTCGTACCTTCCGATCGCAATGCACACCCATTCCAGCTGCCTGAAACCGCCTCGCCCGCACGCGCGTACAATAGACGGATGGGCTCCATGGGTTGGGTGAATCCCGGCGAGCGGCGCAAGAATAGCGACATCCTCGCAGCCGCCGCGCGGGCGACTGCAGTGCGTCATCAGAAGCATGCACAGGCGGCCCGTGCCAGCGCAGCCGCGCTCCTCGAGATCCAAACTGCTGAGGGCTACTGGTGCGGCGAACTGACTGCGGATTCGACGCTCGAATCCGATTACATCCTGCTGCAACTTTGGTTGCATCCAGCCAACCCGGCCGCGGATTGGAATCCCCCGTCACGGCGGCGCATCGACAAAGCCGTACAGTCGATTCTTGATCGTCAGTTGCCCGATGGCGGCTGGCACATCTATCCCGGCGGCGGCGCGGAAGTGAACGCCACCGCTCGCGCCTATACCGCGATGAAGATTGCGGGAGTGCATGCCGAAAGCGAGCCGATGCGCAAAGCTCGCGAACGCGTGCTCGCGCTCGGCGGGTTGCAAGCCTGCAATAGTTACACCAAGCTCAACTTCAGCCTGTTCGGCCTGTTCCCGCGAAAGCATGTTCCAACCGTTCCGCCGGAGATGGTTCTGGCTCCCGGCGATCTTCTCTACGAGATGTCGTCGTGGACGCGCGCGATCGTCGTTCCGCTCTCGATCGTGCAGGCGATTGGCAAGACTAGGCCCGCGCCGAACGGAATCCAGATCGACGAACTGCTGCATCCCAACAAGAAACTTTCGCTGCCGCGTCGCGATACTGCTTCCGTCATCTTTCACAATGTCGACCGCGCGATGAAGATCTGGGAGCGCCGTGGCCTCAAGAATGTTCGCGCCCGCGCGATCCGCGAAGCCGAGCGCTGGATGCTCGAACGCACGCGCTATTCCGACGGTCTGGGCGCAATCTATCCGTCCATGATGTACTTCATCATGGCGCTGGATTCGCTGAACTACGCGCCGGATCATCCCGATCTCGTCAACAGCATCCGGCATTTTGAGAATCTGCTGCTCGAGACCGAGACCCGTTTCCAGTTTCAGCCTTGCGTGTCGCCCGTATGGGACACGGCGATCTGCGCCTATGCGCTGGGCGAGTTTGCGCGGCACCACCCGGAAGCGCCGAGTCCGGAAAAGCTGACGCGCTGCGCCGATTGGCTGCTCGATAGAGAGGTCCGGCGCAAAGGCGACTGGAGCATCAAGCGCCCGAATCTCGAGCCTTCCGGTTGGGCCTTCGAGTTCGCCAACGAATACTATCCCGATATCGACGACACTGCGATGGTGCTGCTGGCTCTGATGCACGCCAAGGCATCCGATCCCGCGCGGCAGCAGCGCGTGGAGCGGCGCGCCATCCAGTGGCTGCTCGGCATGCAGTCGAGCGACGGCGGCTGGGCGGCGTTCGATGTCGATAACGATTGGGGCATTCTCAACAAGGTGCCCTTCGCGGACCACAACGCGATGCTCGACCCGACATGCCCCGACATCACTGGGCGCGTTCTCGAAGCTCTGTCAAAATCGGGACTGGCACCGGACCATTCGGCGATCCAAAGCGGCGTGCAGTTCCTGTTGCGTACGCAGGAGCGCGACGGAAGCTGGTACGGCCGCTGGGGCGTCAACTACATCTACGGAACGTTTCTTGCACTGCGCGGCCTTAAGGCCGCGACGACGCCACACACAGGCGCGACCGCCGCGGAGCGATCTATTTCCGGCCGCGAAGCTGGTGCGGTGCACGAAGCAATCCGGCGCGGCGTGGAGTTCCTGCGCGTCACGCAGAACCAGGATGGTGGTTGGGGCGAGAGTTGCACGGGCTACAAGACGAACCATTTCATCTCGGCCGACAGTACGGCGTCGCAAACCGCTTGGGCTCTACTGGGCCTCGCGGCGGCAGGAACTGGCGACTCGATTCCGGCGCAACGCGGAGTCCAGTGGCTCATCGATAAGCAAAATGCCGCCGGGCGCTGGGAAGAATCCCTCATGACCGGCACCGGCTTCCCCAACGTTTTCTACTTGACCTACCACTTGTATCGCGACTATTTTCCCCTGATGGCGCTAGCAACGCTGCATCCGGAGCCCAGCGCGGCACTCGAGACGTAAGAGCTTCCAAGTTGCGGAATTGCTGCGAGCAGGCAAAGAACCGCGACCGTCAGGGAGCGGCCCCCGACCGCCCGCCGAAGTCGGGCCCAGTAAGCGGGTGACCAACCACAAGCCTCGAAGGTCGCG
Organism: Acidobacteriaceae bacterium; assembly: GCA_043788745.1. GTDB lineage: Bacteria > Acidobacteriota > Terriglobia > Bryobacterales > Bryobacteraceae > JBBQWZ01. The sequence continues at coordinate 13,043 of JAYVTO010000248.1, forward strand.
CGTGCTAGACAACCATCGAACCCCGCCCGCAAGGAACTGTGGAAAAATGCTCCTCTCGAAGAACCGCGAGCGTAAGCGAGCGGCCCCACACCACTCACCGCCGCCATAACCCCGCCCTCCGGAGATGCCAGCGCTCCGGCTGCTGAGGCTATTTTCCAAGCGAAATGCACCAAATCCGAGCCGCGACCAAAGCG
>JAYVTO010000249.1:0-23741 GCA_043788745.1 Acidobacteriaceae bacterium
GGACAACAGGCACTGAACCGCGAGCGTCAGCGAGCGGACGAGTTTTGGGGCGCGCACGCAGCGAGGGCGTATCCCGGGCGCAGTAAGCGCCCGCAAACAGGCGGCAGTATTTAGTGGCATCAGTTAGCGATAGACACACACATGGCAAAGTACATCTTCGTAACCGGCGGCGTAGTTTCCTCCCTTGGCAAAGGCATCGCCGCCGCCAGCATCGGGTGCCTCCTCGAAAGCCGTGGACTCCGCGTCACGCTTCAAAAATTCGACCCATACCTCAACGTCGACCCCGGCACCATGAGCCCCTTCCAGCACGGCGAAGTCTTTGTCACCGACGACGGTGCCGAGACCGATCTCGACCTCGGCCACTACGAACGCTTCACCCACGCGCCTCTCACCCAAGCCAACAACCTCACCTCCGGCCGCATTTACGAACAGATCATCTCCCGCGAACGCCGCGGCGATTACCTCGGCAAGACCGTGCAAGTAATTCCGCACGTCACCAACGAAATCAAAGCAGCTGCCCGCAAAGTCGCCCAAATCCCCGAGAACGAGAATCCCATCGACGTCGTCATCGTCGAAATCGGAGGCACGGTCGGCGACATCGAATCGCTTCCGTTCCTCGAAGCCATTCGCCAACTGCGCCACGAACTCGGCCGCGATAACACCGCTTTCATCCACGTAACGCTGGTTCCCTGGATCGCCGCCGCGCAGGAGCTCAAAACCAAGCCCACCCAGCACAGCGTCAAGGAACTCCGCGCGCTCGGCATCCAGCCCGACATCCTTCTCTGCCGCACCGATCGCGAACTGCCGCAAGATATGAAAGAGAAGATCGCCCTGTTCTGCGACGTCGATATCGAAGCCGTCATCTCCGCCCGCGACGTCGACAGCGTTTACGAAGTCCCACTCGACTTTGCCCAGCAAGGCGTCGACGAAATCATCCTCCGCGTGCTTAACCTCGACGCCCCTTCGAGAAACCTCGATCAATGGACCAACATGGTCGAACGCATGAAGAATCCCACTGGCGAAGTCCACATTGGCTTGGTCGGAAAGTACGTCGAATACGAAGATTCTTACAAGAGCTTAAAGGAAGCGCTTCTCCACGGAGCATTAGCCCACGGCCTCCGCGTCAACATCTCCTGGATCGAATCCGCTAATCTCACCTGGCCCGAATGCAAGCGCGATCTCGCGCAGTTCGACGGCATTTTGGTCCCCGGCGGTTTCGGCAAGCGCGGCGTAGAAGGCATGCTCCACGCCATCCGCTACGCCAGAGAGAATAAAGTCCCCTATTTCGGAATCTGCCTGGGTATGCAAACCCTGGTCATCGAATTCGCCCGAAACGTCTGTGGAATTCAAAGCGCCAATTCGACAGAATTCGATCCCGCAACGCCCGACCGCGTCATCTACAAACTCCGCGAACTGAAAGGCATCGACGAACTAGGCGGCACCATGCGTCTCGGAGCCTACGTCTGCCAACTCAAGGAAAGCAGCTTCGCCAGAGCAGCCTACGGAGCCCCCGAAATCACCGAACGCCACCGCCACCGTTACGAATTTAACCGAGACTACGAGCAAGTATTAAAAGAAAACGGCCTTCGAATAACCGGAGAAACTCTCGACGGAATCTACGTGGAAATCTGCGAATTAGCCGACCACCCCTGGTTCCTAGGCTGCCAATTCCACCCCGAATTCAAGTCAAAGCCCCTAGAGCCGCACCCGCTCTTCAAAGCCTTCATCGGAGCCGCCGCCGAGCAGCGGCAAAAAACAACAGCCCAAGCCCACTACGCCACACGGTAGATCGGACCGCCAGGTCCGACCCCACCAATCGAGGCGCGACCGTAAGGTCGGGCGTACTAACTCCGAGGCGCGACCGTAAGGTCGGGCGTACTAACTCCGAGGGGCGACTGTAAGGTCGGGCGTACTAACTCCGAGGCGCGACTGTAAGGTCGGGCGTACTAACTCCGAGGCGCGACCGGCCCGACCTACCGGCCGAACATCGGCAACCCTAGTCGCCGCCGACTGCGTGATTGTCAAAGACAGCAGCGCCAACACCAAGTCATCCACTTTGTCGCGATCATAGTCCATGTTCCGAAACCCCGATCGAGATCGTATCACTATGTAGAACTGCCGGGCACGGAGCGCGACAGCACTGGCAAGCCTCAACCGCGATCCGCCCAAACCGAACGCATCTCGCCGCGTCTGATCCTCCAAATGCTCACCCGCCGGACCGCCCTTCAACTCCTCGCCGCCGCCTCCGCAAACGCGCAAACGCTCGCCCCCGGATCTCCCAACTCGCCGGAGCGCCGCGCGCTCGTCGACGCCTTCCTGCGCAAGGCCGAGGGCATCGACAAACGCTTTGAAGCCCGCGTCGGCAAGTTGCCGTACCGCCTCTTCCGGCCTACCCGTGCGAAAGCCCCGCTCGTCGTCTATCTCCACGGCAGCGGCGGATCTGGCGACGACAACTTGAAGCAGCTTGCGCTCGGCAACGTCTTCGGCACACGCGTCTGGGCGCTGCCGGAGAATCAGCAGCGCTTTCCCTGCTATGTCTGCGCGCCGCAAACGGACCGCGGCTGGGCACGCTATGAGGCTCCGGAAGGCGGCGGAGTCGCGCGCCTCATCCCCGGCTTCGGCGAGGGTGCCCAACTCGCGCTCGACATCGTCGACGCGCTTTGCCGCGAGTTCCCCATTGATCGCGATCGTCTCTACGTCACGGGCCAATCGATGGGCGGCGCTGGAGTCTGGAACCTCCTCGCGAACCGGCCGCAGATGTTCGCCGCAGCCGTGCCGTGCTGCGCCAGCAAGTCGCTCGACCCAGTCGCGAAGGTAGCCAAGTTGCCGCTATGGAACTTCCACGGCGACGCCGACCAAACCGTCCCCGTCGCAACCTCGCGCGACCGCATCGCGGAACTCCGCAAGGCAGGTGGCCATCCGCTCTCCACCGAATACACCGGAGTCGGCCACAACTCCTGGGAATGGGCCTACAGCGAGCCGAATCTCGCCGAATGGGTGTTCGCACAGCGCCGCACAGCGTAAGCCCTTTACGAGATCTTCGCGTACTTGTCGAGATACGCCTGGCGGCTTTCGAGGATCAGCTTTCGCGCCTCCGCCGGACTTCGCCAACCGTCGATCTTCGTCTGTTTGCCTTCGAGTTCCTTGTAGATCGTGAAGAAGTGCTCGATCGCGCGCCGCAGATGCGGCCACACTTGATCTACGGTATGGATCTCCTGATACCGTGGGCTGCTGGTCGGCACCGCCAGCACCTTCTGATCGCGCTCCGACGAGTCGACCATTTCAAGCACGCCCAGCGGGCGAACCTCGATCATGCCGCCCGTGAAGCTGGGCTCCGACATCAGCGTCAGCACGTCCAGCGGATCGCCATCTTCGGCCAGCGTCCCCGGAACAAAGCCATAATCTCCCGGATAATGTAGCGGCGAATAGAGCGGGTGATCGAGACGAAATACACCCAATTCGCCATCGTATTCGTACTTGTTCGGGCAGTTCTTGGGAATTTCAACGATCATCCGGATCGTCTCCGGAATCCCAGGTCCCGGATCCAGATGGTCGAGGTTCGGCATCACTTCCAGTATCGGGCACCGAGGCACGGGCCTCATGGGTATGCACCACAATCAGGCTGCGGCGGCTCGCACCGCTCCGTAGTTTCCTGACCCGCTTGATTCGCCAGCCGTTACTGGCGGACTATAACCCCGGGCCTGAGCCCGGGGACGCTCGACCTTACGGTCGCGCCTCGTATGGTTGCACGCTCGACGCGCCTCGTATGGTCACACGCTCGACCTTATTACGGTCGCGCCAGCCTCGAGTTTTAGCCCGTGGATGTTCTGTGCCAGTTATAGCACTAGAACCGGTACCGGATCGCCATCTGCATGATTCGCGGTTCGCGCGCCGCCGTGATGAAGCCGAAGTTCGTATTGCCCACCGTGGTCGACGGATTCTGGAAATTCACGGTGTTGAACAGGTTGAACGCTTCCCAGCGAACGTCCACGCTCTGCCGTTCCGTGATCCGGAAGCCCTTCGATAGATTGAAATCGGTCGTGAAGAAGCGCGGACCGTAGGCCGCGTTGCGCGCCGCGTTGCCCGGCGTGTTGACCGCTTGCACACGGAACGCCGACGCATCGAGGAAGCGCAGCCGATCCGTCTTCGGGTCGATTCCTGTATTCGCCTCGCTCACGCGATCCGGCCGGAATCCGCCGCCGTTGCGATTCAGGAAGCGATATGCCAAGCCCGTTCGCGGGTCGATCCCGTTGCCGTTGAGACTGACGTTCAGCGGCAGACCCGTGCGCCAATTCACGATCGACGAAGTCCGCCAACCGCCGAGCACCGTATCGGTCATCCGATTCCAGCTACTGCCGAAGCGCTTGCCCCGGCCGAACGGCAACTCGTAGGTCACCGCGGTGGTGTACTGCACCTTCGGAGTCTGAGTCATGCGGCCGTTCTCCTGATCGAAACGATCGAAAAGCTGCGGCGACGAGCCCGCGTCCCACGTGCCGGCCTGATCGATCGCGCTCGCCCAGGTCAGGCTTACCAGCGCATACAGGCCGCCACTGAAGTTGTGTTCGTACTTCGTCTGCAGCGCGTTGTACCAGCTCTTGGCACGGCTCGCGCCCGTCTGAATTCCCTGCCATTGCGGGAACGGCCGGTTGGCCGCCACCGATCCGTCGATACCGAACGCCGTCTGGTTGCGCTCGTACAAGCCGAACAGGTTCGCGCCGCGATTGCCGACGTACGCCACTTCAAAGGTGCTCGCTTTCGTCAGGCGATATTGTACGGCGACGTTGAACTGCTGCACGCGACCGCTGCGCTGCTCCCGCTCCCGCGTACGCAGTGCGATGTTGCGACTGTCGAAGTTCGAGAGCACGCCCGCAGGCAGCGGATCGCTTAAGCGAACCGGCGCCGGACCCGTGCCTACGCGCAGCAGGGTAGGCTGAATCAACTGCGGAGGATTCAATGCCAGGCTGGCTTCGGAGCCGTAGATGTCTTCCGTGTTGTAGAACACGCCATACCCGCCGCGAACCACCAGCTTCTCTTCAATCGCCTGCCAGGCGAAGCCCAGACGCGGACCGAAGTTGTTGCGGTCCGGCGTTGTGAGGTACTTGTCGCTGTCGCTCGTGAACACCAGGTTGCCCGTCGCCGGATTGAAGTTGATGTTCTTGTTCGCGCCGCTGCCATAGTAGGGTGTCGTGTACTCGTAGCGCAGGCCCAGATTCAGCGTCAGCCGCCGCGTGATCTTCCAGTCATCCTGAAAAAAGGCGCTGTAGGCTTGCTGCAACTGCTTCACTTCGGGCACGGTATTCAATTGCACGCTCTCCGGAAAGCCCAGTAGAAGGTCGCCGATTCCGTCATTGGTGAACCGGCCGGCAAACGCGTACGCCGGCGTGCGGCGCGTGACGTCGACAAAGCTGTTGTCTTTGAGACGCAGTTCAAAACCGCCGCGCACGAAGTGCTTGCCGAGCGTCAACGAAACGGTGTCGACCATCTGATGGAGCTTCGGCGATTGAAACTGCGGCCGGAAGTTGCGGGTGCCCAATGGGTTGTAGTTCGTAGGACTGATCAGCGGCAAGCCGCCAACCTGCAGCATTTCCGCCGGGAACCCGCGGAAGCCGAACGCATCGGCCTTCTGCCCGTCGGCCGTCGCATGCACGAACTCCGCGAAGGTGTTGTTGTTGCCATAGCGCAGCGTGTTCACGATGCGCGGCGAGATGGTCGACGTCCACGCCAGCGCCAAGCTGCGGTTTTCGTTGAACTGCGCGCCCTGGTTGCCCACCCCGTCGGCAAGGCCCGGGAAGATTGCTTCGCGGCCGAACTTCTGCCGCAGATAGCTGAAGCGTCCCATGATCTGTTGCCGCTCGCTCCAGTTGTAATCGAAGCGCGTATCGAACTTGTGCGTGTCTTCGCGGCCGTCTCGCTGCCAGCTGTAGTTGTTCGCCGGGCGGCCATTCTGGACGGTGCCGGGCAGATTCGCTTCCGGGTAGAGGTCGATAAGCTTCTTCGCCAGCGCGTCAATTCGCACCGTCGGAATCAAGTTATTGGCAAACGGAGTGTTCGTCGAAGGATCGACAATGTTGAGCGCCCCGAACTCGCCGCGGCGCTGTCCCGCGGTCGGCACCGTCGTCAAACCGGTATCGGCGAACTGTTGCCGGAATCCTTCATACGCTCCGAAGTAAAACAGCTTGTTCTTTTTGATCGGCCCACCCACCGTGCCGCCGTATTGATCCCACTTCAGGTTGCTCTTCGGAAGATTCTGCAGGTTGTTGGTCCAACCGCGCGCCGCCAGCGCCGAGTTCCGGTTGAAGTAGTAACCCGTGCCGTGCGTCTCGTTCGAGCCGCTCTTGATCGACACATTGATCACCGCTCCGGCGCTACGGCCAAACTCCGCCGAAAAGCTGTTGGTCTGCACTTTGAACTCTGCAATCGCGTCCGGATTCGGCTGCACTACCTGCGCGCTCAGGCTCTGCGCATTCTGCGTGCCTTGGTTGTTGTCGACGCCGTCGAGTAAATAGTTGTTCTGCGTATGGTAGTTGCCGTTGGCCACAAACCAGCCCGGCCCGCGCGTCGTCGGATTCAGCGTGCTCGTGACAACGCCCGGCGACAGCAGCGCCAGTTCGGTGTAGCGGCGGCCCGCCAGCGGCAGTTCCACCGCCGTGCGCCCGCTGATCACCTGTCCCAGAGACCCCTGCTCCGTTTGAATCGCCGCGACGTTCGCCGCGACTTCGACCGTTTCACTCACCGAAGAAACATCCAGCTTTACGCGCAACAGGCGGCGCTCGTCGACCGTGATCACTACGTCGTTGAGTTTGACCAGCTTGAATCCGCTCTGCGCAACGTCGATCTGGTACCGGCCGCGCTGAATCGGGCTGAACACCGCGTATCCGTCCGCCGACGTAATGGTCGCGGCGCGCGCGCCCGTGCCCAGATTGACGAGACTTACTTTCGCGCCGCCCACCGCCGCCGACGACGGATCTTCGACGAACACGCGCAAAGAAGCGGAGTCGGTTTGCGCGAACAGCGAACTGCCAGCTAGCAGAAGTGCCAGGATTGTCTTCATAAGGGTTAGCCTACCTACCAAAGAATACAACACAGCTAATCTCCAATGAAAGTCTGTTGACGATCAGGCCGTCCCCTGTGCGCACAATACGGATGAACAGCCTTCGAAAACACTGCCGCACGCCGGTGTATCATCTTGCCATGCGCTTTCTCGCTGGCCTTCGAATCACATTCTTCGCTGTCTTGTTCGCTGCCGCTCTCTCGGCCGCCCGCTTCGACTTGCAGACTCCGGGCAAGATCGTTCGCGTCGCGGACCCGCAGATCTCGCCCGACGGCAAGTGGATCGCGGTTGTTGTGTCCCGAGCGAACTTCGAGGAGAACCGCTACGACGGCGCGTTGACTCTCGTCGACCCGGCCACCAAAGCGGTGCGCCCACTGACGCGAGATCGCCGTGGAGTCAGCTCGCCACGATGGTCTCCGGCGGGCGAACACATCGCCTTTCTCGCGCAGCCCGCCGCGGGCGGAAAACCGCAGATCTTCGTCATGCCCATGGGCGGCGGCGACGCATGGCAAGTAACCAAGTCGCCGACCGGCGTGCAACAGTTCTCCTGGGGCCCAAACGGCTGGCTCGCCTTCGCGGCCGAGGACGAGCGCCCCAAGCGAACGGGCTGTCGCTTGAGACCGGCGGCGTCGACTTCGACGGCGAGACGGACGACTTGAAGCAGTCGTTCCGGCAGATCGGCGAGCAGCTTCGGTCGTCGTATGAACTGGCCTACCACTCCGGCCAGCCGATGCAGGACGGCACGTTTCACAAGGTCGTCATCCGCTGCAAGCGGCCCGATCTCATCGTCCGCGCAAAAACCGGCTACTACGCCAAAGAAGCTGCGAATCAATAGTTTCCCAGGAATTAGCCCTCCGCCGAACGAAGCCAGCCGGGGTCCGCTTGACACTTTACTTAACTACGGTTAATATTGCTAAGTAATCCAATGTTCCACATGCTGGAGTATCTATAGTGAAGCGTCGCCAAGCCGTCCATCTTTGGATGCGCTTCTGCCCTCTGCTTGTCGCCGTCGCCCTGGCGGCGCGCGCGCAAAGCACCGGAACGTTGACCGGCACAGTCACCGATCCCTCCGGCTCAGTCGTTGACCGCGCGCAGGTTCGGCTGAAACATCCGCTTACCGGCTTCGAGCAGTTGATCGAAACGCGGCCCGACGGCGGCTTTCACATCACCGGCATTCCGTTGCGGACTTACGAACTGACAGTGCGTGCACCCGGCTTCCGCGTGAATCAGCAGCCCGTCACCTTCGCGAACGCAGCCGCGATCGCGCTCGACATTCGCTTGGACCTGCTGACGGCGGAGTCGTCGGCAACGGTCGCCGCCTTCGACGCGCTCGAACTCGTCACGCCCGAGGACACCGGCACCCGAGGGCAAATCAACCGCAAAGAAATCGAGCGCCTGGCGCTCGCCGTTGGCAATCGCGGTCTCGAGGCCGTAGTGCAAACCTTCCCCGGCTTCGCGCAGAACGCCAACGGCGCGATCCATCCCCGCGGTGCGCACACGCAGATGTCCTTTGTGATCGACGGCATGCCGATTACCGATCAACTGACGGGCGCATTCGCGAACTCCGTCGACCCGAACGTCGTCGAGAACATCGAAGTGTTCACCGGAAACATCCCCGCGGAGTTCGGCGCGAAGATCGCCGCCGTCGTCAACGTCAATACGAAATCCGGGCTCGGGACGGGGCGACCGTTCACCGGCAGCGTCGCAGTCAGCGGAGCGGGGTTCGACACCGCCGGACAGATCACGCAGTTCGCGGGCCAGAGCAAGCGATTCGGATACTCGGGCCTCGTGAATACCACCAAGTCGCACCGTTATCTCGATTCGGTGTCGCTCGACAACCTGCACAATGGCGGCAACTCCGCGCGCGGGTTCCTGCGTCTTGACTACCAGCCTTCGGACCGCGATGTGTTGCGCTGGAATGTTCTAACGGGCCGCTCCGCGTTTCAGCTCGCGAACTTGCGCAGCCAGCAGGCGAACGGCATGAACCAGCGTCAGGAACTCGCCGATTTCGCCACCGCCTTCGCCTGGACCCGGACGCTCGATCCGAAATCGACAGCCGAGCTCAACTACTCGGTGCGCACTGCCAGTTCCAGTTTGCTGCCCAGCGCCGGCGACACGCCGGTCACCGCATCGCAACAGCGGCGTCTCACTACAGTTGCGCTTACTCATCGCTATTCTACCGTTCGCGGACGCCATAACATTCGCGCAGGCGTCGATCTGCAGCGCATTCCGCTCCACGAACAGTTTTCGTTTGGCATTACAAACGCCGCGTTCAATGCGCCGGAATCGCCGGACTATCTTCCGACGCTGCTGCCGTTCGACCTCATGCGCAGAGGCCGGCCGTTTGTCTTCGACGAACGCGGCACCGGCGGATTCTATTCCGCGCATATCCAGGACGCGATCAAGTTGGGGGCCTTCCAGATTTCGCTCGGGCTTCGCTACGACGTGTATCGCTTTCAAACCGACGTGACATCGCTGCAGCCGCGGCTCGGAGTTTCCTATCACGTGAAGCGGACCGGCACCGTGTTTCGCGCTTCCTACAACCGGCTCTTGCAGACCCCGCAGAACGAGAACCTGCTGCTGTCGAACTCCGACAAAGCGAACGTGCTCGTCGATCCCGAGATTCGCGCGACTACGGGCGGAGCCGCATCGCGCATCCGGCCCGAGGTGCAGAACCTGATGGAGGTTGGCGTCCAGCAGTCGCTGGGCCGCCGCTTCTCGCTGAATTCGTCGTTCTATCACAAGAACGCGCGGAATCAGCAGGACGTCAATAATTTCTTCAATACGCCGATTGTTTTCCCCCTGCAATTAGTCGCAATCCGCGTGAATTCCGTCGAATCGCGACTGGTGATGACGCCGTGGAAAGGCCTTTCCGCGACGCTCGCCGCCACGCACTCGCGTGCCATCTCGACGCCGCCATTTGTCGGTGGACTCTACATCGGCAACGGCAACGTACGGTTATTGAACGAAGGGCCCTTCGTGATCGATCACGATCAGAAGCTCAGCCTGCAAAGCGTAATCAACTACGCGCATCGCCGGGGCATCTACGCAACCGTGTCCGCGCGCTACGACAGCGGCCTCGTAACCGGAGTGGCCGATCCGGCAACGGTGCGCCGCGACAATGATTATTTCGACTTGCTGCCGTACGTGAATCTCGAGAGCGCCCCGCCCCGAACGCGTCCACGCACAATCGTCGACGTCGTCCTCGGCTACGAGCGGTTGCGCAACGAACGCAAGGTCTGGGACGTCAACGTACAGGTTTCGAATCTCGGCAATCAGACCGCCCTGTACAACTTCCAATCGGCGTTCGTAGGCACACGCGTAGTGCAGCCGAGAACCTTCGGAGCCCGGCTCCGGTTCTACTTCTAGCGCCCGGTACCGCAGAGTTTCTGATCGGCCCGAACCCACCCCCTCAGAAGAACCGCGAACGTGAGCGAGCGGAATGAAGCTCACCCCCGTCGAAGAACCGCGAACGTGAGTGAGCGCGGACAGGAGGGATCGGCAGATCATCCATCTGCAGACTCTTGCTATATCCACGAATTGCGTCTTGCGCCATTGCACGCGCCTCTTCGAGGGTGTCGCCTTCCGTCACCAGACCCGCCAGCGCGGGACCGGCAACGATAAAACCACCCTCTTCGGCGGGCTCCAGAACTGTATGGCCAGGCTCCGACATGCTGGCCTTTCGCTTCATCTTAGCTGAGGACCGGCCGCCCCGTTCATCCGAAAGATGCGCTTCACGAGTGCCGCGATGCTAGCATGAAAGCTCTGCGCGTCGCGCTCCACCCCATTCGCATGGTCAAGAGGTAATTTCGTTTCGTGCCTTCTAAACGTCTGTCGTTTCGCCTGAAGCGGTGGTTGCTCCATGAGTTGAGAATGCCGCAAGGGCCGCACGCCAAGGCCAACCATACGCACCCTTGGTGGCAAGTGATGTGCCTTACCGGCGTCGACTATTTTTCGACGCTAGGGTATCAGCCTGGAATTGCGTTTCTCGCCGCCAGCTATCTGTCGCCGATCGCGACGCTCGTGCTCGTCCTTGTGACGCTGTTCGCGGCGTATCCGGTATATTCGCACGTCGCGCGGCACAGTCCGGATGGGCAGGGAAGCATTTCGATGCTGGAGCGCCTGCTGCCCGGCTGGAGTGGAAAGCTGCTCGTGTTGGTTTTGCTTGGATTCGCTGCAACGGATTTCATCATCACGATGACGTTGTCCGCAGCCGATGCGACGGCACACGTGATCGAGAATCCGTTCATGCCCGCATGGACGCATCACAAGGTCGGCTTGACGCTGATCCTGATTGGCGCGCTCGCGTCTGTCTTCTTAAAAGGCTTCAGCGAAGCCGTCGGCGTGGCTGTTGTGCTGGTAGGCACCTACTTGACGTTGAACGTCGTCGTCGTCGTGGCGGGGTTGGCCGAAATCTTCAAAAATCCTCATTTGATCGACGGCTGGAAGGGCCACTTGTTCCAGACGCACGGCAATCCTTGGCTGATGCTTGGGGCTGCCTTGCTGCTGTTTCCAAAACTCGCGCTGGGATTATCCGGCTTCGAGACGGGCGTCGCGGTGATGCCGCAGATCAAGAGTGAGGGCGACGATCCTATGCGCGCGCGGGTCCGCAATACGCGCAAGCTGCTGCTCGCGGCGGCGATCATCATGAGCGTCTTCCTGTTGACCACCAGCTTTCTGACGACGCTGCTGATTCCCGCGAAAGAGTTCCAGACGGGCGGCTCCGCCAACGGACGCGCGTTGGCCTACGTCGCCCACAAACTGCTCGGCGAGGTGTTCGGCACCGCGTACGATATCAGTACCATCGCGATCCTGGCGTTTGCCGGCGCTTCCGCGATGGCGGGCCTATTGAACCTGGTGCCGCGCTACTTGCCGCGCTACGGCATGGCTCCGGATTGGGCGCGCGGCTCGCGGCCGATGGTCATCGTTTTCACGCTGATTGCCTTCGCCGTGACCATCCTGTTCAAGGCCGATGTCGACGCGCAAGGCGGGGCGTACGCGACCGGCGTGCTGGTGCTGATGAGCTCCGCCGCGGTCGCCGTTGCGATTTCGTTTTGGCGCTCGAGGCGGTTGTGGATCTACGCCATCATTGCGCTCGTCTTCGCGTATACAACCATCGTGAACGTGGTCGAGCGGCCAGAAGGCATCAAGATCGCGGGCTTCTTCATTGCCCTGACTGTCGGCGTATCTCTTGTTTCGCGCGCGTTACGCGCGACGGAGCTGCGCAGCACCTGCGTGCGATGGGACGAAGCCGCGCTCGATATCATTCGCAGCGATACAGACCAGGTGATTCGCATCGTCGCGCATCGGCCGGCGCATCATCTGCGCGCGCACGGTAGTCCGATTCACGACAATCAGGGCGAGTACGATCGAAAGGACCGTGACACGCGTGACCGGCATCATCTTGCGGAGGACGAACAGATCATCTTCCTCGAAGTACGGGCGATGGATGCGTCGGCTTTTGACGCGGAACTGGAAGTAACGGGGCATTACACGGGCAAACACAAGATTCTTCGCGCTTCGAGTCCCGCAATTCCCAATGCGATCGCGGCGCTCTTGCTTGAATTGGCGAAGTTGACCGGAAAACTTCCGCACGCTTATTTCGGCTGGACGGAAGGCAATCCGGTGGCGTACATGTTCAAATTCATGTTCCTCGGCGAGGGCGATGTCGCGCCGATCACGCGCGAAGTATTGCGGAAGAACGTCGGCAATCCAGCCAAACGGCCCGTGGTGCACGTTTCCTAGCGCGCCGTCGCTTTGTTGGCTGCTGCACCGGCCCGGTCTATAATCAGCCCATGCGATTGCTTATCGTTCTTCTTTGCTGTTCCGCGTTTGGTCCTGCACACGCGCAGATCCAGGGCCGGGTGAACATGGATCAGGATAAGAAGCCGCATCCGGTGCGCAACGATGTCGCGCGCCCGAACGACGAAGTCGTGACGCTGCGCTATTTCAAGATCAAGAAAGGCACCTACGAAGCTTTCTACAAGGTGAGCGTCGATGCCGTGTGGCCGTACTTTGAAAAGCTCGGGTCGCGCGTGATCGGCATGTGGAAGGTGATCGAGCCGGATGGCGTAGAAGGCACCAACAAGGCCGCCAAGGATTACGACGAAGTGTATCTCTCCACGCGCTATGCCAGCGTCGATCATTGGAAAGCGACTCGCGAGGGTGTCCAGCATGGCGGGAACGGTCCGGACTTTGACGCCTGCCAGAAGGCGCTGCGGTATCGCGCGAGCGTCACGATCGAATCGTACGTGACCTTCCTGAAGGGCCACATGGCTCCGAACGTGCCGCTGTTCATGCCCGGGCTCGGCGAGGGTTACGAGAAGAAACCGTGACCGCGACGATTGAAGATGTCTTGGCGCACATGGAGCGCCCCTGTCATGGGTTAGGCGCGCCGCACGACTTGGTTCGATACCGCGCCGAGCAACTCGCGCATCGTTCGGCGTGTGATCGGGTGGCGTAGATCGGGCGCAAGCTCGGCGAGCGGCTCCAGCACGAACCGCCGTTCGTGCAAGCGCGGATGCGGAACCTCGAGTTCGGGTGCCTTCACAATCGCGCGGCCGTACAACAGAAGGTCGATGTCGATGAGACGCGGCCCTTTCGCGAGCTTGCGAACGCGCCCCATTTCGCGTTCGATGCGCAGCAGAACCGCCAGCAACTGCCGGGGAAACAGACGGGTCTCAACCTCGATCGCCATGTTCAGGAACCAAGGCTGCGAAGTAACGTCCATCGGTGCGGTTTCGTAGCGCGACGACCCACGGACGATACGAATTCCAGCGGCCTCGATTCGCTGCAAGGCGCCATCCAGATGAGCGCCGCGATCGCCGAGATTGGTTCCGAGAGCGATGTAAGCGGTCTTCAAAATAGTTTCGGCTGCATATTCATTGTCAGCCGGCGCGGGACCTTGAAGTACTCAAACGCGCGATCTGTCGCGGTGCGTCCACGCGGCGTGCGATCGAGGAATCCAAGCTGCATCAGATACGGTTCGTAAACTTCTTCGATCGTATCCGCCTCTTCGTCGATGGATGCCGCGATGGTGTTGACGCCAACCGGCCCACCGCTGTACTTCTCCAAAATCGTCATCATGATCTTCTGGTCGATCTCGTCCAGACCGAAGCGATCCACTTCGAGCAGGTCGAGCGCCTTCATCGAAACATCGTGATCCACGTGGCCGGCCGCGCGAACCTGCGCGTAGTCGCGCACACGGCGGAGCAGGCGGTTGGCGATACGCGGAGTTCCGCGCGCGCGCCGCGCGATCTCTTCCGCGCCAAGCTGGTCGACTCGAATATCGAGCAGCGCCGCCGACCGCAGAACAATCCGCGTCAGTTCCGGAACGTCGTAGTGATTCAGCCGCAGCACCAGCCCAAAGCGGCCGCGTAATGGCGCGCTGATCAGGCCTTGCCGCGTGGTCGCGCCGATTGCGGTAAAGTGCTTGACGTCCATCGACACAGTCCGCGCTCCGGGCCCGGTACCGATCAGAATGTCCATGCGGAAATCCTCGAGCGCCGAGTAGATCATCTCTTCGACATCAGGCAACAGGCGATGGATTTCGTCGATAAAAAATACTTCGCGATCCTGCAGGTTGCTGAGGATGCCGACGAGATCCAGTTTCTTCTGCAGCACGGGACCGGAGGTTTGTTGCAGCCCGACGCCGAGTTCCTGGCTGATGATGCTGGCGAGCGTGGTCTTGCCTAATCCAGGCGGGCCGTAGAGCAGGACGTGATCCATTGCGTCGCCCCGTTGGCGTGCCGCTTCGATCGCGATGGAGAGATTCTCTTTCACCTTGGTCTGACCGGCGAAATCGGCGAGACGGCTGGGTCGTAGAGAGAGGTCGAATTGCTTGTCATCGTCGGCGGCTGCTGCCGAGACGATGCTATCGGGCCGCATGAACCTTTAGTGTAACGGGTCGCGTGACGGGTTTCGTGGGGACCGCCAGAGGAACGAAAAAAGGCTCGCGGCGGAAGCCGATTGGCTCGTTCGCCGCGAGCGGAGTGAGAGGGATTCAGAGGATGGTCAAGGGTTTTACGGATCGGCTATCCGGCCAAACTCAGCGGCACGTAATGTTGCCCCGGTTCGTGGGGCAGGGTGACGGCGGTGGCTTGGGTGGAGATGTCCTGCCAAGCGGAAAGAATGTCGCGCAGCAGCGTCTCGACCTCGGCGAAGGGAGCATCCTGTTGGTTGAGGTTGCCCGCGTTGAGCTGCCTTTGCATGTAGTCGTAGAGCTCGCTGAGGTTGGTCGCCAGTTCCCCGCCTGCGGCGGGGTTGAGCGACGCGTTTAGTTCGTGGAGGATTGCTTGGGCTTTGGCGACCTGGCGGACCCGCTCCGCGATGCGGCCCGCGGCCAGATGCTCGCGGGCAGCGCCCGTCGCTTCGATCGCGCCCCGGTATAGCATCCGCACTAGCGCGAGTGGGTCGGCCGTCAGAATTTCTGTTTCGAGAAACCGCTCGTAAGTTCCCATACAAGAGAGCTTATCGGTCAGGCACTGAGTTCTTGAGCGATTCTCAGCACCGTTTCGGAGGGAATCTGCCGGACCACTTCCCGCGTCTCCTTGTTTACGATGCGCACGAGCGCCTTTCTCGTAGATCGATCAAAGTAAAACGTCAACTCATTGTCGTCGCCGAAGCTTGCCGCTGCGTTCACGGCCCGCACCGCGTGGATCAATACACGCTGCTCTTTTTGCAGCTCCTGGCTAACCAAAGGGACCGGACTGACAATTATGTTCGAATCTCGAATGGCGGTGATTTCCATACGCGCCTCACTCTTCTTCGGCACGCCGTCGGATGCGACTCCCGCATCCACCGGACGGTCCGACGTGACGAGGTATTTCCATCCGCGCGCCGGCAGGATGAAAACCCTCTCGATGGGCTTATCGGTAGCCTTCGAAATTGTTTGAAGAAATTCTTGCGATGCCCCGGCACCGAACCGTATTACGCCAGGTTGAGAACCTTTTGTATTACGCCCGTCTCGCTCTCGATCTTCTTCTGCAGCATCGTGATCGCGTAGATCAGTTGCTCCGGCCGCGGCGGGCAACCCGGAACATACACGTCAACCGGAATCACCTGATTCACCGGGATCAGCGCGTAATTCGAGAATACGCCGGTCGATGTCGCGCAAGCGCCCATCGAAATCACCCACTTCGGTTCCGGCATCTGCTCATACAAGCGCCGGATGACGGGCGCCATCTTGTTCGACACCCGGCCCGCGATGATCATGAGGTCACTCTGGCGTGGTGATCCGCGCATCACCTCCGCGCCGAAGCGCGAAATGTCGTAGCGCGACGCAATCATCGACATCATCTCGATCGCGCAACATGCGAGGCCGAACGACATGGGCCAGATCGAATTTTTGCGCGCCCAGTTGATGGCCTTGTCAAGCGTCGTCGTCAGCAGCGTTTCGGCGAAAATTTCGTCGCCCGCGTTGTCGATGCGCTCAAACAGCTCCGGTGGTTGGCTCAGATGAAATGTGTTGTCGGGTTCCACGCCTCGATTATCTCACGACGCGGCCAGTTCCTTACACCAGCTTGGCCTCGCGGCCAGCCGGTACACTGGAACTTGACGCAAAAAGACGATGATCTTCGCGTGCGTGCCCTCGCTCAGGACATTGAGCTCGAGTACGAAGATGTGCACAGCGAAACGCATCGGGCTCCCGAAACAACGCTGCGCGCAATTCTTGCCTGCCTTCCCGTACGCGCGACGCTTGCACCCAATGCGAACGATCCCGTCGAACGCTCCTATCAGCCGGATTGGCTCCACAAAGGCGTGCGCGCCGCGGGCATCGCGATTAGCCTCTATGGTCTGCGCTCGGAACAAAATTGGGGCGTCGGCGATTGCACAGATCTCGCGAACTTCGCCGAATGGGCCGCCCATTCGACCGGCGCGCAGTTCGTCGCGCTCAATCCGCTGCACGCGATTCCCAATCGGCTGCCCTACAACACCAGTCCGTATCTCCCGTCCTCCGTGCTGTGGCGCAATCCTCTCTATATCGATGTCGAAACCGTGCCGGAGTTCCGTGGTCCGCGCCCCGATGTCCAGGCCCTGCGCGACGCCCAGTTCGTTGAGTACGAGAGAGTCTGGAACCTCAAGCGTCTTCATTTGAAGCGCTGCTTCCGGCGGCTGCTACGATCCCGCGGAGCGCGCTGGCAGGCCTTTCAGAAATTCGTCAAACGCGAAGGCGATTTGCTGCACTGGTTCGCGCTTCACGGCGCGCTCGATGAATGGTTCCATCGCCGCGAACCGCTGGTCTGGCTTTGGACCGATTGGCCGCCCGCGTACCAGAATCCGCATTCCGACGCCGTTCGCGGGTTTGCGGCCGCACAGTCGCGCCGCGTGCTGTTTCACAAGTACCTGCAGTTCGTGCTCGATGAGCAGTTCGCGGCCGCCCACCAGCGCGCGCTCGCTGCCGGCATGCGGATTGGTCTCTATCACGACCTTGCGCTCGCGACCGACAAGTACGGCGCCGATTTCTGGGCCTATCGCGACTTCTTCGTCGAAGGGTGCGGCGTCGGCGCTCCGCCTGACGACTTCGCTCCAGGCGGGCAGGACTGGGGCTTTGCGCCTCCCAATCGCGAGCGCCATGTCGCCGACGGGTACCAACTCTTCGCCGCGACGATCCGTCAGAATTGCCGCCATGGTGGAGCACTCCGCATCGACCATGTGATGCGCTTCTTCCGCTTGTTCTGGATTCCGGATGGCCTCGATCCCGACGACGGCGCGTATGTCCGCGACTATCCTGAAAACCTGCTGCGCGTGCTCGCGCGCGAAAGCAATGCCGCGCGCGCCCTTATCGTCGGCGAAGATCTCGGCACGGTTGCCGGCAACGTCCGCGAGCGGCTCTGGCAAGCCGGCGTGTTCAGCTATCGCGTGTTCTACTTCGAACGCGCCAAGCCCGAAGAGTATCCATGGCAGGCCGTTGTCACATCGACCACGCACGACCTCCCCACGCTCGCCGGATTCTGGATCGGTCGCGACATCGAAGAGCGCCTGAAAGCAGGTTTAGTCGATGCCCCCGGAGCCGCACAACAGACCGCCGACCGCGCCCTCGACAAACAGCGCCTGCTCGACCAGATTCGCGACTTCCTGCCGGATGGCTACCCGCATTCCGCGGCGGATCTGCCCGAGCTAACCGGCGAATTGCACAATGCCGTCATCGGCTACCTGGCGTCGACGGCTTCCGCGTTATTGGTGCTCAATCAGGAGGATCTGACGAAGGAACTCGATCAACAGAACCTGCCCGCCAGCACAGTCGAGTATCCAAACTGGCGCCGCAAGATGCGTTACACGATCCAAGAGTTGAATACGCTACCGCAGGTCGCCGACTTCTGTAGAATGTTTCGCCGGTGGCTCGAGCGGACGGGGCGAATCTGACTTCCCGTCCCCTATCTCGTATAAACGAACGTTCCAGGGTATAGCTTTCCGGGTGGCTCCACTCGAAATGCAAAAGGCCAGGGTATGTCCGATCCGCGACCAGCCAGGCTCCTAAGCCGCAAGAATCGCGATTCGTTCGGACCCCAAACGCCGATGTCGTCCAGCCGAATCGCGAACGGCGCTGATATTTTCTTGATGACCGCATTGATCCGGCTATACGCTGGCGCGGGTCCTTCCTCATCTGCGCTGGTCAACGCCAGGATCAGCCTCCAGTAATTTGTCTCCTCGTCGTGCAACCAGAACGCAGATGGCACCTTTTCTCCGGTGGCTTCAAGTGCCTTGAGGAGCCGCTCCCCATCGTCGATCACTACGTTTTCCAGATGCGACTTAACCAGTGCATGACTCCCCATTCCGGGTCGGATATCGCATTCAGTAGCTGCTCTGCCCGTTGCTTCTCCACTGGATCGGTGCTGTATCGGGACTCTTCCGTCCAGTTTACAACGTGGCTCCAGCGCTCTTCGATTTCGGACGTAAGATCTGCGGAGATTTCCGCGAACTTGCGAAGCGCAACAAGATCGTGCGATTACAACTTCCCGGAATCTCTTGGCGGAAACTCCCGGGCCATCGTCCTTTTCGCGATACACGCCTTCAGTCCGCACTCCACGGCATAGCCGGCCAGATACTAGGACCCGGCATACTTACCAGCGTCGAAGAGGGCGTACGCTTCTCGCAGGCGCATCTCCGCGAGTTTCTCGAAGTCAGCCTGATTCATCGGCTCGCTCTACATGAAATAATCTTTCACCTTGTCGAACAAGCCCTTCTCCTGCGGCTCATTCTCGACCGGCAACGTTTCGCGCAACTGCTCGAACAGCTTCCGCTGCTCGCGCGATAGCTTTGACGGAATCTTCACATCGACGTGCACGTACAAGTCGCCGCGGCCTCCCGAATTCACGTGCGGAACTCCGATGCCCTTCATCCGGACCTTCGCCCCGCCCTGCGAACCTTCAGGAATCTTGACCTTCTGCAAACCGTCGAACGTCAGCATGTCGATCTCGGTGCCCAGCGCCGCCTGCGCCACGTTTACCGGAACCGTGCAGTGAAGGTCGTACTCCTGCCGCTCGAAAATCGCATGCTCTTCGACGCGCAATACCACGTACAGGTCGCCCGTCGGGCCGCCATTTGCGCCCGGCTGTCCTTCGCCCGCCAGCCGCAGGCGCGTGCCTGTGTCGACGCCCGCCGGAATGTTCACTTTCAGCTTGCGCTCCGTCCGGATGTAGCCTTCGCCCTTGCAGTCCTTGCAAGGCCGCCGAATAATCTGCCCCCGTCCGGAACACTGATTGCACGACCGTCGCACGCTCAGGAATCCTTGCTGATAGATCACCTCGCCGCGCCCGCGGCACATCGGGCATTGCGTCAACCCGTCTTCGGGCTCCGCGCCCTTGCCGGAGCACCGTTTGCACTCGTCGAGCCGCGGAACCTGGATGTCCGCGCTCAGCCCGCGCATCGAATCTTCGAAGCTGATTTCGAGATCGTAGCGAACGTCTTCGCCGCGCTGCGCCCGCGTCTTGCCCCGGCCGCGCTGCCCGAACACATCGCCCAGTCCGAAGAAGTCGCCCAGAATATCGCTGAAATCCTGAAACTGGCTCGGATCGTATCCACCGTTGCCCGCCGCACTCGCGACGCCTTGATGCCCGAAGCGATCATAGGAGGCGCGCTTCTGCGAATCGCTCAACACGCTATACGCTTCGGCCGCCTCCTTGAATTTGTCTTCAGCGTCCTTGTTGCCCGGATTGCGATCCGGATGGTGCTGCATTGCAAGCTTCCGGTACGCGGTCTTCAGCGCCTGTTCGTCGGTGTCCCGGCTCACGCCAAGGGTCTCGTAGTAATCCCGTTTCATTCCCCAGATCCCAATATGTTGATGTCAGCCGATTCCAAATTGCCGTCAGCCGCGGACCGCAACCTTCACCATTGCCGGACGCAGCAGCCGGCCCTTGAAGTTGTATCCCCGCTGATACTCTTCAAGCACCGTATTCTCGTCCACGTCGTTTCGCTCTGCCTTGTCCACCGCGTGATGCAGGTTCGGGTCGAAGATCTTTCCTGTCGATTCCACCGGCTCAAGCCCCAGCTTCTTCAACTGATCCTGCACCCGCGCATAGATCAACTCCATGCCTTTCGCATACTCTTTATCGGCGGATTCCGCCTTGAGTGCGCGTTCAAAATCGTCGACGATCGGCAGCAGCCCCTTCACCGCTTCCATGCTCGCGTATTCGAAAAACTCAGCCCGGTCGCGATCCGCCCGGCGGCGAAAGTTGTCGAACTCCGCCCGGTTGCGCAGCAACCGGTCTTGCAAATCGGCCTTCTCCCGCTCCAATTGATCCCGCTCGGCGGTCGCCGCCGGAACCGGTTCTACCGCCGCTTCGGGCACTCCGTCCGCCGGAAATCCCTGCTGCTGTTGCGCTTCCATATCAGAATTCACACTCCTAGGCTAACACTCCAAAACTTGAGGCCCGCGACGGATTAACGTCATGTGGATTGCGAGAAAGAGACTTGCCGCGCTGCGGTTTACGCGTTGCGGAATGCCTGGCCGACGCTAAACACCGCCGACATCACCCGCGCGTAATCCATCCGTACCGGACCCAGAACGGCGATCACCGCCGAGAGCCCGTTCGGCAACGTCAGAGGCAGCCCGATCAGCGAAAGCTCTTGCATCGCCGGATGGGTGTCGCCCAATCCGACCTGCACGCCAATCTCGCCCGTTGGCTGCTCCAGAAAGCGATCCAACAACTCGAGAACCTTCTTCTTCTCCTCAAGAGCGCGCAGCAATTCGCGCATCCTCTCTTTGGTCAGATGCAAGTCGAGCCCCACTAGATTGCTCGCGCCGCCCATGTGCACCTCGGCGCCGAAACCCACATCGAGCATGCCCCGGTTGTAGAGCACGTCGAGCCGGCGCAAGATCTGATCGAACGCCGCCCGCTCTTCCGCCAGCCGCGCCTGTAACTCCTCGCGCACATCCGCCAGCACCCATCCGCTGAAGTTGCGGTTGATGTAATTGCGTATGTTGTTCAAGTCGTCCTGCGAAATCCATTCGTCGAGCGTCACCAGCCGGTTGCGCACCATGCGGTCGCTCGTCACCAGAATCACCAGCACGCGTTTATCGGGTAGCGCCATTAACTCAATCTGATCCAGTGTCTGCCGCACCGCCGGAATCGCCGCCGCAATGCCCATTACTTGCGTCAACTCGGTCAGCATTTGCGAAGAACGCTCCACGCGCTCCTCCATCGAATCCACGTGGCGCAGTTCCGTTTGCACACGGTCGAACTCGCGGCTCACCATGCTGCGCGGCGCCAGCCATTGCACGTACGCCTGAAATGCCAACTGCGTCGGAATGCGGCCCGCGGAAGTGTGCGGCTGTGCGAGGTAGCCCTCGTCCACCAGGTCCGCCATCACGTTGCGAATCGAGGCCGCGCTCAGCGTTTCGCCCCGGCGGCGCGAAATGCTGCGCGAGGCGACCGGCTCTCCGGTTTCGATGTAAACGCGCACAATCTCGTGCAGGACTTCCATCTTGCGCGCGGCTTGTGCAGACGGTCCTAACATAAGGTCAACTTACCAGAACAAACAACGATACGAACTTTCTCTCTACCTCAATGATAAGGCTTGTCTTGCGAGGTGGTCAATACATGCCCGCGTCGACCTTGGCCGATTCGTTACTATAGCAGCTTGGAACCCATATCCCATTTCTTCTATTCTCATCGGCTGAAACTCCAGTTCTGGGACTTCGGCCAGCAGGGTAAGCCTCTTCTGCTGCTCGTCCACGGCGGTCTCGATCACGCCCGGAACTGGGACTGGGTCGCCCGCGATCTGCGCGAGCAGTTCCACGTCTACGCGCTCGACCTCCGCGGCCACGGCAATTCCGCGTGGGCTCCCGGAGCGCTCTACTCGGTCGCCGAACACGTCCTCGACGTCTCCGCGATGATCGACATCATGCGCCAAAGCCAGCCCGACAAATCCAAGCCCATCGATATCATCGGCCATTCGCTCGGCGGCATCATCTCACTCTTCTACTCCGGCATCTACCCGGAACGCGTCGCCCGTTGCGTCGCCATCGAAGGCCTAGGACCGCCCCCCACCCACCGCATCCACAAGCCCGCGTCGGAACGCATGCGCGAGTGGATCGAAGGCGTCCGCAAAACCGAACAGCGCACCGCCCACAGCTATCCGAATCTCGAAACCGCCGTCGCCCGCATGAAAGAAGCGAATCCGCATCTCTCCGAGGATGTCGCGCGCCACCTCACCATGCACGGAACCAACTGGAATTCCGACGGCTCCATCATCTGGAAGTTCGACAACTTCGCCCGCCCCTTCGCGCCGTACGGCAACAGCATCGAAGATGCCCGCAACATCCTCGGCCAGATCGCCTGCCCCGTGCTCCTGTTCTGGGGCATGGAAAGCTGGGCCGTCGATCCCTCGACCGACGGCCGGGCGCAGGTCATCAAAAACCATCGCCTAGTGAAGGTGCCGAAGGCAGGCCATTGGGTCCACCACGATCAACTGGAGTTGTTCTTGACGGAGACGCGCAAGTTCCTGCTGGAGGAGTCGTAATCGCCGAGCCGGAAAGAGATTCCTCAGCCGGGACCGCGAAGGTGCCTTGGACCTGCGCCCACAACCGCTTGCAACGGAATCGTCTTGTCGAACGTAACAAACTGCCCGTCTCGTCGAACCGCTAGGCCAAGCAAATAGGCGTCCGTAATCTTTTTCGGACCCGCGATCTGAGTGGACCGAAACAACGTCGCATCCAAGAGTGAGACTTCGTCGGTCCAGAATTCGTGTGTCGGCATATCGCACCAGTCTCGTAACCTTGCCACAAGTTCGCTCGGCGTTGCGCTGAACGACGGATAGTTTGGTTGGCTGAGAACCCAGATAAACCCATTCATCGTGATGGGGCAAGTCGCCCAAGGCTTTCTCTTCGCCGTTCCGAACCACGCGTGCGCGCGCTCGTGATGCGGACTTGCCGGGTTAAAGATCGCGATCAGGACATTGAGGTCCAACAGTGCCGCGCTCATTCGTCGTCCCGCAGGCGGTTGATCAGATCCAGTGTGGGCTTCGGCGCTTTGGGCCTGGGCTCAAACAGGCGTGCTCCGTTGCGGATTTTGGCGGATCTTCGAGGCTCGAGCGAAAGGCGAACGAGATCGGAAACCACCTCGCCCAGCGTCGTTTTGCGCTCTCGCGCCATTTGTTTGGTAACCGAGAGAACGTCTTCGTCGAGATCGATGGTGGTCCTCATGCCAACATCATTCATCAACACCTGTGATGCGCGATGCGGTCTTCG
>JAYVTO010000250.1:0-12607 GCA_043788745.1 Acidobacteriaceae bacterium
GGCAGAGCGAAGTAAGCGCCCCCCCGTCCGTGCAGCACCAAGAATTTCGGCATTCGAAATCAATAACCTACAAGGTGGTTCATGGAGGGTGAGCGAATCTCACCCGCTCCCACTCTATCCCCGGGTGTCAAGCCGGGGTTGCTTCGCCGAACGCCTCCCTCTAGCCCCGCCCGTAAGCGGTCTCTCCGTCGGCCACCTAACTGCACTCAACGACATAAAAGGTGGTTTCATGGCGAGCTAAGCGCCCGCGTGGCGCGTCATAACCGCCAGCAACCAACAAGCGCCATAGCAATCCGCAAGCGCCCAATCCGAGGCGCGACCGTAAGGTCGCGCGTACTAATCCCCCCGAACCCCGACCGTGATCTGCTACCGTGAGCAACTCAGGAAGCAACGCCGACAAACATGAAACTCCGCTACTTCTTCGGCACCGCGGCGATTCTCATCCTCGTCATCATGTTCCTTGGCTTTCAGCCGTTCTACTTCAAAGGCGAAGGCATGGGCGGACGTAAAATTGCGGCGGATCTCTTTCCGCTGGTGCTGGTGCATGGTCTGGCGATGACGGCGTGGGTGGTTCTGTTCCTCGTGCAAACGTTGCTGATTGCCGGACGCAATCGCAAGCTCCACATGGCGCTCGGCTGGAGTGCGATCCCGGTCGCTTTGGCAGTGGCGGTTACAGGATTCATGCTCGCCATGCAATCCGTGCAGCCTGTTCCGTTGCTCCGGTTTTGGGGCATGGATTACCGCCAGTTTCTGTTGCTGATGTTGACCGAGGTGACGATGTACGTGATGTTCGTCGCCGCTGGAATCGCGACGCGCGAGCGACCGCAGGTGCATCGCGCGATGATGCTGCTGGCAAGTTTGAGCACGCTGCCCGGAGCGACGGCGCGCATGCCGGTGTTCTTTCCGCTGTTCGGAGAGGGCGCTCCGATGGGAATTTTTGGGCCGATCTTTGCGTTCGGGATGCTGCTGTTGGTGGCGCGCTCGGTGCAGCGCGGCTCGCTCGATCGCGCCTTCGCCGCCGGATATGCGTTGCTGGTTGTGGTCTATGTCGCGGTTTCGAAGTTCGCGTTGAGCGAGATGTGGAGTCAGTGGGCGCGCGATGTCTTGCGCACCTAAGGTCCGCCTTTTGACATCGCGGCGCCGGCTGTTGCACTCTCTGAGCAGATGCCATCACGCAAAGCCTTCCTGTTGCTGTTTGCTTCCACGATCTCCCTGTCCGCCGCCGAGCGCTGGGACGGCGTGTGGCGCGGCACGCTGACCAACTATCCGACGAAACCGAATGCGCTGGTCATCGACGTCATGCTCGAAATCGGACCGCTGCCGGCTGCCGACAACTCGTGCTCAACCTGGCGAACGACGTATTTCGAAAAGGGCACCGTCAGGCAGGTGAAGGATTACAAGCTCTGCCGCGGTACTGGCGCGGACGAGCTCTTCATCGACGAAGGCGATGGCGTGAAGTTGACGGCGCGGATGCTTGGCGATGTACTGGTTTCGCCTTTTAAATACGACAACATTCTACTGATGACGACCACCCGCGTGCGCGGGGACGTGCTCGAGGAAGAGATACTCACGGCGGAAGATAAGCCAGCGGTGAAAGGAGTGATCGCGCTTGCGCCACGTGGTTTGCAGAGGTTGGTGTTTAAGAGGTCGGCGCGGCCCTAGTCTCGAATGATCGTGGTGGACCTACGCCACCGCTTCCAGCAACTCCTCTGACATCGCCAGAAGCACTTCGCGCTGCCGCACGACGTCGCCGACCACGAACACCGCCGGCGACGCGACCTCGGTCTCGCCGCGTGCGATTTCGCCCAGCGTCGTCACTACCGTTCGCTCGCGCCGCGTCGAACTGCGTTCGACGAATGCCGCTGGCTGCGAGGCCGGACGTCCTGATGCGATCAGCTCCGACGCGATCTTCTTACGATGCGAGACGCCCATCAGGATGACGAGCGTGTCGATCGCGCGATAGGCGCTCCAGTTCTCGTGTTCGCCGTGCTGTTCGTGTCCGGTGACGACCGCGAAGGATCGCGCGACTCCTCGCAGGGTCAGCGGAATGCCCGCCAGGCCTGGGGCCGCGACAGCCGAACTCACGCCGGGAATCAGCACGACGGGCACCGCGCGTTCCGCGAGGTAGGCCCACTCTTCAGCGCCTCGGCCGAACACCATGGGATCGCCGCTCTTCAATCGCACAACGACGGAGTGCCGTCGCGCGGCCGCAGCGAGCTGCAGCAGAATCTGCGGCTGCACGGCGTCCTGCTCGCCGGCTTCCTTGCCGACGTAGATCATCTCGGCGTGGCGATTGACGAGCGCGAGAATTTCGGGACTCACGAGGCGGTCATGGAAAACGGCTCCGGCGCGCGCGAGGACGCGGGCCGCGGCCACGGTCAATAAATCCGGATCGCCAGGGCCCGCGCCGGTGATGTACACGGTGCCCATTCTCGACAGTGAGATCATTTCCCTTGCTTTCCTGTGTGGTCTCTACGCGAACGCCGCGATGGGGTAGTCGACGCTTTCCGCCGCCAGAATGAGGCCGAGCACCTGCTCCGCTTCCTTGCGCTTGCCCTGCGCGAGCAGCGGAATCGCTCGCGAATCGACCATTTTGTACCAGAGCGCGGAGCGCTGCGAAAATTCTCCGATTTGGGCCGCGATGTGCGGCCGCATTTCGGCGGCAAGCGTTAGAAACTCTTTGTAGCCGGGGCCGAACTCTTCCTGCACGTGCTCGCGAATGCGAACCGCAAGCGCCGGGCAGCGTCCGTTGGTCGAAACCGCTACGGTCAGGTCGCCCGTTTGATGCAGCGACGGAAACACGAAGCGGCAATGGGCTGGGTCGTCATGCGCCGAGAACAGAACGTTCAACTGCTCGGCTTGTTGAAACAGGCGCTTGTTCGCGGCCTTGTCTGTGAGTGTCGAGATCACGATGAAGTAGCCGCTGAGGCTCTCAGGTTCGTCGGCGACCACGGTCACGCGTGCACCCGATGCTTCGAGCACGTCGGTCCGGTGCACGGCCTGCGCATCGGAACCGATGACGAGCGCTCGCTTGTTTTCGAGGTCGACGAAAGCGGGGAAGGTGAAGTTCATGACGTGGATCTCCAATTTGTTAGGCGACAATTTCCAACTGGGTTTGTTCGGCTTCGTGAACGCCCGCGCGATGCCACCAGTCGCCGAAGCTCTCGCCGCGCCCGCGTCCTTCGGCGAACCGCGCAAACATCGGCCCTAGCACTTCGGGCAGATCGTTTCGCTTGATCTTGTGTTGATACAGCTTCGCCAGCCGCGTGCCGACGGGCGAGCCGCCGAGGTAGAGGCTATAGAGATCGACGCTCATGCCGACAATTCCGATTTCGGCGGTAAAAGGACGCGCGCAGCCATTGGGGCAGCCGGTGACGCGGACTTGGATGGGCAGCTTCGAAAGTCCGGCGCGATCGAGTTCCCGCTGGATGCCGGCGGCGATTTCCGGCATCACGCGCTCGGCTTCGGTCAGCGCCTGGCCGCAGGTGGGGAGGGCAGGGCAGGCCATGCTGCTGCGCAAGACCGGCGGCAACTGCCCGGCTTGCTTCACACCGTTGTCGGAAAGGATCAGGTCGATTGCGCCGCGATACTGTTCGGCGACGCCAGCGATGAGCAGATTCTGTTGCGCCGTCAGTCGAATCTCGGGCTGGAAGAGTTCGACGATGCGGCGGAGGCCCTTCCGTGTGGTCGCGTGCGCGTCATCTTGAATGCGCCCGCTGACTACACGAAGCCCAAGGAACCAATTGCCGTCGTCTTGTTGATGCCATCCAAGCGGGTCGAGTGCAGTCTGCCACGTCAGCAGCTTCGGCTCGTGCAGTTCGTGCGCGACACGCGAGCGCAATTCTTCTGTAAACTTCTCGACGCCCCAGGCATCGAGCACATACTTCAGACGGGCAAGCTTGCGGTTCGAGCGATTTCCGAAATCGCGGTGGATGGTCACGATGGCCGCAACGGTTGCCAGCAGGTGCTCCGGCGCGAGGAAGCACACGGGATCGGCGAGCCGGGGATGGCTAGCTTTTACGCCATTCGACATCCCCAGCCCGCCTCCCGCGAGGATCGTGAACCCCTGAAGCAAACCGTCCTCCTGGAAGGACGGCACGATCCCGACGTCGTTCGAATACACATCGGTCGCGTTGTCGCCGGGCAGCGCGAAGCCGATCTTGAACTTGCGCGGCAGATACGTCTCGCCGTACAGCGGCTCAGTTTCCTGCGACGCCACTTCGTAGCTCGCGGCCTGCTCGCCGTCGACCCACACTTCGGCGTAGGCCGCCGACTTCGGCTTCAACTGCCTCGAGATTTCGCGCAGGTAAGGCAGAATCTGCGCCTGTTCAGAAGCGCGAAGCGGCGACGCCTGCGCGGTTGTATTCCGCACCACGTCGCCGCACGCCGCCCACGAGGAGAGCCCAACCCGGTCCATGGCGCGCAGCAAATCGCGCAGCTCATGCTTCGAAACGCGGTGATACTGGATGTCCTGGCGCGAGGTGATCCTCAGCGTCGCGTCACCGACCTCGTCGGCCAAGGTGTCGAGTTGCAGATACTGATCCGGAGTGACGAGACCGCCGGGGATCCCGATCCGGATCATGAAGCTATGCAGTTTGGTGCCGGACTTCCGGAAATCGCGGTCCGCCTGCTGGTAGATGCCGTGGAACTTCAGCATCGTCGTCGCAGGCTTAGAGAAGTCGTGCGACGCGGCCGCAAGCTCGTCATTCAGAGTGCCGCGAAGGTGGCGGCTGGCGGCTTTTAAGCCCTCAGCGGCAGAGACGGGAGTGGGCGCGCTTTCCAAGATGATCCCATTCTACATCGGAATGCAGGGATTATGCAATGATTCTCTATAGGCAATGGGGTGATTTGATTTATGTGTAGGTATTTGTTACACTTGTCTTTCAAAGCGAGATGATCTTGTGATTGTTGCGACCTCAAGTTCGTAGTTCGCATACCACTTCTCGCGGCCCATTCGTTGGGCGGCGAGGTGCTGGACGTTCTCACGCCAAGCTGTGAGGGTTTCCTCATTGTGCCACCGGACAACGGTCAGCCGCTCGCCATCCTCAGCTTTGAAGCTCTTCACGTCAACGAAGCCTGGCGCGCCCTGCGCCAAGCGGTTCATGTCAGCGAGGATGGTGGCGTACTCGTCGTCGGCTTCGGGAGCGAGGCGCGAGCGAAACAAGATTAGGATCATGCTTCGATCGTTACATTGCTGCAGCTTGGGCGCCATCGGCTTGGTCCCGGCAAGGAGCGGGTCTGCGACAAAGCCCCATGCGACAGTTTGAAACCGGCAGCGTTACGAAGAGCGGATAAGGCTGGCGGCATCAAGGAGCCCTCGACAGGGATGCGATACGATGCAGTTAAGGAAGCCTCTTCGCCGAATGCCCGTCGATACCGGGGTGCATCTCCGAGGGGCGCACGAAACGGAAGCATCGGCTAACATTCGCGAGGCGATTGCAGGGTGTCTTGCGACGCGCGCGATGCCGCTAACGATCGAGGTGCGTGGTTGCTCACCCGCTTACTTCGCCCGACTTCGTCGGGCTTCGTGCGCGGCTCGATACCGTTGACGGTAGCTGCCGATTTTCATTCTCCTTTGGTCGGGCGACGCGCCGTGCTGCCTCCACTCGAAAGCGGAATTCTATGCGGGCGGCGCTCGCTTACGGACGGGGTGAGATCCGTTCACTCCGTTGCCCCCGGCGCGGCGAGGAGAGCCCACTGTGACAAAATGAAGCCGATGCGGACACGTCGCGGATTCGTGCGGACGGCGATGGGAGCGGCGGTCTTGTCCTCGCTGCGCGCGGCGGAGGAAGACTTTGGCGTCTTCACCGAGGGCCCTCGACTCCTGCTGCGTCCGCAACGGCTGAAGTTATTGCGGCGCGAACGCGAACGGCAGTCGATGCGCTGGCAGCATTTCGACGCTCTCATTGTCGCGAAGACCCCGCTCACTGAGCCGGGCTTTGCCAACGCGCTGCACTATCAGGTTTCCGGTAATAAAGCCGTCGGCGCGCACGCGATCGAGTGGGCGCTCGCTTCGAACGACATTCGCCAAGTCGCGCTGGTCTACGATTGGTGCCAGCCCTTGCTTGATGCGCGGCAGAAGCAAGCACTGGGCGACAAGCTCGAACGCTCGCTGCGCGGGTTGCCGGGAAGCGACCTCGCTTCGATTCGCACCCGCGCCTTCGCTGTGATTGCGGCGGCGGATCGGTTCTCCGACCACGGGGCGGCGGCGCTCGGCGATCTTATTACGAAGACTTGGCGCGGCTCGCTCGTGACGGCTTGGACTGTAGGCCGCGATGCGATCCGCCGCGACCAGTTTCTGCAGCTCTACGAATTGCTGCACGTGGTTCGCGACAACCTCAACCTCGACCTTCGCGACGATGCGCCGAAGGTCTTCCGCGAACTGCCGACGTACTTCGTCGTGAGCGATTATCCGGCGACGTTTCCGGGTGGCGAGAACGACTTCCGCATTCCCTCGGCCAGAGACGGCCAACCCGACCTGACGCGGGCCGCGCATTCGCGGGCGGCGGGCTTGAGCATGGTGGCGTTCGACACTAACGCGCTCGAAAGCCAGTTTCTGCAAGGCTGGCTGCTGCAGGACAACTTCGCGATGCGCGGTCCGCTTGGTTCCGCGCATGAGTTTCTGTGGGCGAATCCGTATCAGCCGGGCCTCAGCTATCACCACTTGCCCCTGGTCTGGCACGATTCTGTGACCGGCCGGCTGTTTGCGCGATCGAGCTGGGAAGAACAGGCGACGTGGGTCGGATTCTTCGAGAAGCAGATGCAGTGGTTCGAAGACGGCAAGATCCGGGCGTTCAAGCCGTCGATCAAGCCGCAGCATGTGGGGCCGGCGATGTTCTTGTCGGCGACGGCGCCGATGCAGTTTGAGGTGGACGAAGAAGACGCGGTGACGCTGTTCCTGATGGGCCTGGAACCGAAGACGGCGTTCGATGTCGAGATCGACGACCGGGAGATGTCCGAGGAATTTTCGGATGTGGGCGGCGTGTTGGCGCTGCAGTTCAAGTCGGCGATCAAGGCGGGCGTGCGGATCCGGAAGGCACCTGTTCAGCGGTCGGCGGCGCGGTAGCGGGCTCGGCGAAACGAAGCCAGACTGCGGCGGGCCAGACCTCTGCGAAACGAAGCCAGGCTCAAGTTAAGTTATTATTATTGAGCATTTTATAAGGCTTAGATTGAGGCGTGCCGTCGGCTCAGGGAATTTTCTGAATCGAACGTTAGTGGACACTAATCCAAAAAGGTGTCAGGCTAGTATCTACTAAGTTAGTGTTTGCTAGATCGGTAGGCACGAGGATCTTCTCCCACTCTGATGGCGACCCAAACTCCACGCACGGCCCCGAACGAAGTCGTTCCGGTGGTTGCCGAGAAGCAGCGGTTGGCAAGCGCGGACCGCAAGTTGGCGATTGTTGAGACGGCGATCCGGCTGTTCGCCGAAAAAGGTTTTCGCGGAACAACGACTCGCGAGATTGCGGCGGCATGCGGCGTTTCCGAGCCGGTCCTCTATCAACATTTCACGACGAAGCGCGACCTCTTTAACGCGATTATCGATCGGCAGGCGCGGAAGGACTCCGGCCGCTTCGAGCAGATACTTGTGCCGTATCTCGACAAGAGCGACGACCTGGGCTTTCTAACCGCGCTGGGCACCGAGATCCTCAATTGGCATAACGGCGATCCAGGGGCGATGAGGCTGCTGTTGTTCAGCGCGCTCGAGGGCAGCGAACTCACCGAGATGTTCGACGAACAGCACGCCAGCGTGTTTCTTGCCAAGATCGCCGGCTACCTGGCGCGGAGGATGGACGAAGGGGGCTTGCGCAAGATGGATCCACATCTGGCGTCCCGGGCGTTTTTCGGGATGGTCGGTCACTACGCGATCGATCGGAACATTTTTCATATGCGGCCGGGCGATGTCCCGGACGCGGAAGTCGTCGAGACGATGGTTGGCATCTATTTGCGAGGCATGCAGGCATGAGAGCGAAACAAGCAGGTGTGATTTTGCTGGCGGCGGCTTTGGCCGGCTGCACAAAGGAAGGGCCGAAGGTCGAAGCGGCGAAAGCTCCCGAGGCGATCGAAGTGCGCGTGAAGGCGGCCGAATCGAAGATGGTCGACCGCACCATCCTGATAACCGGCTCGCTCACCGCCGACGAGAAAGTGAACATCAGCGCGGAAGTGCAGGGACGCGTGCTCGTAGTCCGCAAGGATTTCGGGCAGCCGGTAGTGAAGGGCGAAGTGCTGGCGGAGATCGAGAAGCGCGAATACCAGATCCAGGTGGCGCGGGCACAGGGCGCACTTTCGCAGGCACTGGCGCGGTTGGGCTTGCGCCCAGGGCAGGAGAATTCGCCGCCGAGTTCGACGCCGGCAATGCGTCAGGCACAGGCGCAATTTGAAGACGCGCGGTTCAAGTTCGAAAGTGCAGCCAAGCTTGTGAAGAGCGGCGACATCTCGACCGAGCGATTCACCGAACTTGAGAAATCCTATCGCGCCCGGCAGGCCGCGATGGAGCAGACGCGCGATGAAATGCGGACACAGTGGGCGAGCATGGAGTCGCTCAAAGCCGACGTCGATCTCGCGCAGAAGAAGCTAAGCGACACCGTTCTTTATGCGCCGTTCGACGGCATTGTCGGAGAGAAGATGGTCTCAGCCGGCCAGTTTATCAAAGAGAATACGACCGTACTGACGATCGTCAAAACGAACCCCTTACGCTTGCGCATGGAGGTTCCCGAACCGGCGACCGGCGCGGTAAAAATCGGGACGCTGTTGACGTTCACGACCGATGCAGTTCCCGGAGTGGAGTTCTCGGCGGTGGTACGGCAACTGGATCCATCGCTCGACGCGAAGTCGCGATCGCTGACGGCGGAAGCACGGCTCGCGAACAACGACGGGCGTCTACGGCCCGGGATGTTTGTACAGGCGCGACTGGTGACAGCACGCGATACGCAAGTAGTGATGGTGCCACGCGAGGCCGTCTATTCGGTCGCGGGGCTCAACAAGGTCTTCGTGATTCGCGAGGGCAAAGCGATCGAATGCAAGATTCCTCCGGGGCAGGAGATCGGCGGATGGATTGAGGTACCGGCGGATCAAGTGAAAGCCGGCGACCGCGTCGCGGTGGAGAAAGTACCGGCGCTGGTGGACGGATTGCCTGTGAAGGCGAAGGGGTAGCCGGGATGCAAAAATTAGCTGAAGTTTGTATTAAGCGGCCGGTCTTCGCCACGATGCTGATCATGGCGCTGGTGGTGATGGGCATCGCCTCGTATCGCACGCTCAACGTCGATTTCTATCCCAAGGTCGAATTTCCGATCGTTGCTGTCACGACAACGCTGCGCGGCGCGTCGCCCGAGGAAGTGGAAACGCAAGTTTCCAAGCGCATCGAAGAAGCGGTAAACCAGGTGAGCGGCATCGACGAACTGCGTTCGTCGTCGCTCGACGGCGTATCGCAAGTCAGCATTCAGTTCGTCAACGACAAGAACCCCGATGTAGCCGCGCAAGAGGTCCGGGACAGGGTCGCGACCGTGCTTGCACAGCTTCCAAAGGACGCGGATGCGCCCATTGTGCAGCGCCTTTCGACCGACGCGTCGCCGGTGATCAACGTCGTCATCTCTTCGACGCGCGATTTGCGCGAGATCACGAAACTGAGCGACGACAAGATCAAGAAGAATCTCGAATCGCTCGACGGCGTGGGCCAGGTGCGCTTCGTCGGCGATCGCACGCGGCAGATCCAGGTGTGGGTGGAAGGCAGCAAGCTGAACAGCTACAACCTGAACATCGATCAAGTGCGGAGTGCGCTGCAGACGCAGAACGTCGAGATTCCCGGCGGGCGCGTGGAGCAGGGCAATCGCGAGGTCTCGCTGCGCACGATGGGCCGCATGGAGAAACCATCCGACTTCCTGAAGATCGTCGTCGCGACGGTGAACGGCGCGCCGATCCGCATTGCCGACATCGGCCGCGTGGTCGATGGCGTCGAAGAACCGAGGTCGCTCGCGCGCCTCGACGGCAAATCGGCGGTGCTGCTCGAAGTTCGCAAGCAAGCGGATACCAATACGGTGAAGGTGATCCGCGCCGTGAAGGAGCGCATCAACGAATTGAAGCGCGAACTTCCGGGCGATTTTACGATTGCCTACACGCGCGACCAGAGTGGATTCATCGAAGCCGCGTTTGATGCGGTGCAGGAGCACCTGGTGCTTGGAGCGCTGCTGGCCGCGGGAATTGTGTTGTTGTTCATGCGCAACTGGCGATCGACGCTGATTGCCGCGGTGGCGATTCCGACATCGATCATTTCAACGTTCACGCTGATCGCCTACATGGGCTTCACCCTGAACCAGATGACGATGCTGGCGCTGGTGCTGATGGTCGGCATCGTCATCGACGATGCAATTGTCGTGCTCGAAAACATTTTCAAGTTTGCGGAAGAGAAAGGCATGACTCCGTATCAAGC
The DNA here is from genome assembly GCA_043788745.1 of Acidobacteriaceae bacterium. Classification (GTDB taxonomy): domain Bacteria; phylum Acidobacteriota; class Terriglobia; order Bryobacterales; family Bryobacteraceae; genus JBBQWZ01. The sequence goes on from JAYVTO010000250.1 coordinate 10,424, forward strand.
CGCGGTCGAAGGCACGCGCGAGATCGGCTTGGCGGTGCTGGCGACGACCTTGTCGCTAGCCATCATCTTTATCCCGGTTGCGTTGATGGGTTCGACGGTCGGAAAGTTTATGTCGAGCTTCGGCTACACGGCGGCGTTCGCCATCCTGGTCAGTTTACTTGTCAGCTTCACGCTGACGCCGATGCTCTGCGCGCGCTACATGAAGGTGGATACGGAGAGCAAGACTAAGGAAACGTGGCTGTTTCGTGTGCTCGATACGCCGTACAAAGCGATGCTGCGCTGGTCGATGCGGCAACGCTGGGTGATTGTCACGCTGACGATGCTGGTAACGGCTGCCACTGTGCCGTTGTTCATGATCATCGGTAAAGATTTTTTGCCGAAAGACGACCAGAGTGAGTTCGAGATCACGATGCGGGTTCCGGCGGGTTCGTCGCTCGAAGGCACGGATTCGATCGTCCGGCAGATTGAGGCTGACATCAAGACCTTGCCTGGAATCCAGAACATGCTGGTGACCATCGGCGCCGATTCGCGGAAACAGGTAGATCGCGGCTCAATCGTTGTCGAACTGATTCCGCCCGAACAGCGCAAAGGGTTTGATCAATGGAAGATCATGGACCTCACGCGGGAGAAGCTGAAGAAATATCGCGAAGTCACGTCCGGCGTGCAGTTGCCGTCATTTTTCTCGAACGGCGGGACTGATCGCGACGTCATGTTCTACCTGCAGGGGCCGGACCTCAAGAAGATCGACGGCTATGCGCAAACCATCATGGCGAAGCTGCGCGCGACGCCCGGCGTGGTCGACGTCGACACATCGTACGAACCGGGCAAGCCGGAGCTGCTGGTGCGCGTGAATCGCGATAAGGCGGCCGATCTCAATGTCAGCGTTTCGTCGATTGCGAGCGCACTGCGCACGCTGGTTGGAGGCGATCCGCAGGTGACCACGTATCGCGAAGGCGACGATCGCTTTGACGTGCAATTGCGCGTTGATAAGGAGTTTCGCGATTCGCCCGACGCGCTGCAGCGTCTGTTTGTGCCGTCATCGACGCTCGGCAACGTTGCGGTTTCGAACGTGGCTCGCTTCGAGGAAGGCAGCGGCCCGACGCAGATCGACCGCTTTCAGCGGCAACGCCAGATCCTGATTACGTCGAACATTCTCGCCGGCCAATCAGCGAGCAAGGTGATCGAACTTATGGGCGCGATGGTAAAGGAACTGGATTTACCACCCGACTATCGGGCGGGATTCGCGGGCCGCAGTAAAGAACTGGGCCGCGCCGCGGCGGGGTTTGTGTTCGCGCTGGTCCTCTCTCTGATCTTCATGTACATGGTGCTGGCGGCGCAATTTGAGAGCTTTATCGATCCGGTGACGATTCTGTTGAGCCTGCCGCTGTCGGTTCCGTTTGCGCTGCTGTCCTTGCTTCTGACCGGCGAGAACTTCTCGATCATCTATGGCTCGGTCGGAATTCTCGTGCTGTTTGGCATTGTGAAGAAGAATTCGATTCTGCAGATCGATCACATCAAGACACTACGACGCGAAGGCATGGACCGCCTGGAGGCGATTCTAAAAGGCTGCGAAGATCGCCTGCGCCCGATTCTGATGACGACGGCGGCGCTGGTGGCGGGCATGATTCCGCTGGCTGTGGGCGGAGGCGCTGGATCGGGCTCACGGCGCAGCGTCGCGATCATGGTCATCGGCGGACAAACGTTGTGCTTGCTGTTGACGCTGCTGGTTACGCCGGTCGCGTATTCGTTGTTTGATGACATGGCGAACGCGACGATGTGGGGCCGCCTCGGGCGCGTGCTGCAACCTGCCACCGCGCTGCGGCGGGCCTGGACCGGGCTGTTGGGTCTGGTTCGGTAACTAAGGATTTCGATCACGCTATGATACGAACTTTTCACTTTGCGGCGAGCAGTGTGTTGGCATGCTCGCTGCTGTTCTCGCAGGAGCCGGGCACGCCGGCTGCCAGGCCGATTGCCGCCGTGACTCGTGTTGGCGTGACCAGCGCGGAGCGTAAGCTGACCCTCGCGCAGGCGATCGAGATGGCGATGGCGAACAACCAGGAGATCGAGATCCAGCGCGAGCTACGGGAATTCAACAAAGCCGCGGCGCGCGGCGCGTTCGGCGTGTATGACCCCACGCTGCGGTATCAGCCCTCGATTGAGGCTCGCAATACGCCCACGGCAAGT
>JAYVTO010000251.1:0-14163 GCA_043788745.1 Acidobacteriaceae bacterium
AGTGGCCAATGTGATCCGGCCTTACCTGGAGTCGGCGGTGTGAAAAAGATCACGAACATCGCAGGATCGAATCGCGCAAAGCTCCTGGCTCTGGCGCGCAAGCGAGGCGAAGACTTCCAGTTTCTTCTGGGCCGATGGATGGTTGAGCGGTTTCTCTATCGCCTGTCGCAGTCCGCTCACAGGGACAACTTTGTCCTCAAGGGCGCGATGCTGTTTCTCGCGTGGGACGGACAAATGCACCGCCCGACGCGCGATCTCGACCTCCTTGGATTTGGGTCCCCTGATATTCCAGGCGTTACGCAACGGATTCGTGAAATCTGCTCGCTGGTCGAAGCCGATGGGATTCTCTTCGATCTCGCCGGCATCGAAGGAACCAGAATCAAAGAAGACGCCGAATACGAAGGCGTCCGGCTGCGGGTGCCAGCGAGTCTGGATGGGGCACGGGTCATCATGCAGATCGATGTCGGGTTTGGTGATCTCGTCGACCCGCCGCCCGGGCCAGTCACCTTTCCGGTGCTCTTGCCTCTCGCCGCGCCCGTCATTCGCGGGTATCCGCCGGAGGCGGTTGTCGCTGAGAAGTTTCATGCGATGGTTGTCCTCGGAATTGCGAACAGCCGGATGAAGGACTTCTTCGACATCTGGAGGCTCGGCCAAACCCACCGCTTTGAAGCCGGGCGGCTTGCGCGTGCGATCGGAAACACATTTGAGCGGCGGCAGACGCCGATACCCGAAATGCTGCCCCTTGCGCTGACCGACGAGTTTCTGGAGGATACCGCAAAGCTGACGCAGTGGGCGGCGTTCGGCAAGCGCCTCGGATTGGGCGGTCTGCCGAAGCTGCCGGTGGTCGGCAGATACATAGCAGCGTTTCTCATGCCGGTGGTGGATGCTGCACGCACCGGAAGTCCCCTTGGTCGCGAATGGATACCAGGTGGTCCGTGGTCCTGAAGAATACCTGTAGAGCCTTTGGCGTGTCACTCAGGCCGGCGATTCTCAAATCCGAATCGTGGCCGCGAGACGTCGGCGAGTCGTGGCCTTCGGCGTGTTTTCAATAACGTACAGTCTAGCTGGCCCTGTTAACCGCATCACGAAAATGATGTCAGGGGCGATTTGAGCCAAACTATTTTCCTCCGAAAGTTCAGTGCACAGTAGTTGACGCCAGCGCTTCCTGTGCGGCCATCCCCTCCTCGCGTACTATCCCCAACAGAGCCAAATACTTCCAGCCGAACCTGTTCTCCGCGTTGAGTCTTGGAGAATCGGTCCGGTCGCCCCCGTGCGTCCGTTTTCTCTCCTTTCCGCCCGACTTCTCTATCGCGCCGGAGAGTGCCCTATCGCGGTTAACACGTTCGCGGTCTCGGTGTGCACTTTTCGAATTCCTCGCGTATGTTTACAGCGGAGTGTGTCTCGCGCACTCCAGCAGCCACTCGACAGCGGAACGACCGCAAGGCGGACTTTCGTTGTGGTGCCAATCCACAGCGAGGTGAACTGTCTTGACCATTTCCGCCGAGGATCTTCGATCCATCGCCCGCATCCTCGCCGCCGGCTACCTCCGGCTCCGCGCCCAACGCCGGCGCGAAACTCCACTTGATAGTCCCGCCAAATCGAGCCCTCATGTACACGAGGTTAACGGCCTTGAGAAAGGAGAAACGCGTGGAGACCACGATGCACAAAGAGATTGAGGAGCTGAGCAGGATGACCGTCAGCCAGCTCCGGCAGAAATACCTGGAGGTGTTCGGTGAGGAGTCCCGATCGAACAACAGGCAGTTCCTGTTTCGGAGGATCGCCTGGCGCATTCAGGCGCTGGCCGAAGGTGGCCTGTCCGAGCGTGCCCGCCGCCGCGCGATGGAGATCGCCAACGACGCCGACTTGCGCATCCGGGCACCCAGGACCAGGTTCGGGCAGGACCCCACTCTCGACCCCAAACTGAGCGTCAGCAGAAAGGTGGCCGGTGACCTCGATCCGCGGCTCCCACCGCCCGGGTCCTACTTGGAGCGTGAGTACAAAGGTCGGCGAGTGATCGTGAAGATCCTCGTCGACGGGTTCGAGTTCAACGGCCAGAACTATCGCTCCCTCAGCGCAATCGCGGGCGAAGTAACGGGCACCAAGTGGAACGGCTTCGTCTTTTTCAACTTGGCGCTCACCACGGAGGCCGCCAATGGCAAGAAGTAGTGCCCTCAGGTCGTCGACCAACGGAGGGAACGGCCCAGTGGAAAACAAGGTGATCCGGTGCGCAATCTACACGCGCAAGTCAACGGAGGAGGGACTCCAACAGGAGTTCAATTCCCTGGATGCCCAACGGGAGGCAGCCGAGGCCTTCATTGCCAGCCAGAAACACGAGGGCTGGCAGGTGATCACCGACCATTTCGACGATGGCGGGTACACCGGCGGCAATATGGATCGACCGGCACTGAAGCGGCTCCTGGCGGCGGTTGAGGCGCGGTCCGTTGACTGCATCGTGGTGTATAAGGTCGACCGGCTGAGCCGCTTGCTCCTCGACTTTGCGCGGATTATCGAGATCCTGGACAGCAACAGCGTCAGCTTCGTCTCGGTCACGCAGCAGTTCAACACTACGAGTTCTCTCGGCCGCCTGACCTTGAACATCCTTCTATCATTCGCCCAGTTCGAGCGCGAGATCATCTCCGAGCGCACCCGCGACAAGATGTCTGCCGCGCGGCGGAAAGGCAAGTGGATCGGCGGCCATCCCGTCCTGGGATACGACATCGATCCGAAGGGCGGCCGCATCGTCGTCAATCCGGAGGAGGCCGAGCAGGTCCGGACCCTCTTTGGTCTTTACTTGAAACTTGGCTCCTTGCTGCCGGTGCTGCAGGAGGCAGAGCGGCGCGGACTACTGACAAAGCGGTGGACCACCGAGGATGGCAAGGTGCGCGGCGGCGAACGCATCTCAAAGGGGACGATGCATGGGATCCTCACCAATGTCATCTACACCGGGATGGTCGACCACAAGGGCTGCCTGTACGCAGGCGAGCACGAACGGATCATCGATCAGAATACCTGGGATCGAGTCCATGAAACTCTCCGCCGCAACGGCGTCGACAACGGCGCCAGCCTCAAGAACAAGTTCGGTGCCCTGCTGCGCGGCCTGCTCTTCTGCGTCCCCTGCGGGACCCCGATGATGCACACCTACACAATGCGGAAGTCGAAGCGCTACCGCTACTACGTTTGCTACCACGCGCAGCAGAATGGTTGGAAGCATTGCGAGACGAAGTCCGTACCCGCCCAGGCGATCGAATCCGCGGTTCTCGACAGCGTCCGACGTCTTGGGACCGACCCAAAACTGGCCGAGGCCGTCGCCGCCGAAGCGCTCGGCCAAGTGGCGCGCCGGCGCCAGGAGATTGACCAGGAGTTGGAGGCCCGGCGGCGGAGTGTCCGGCAAATCAATCAGAATCTTGCGCGCGAGGCGGCAGACACCAGCGTGGACACGGGTGCGCGATTCGAGCGGATGGCCGGTCTCCAGCGGGAGATCGAGGCCGCCGAGCGGCGGCTGGCGGAACTTGCGGTCGAGCGTGGAGACCTCGACGCGGACCACATCAACGCCGACGATCTCCGACGTACCCTGGCCGAGTTCGACGCCATCTGGTGCTCCATGACCACCAAGGAGCAGGAGCCGATGATCCATCTGCTAATTGCCAAGGTAGGGTACGACGGGCGTACAGGCAAGGTGACCGTCAATTTCAGCAACACAGGAGCCAAGGAATTATGCCAAGGAAAGTGATGACTACCGTCGTCCCAGATCCGCGCGAGGGCGGGGCCATTCAGGTCGAAGTGATGTTACCACTGCGCCCACAGCGGCGGACGCAGGCCGGCACAGAACCCCGTTCCGAGAGCCTGCCGCGGATTGCTCGGATCTCCCGGCTGTTGGCCCTCGCCATCAAGTTTCAAGAAATGGTCGACACTGGGGCGGTGCGCGACCATGCCGACCTCGCGCGACTCGGGTACGTGACCCGCGCCAGGATCACTCAGGTCATGAACCTGCTCAACCTGGCACCCAATATTCAGGAGGAGATTCTGACTCTCGCGGCGGGCTCACTGCGGATTTGCGAGAGGCGACTGGGTCCAGTAACGTCGCAGGTACTTTGGGAAGAACAACGGCGTATCTGGCCGTCCATCAGCACCTCGGCAACGGCTTCAGAAATCCATTCTGGATGAGACTCTCGAATTTAGAGCGGATCGATTGCGCCACCTTCGGGTTCTCGCGGAACAGCACGCCGAGTTCGATGTTCCGCTCGTGCGCGGACTCCGTGAAGTTGGCGGAAGTGATGAATGCCGTGACCCCGTCCACGAGAATACACTTTGCATGCTGGCAGGCAGGGGGCCCCGGCGTCTTCTGAGGACCGCGAGGATCGTAGAACACCGCCGGCTTACTGCTCCACGGCCAGTGATATTTCCAGAATGACCAAGCGTACTTTTCGACTGCGGCGTCATCGCCTGGCGGGATATTCAGGATCAGGACGACTTCGAGTTCGGGCCGGACTGTCCAGGCTTCCTCTATCGGCAGGAAGACTTCGTGGCCGTTGAAGATGCTGTACGTCGAAATCCAGAGCGACTGGCGCGCCTCGGATAGAAGTTGCCGCACCACCACGCAGGTATCTCGAACGTGCGGGCCCTCTTCATCGGGGCTGGTCCAAACCAACTGAACCTGATCGATTGCCCGCTGCCTGGTCGCAGCGTCCTCGGCGAGAGCCTCGAGCGTAATCGCGAGGGTGGTGGTAGTGAAGCCGCACGTCTCCAGCGACACCAACTCGGACGCCAGCGAATCGCGACCATATTGCGGTGCCCATTCCGCGACAGTGAACGCGGTGTACGGCGGCTTGAGGCGGCCGTCCCGCAGCGCGTGCGCTATGGACTGCAGGGTGCTTGCGGGCAACGAACGGATCAGCTTCATGGGAGCGCCAGATCCTGATCGGTGAAGAACTCCGCGCCGGTTGCGCCGACGGTGGCGACGACCAGCGAGCGATCCAGGTACTGGTTGAAACGTTCGCATGAGGTTTCTGAAATCAGCAAACAGCAGTGGCAGGCCGCGCCCAGAAGGAAACGCTCTTCCAGCAGTTGCTTTGCGGAATGCTGGGCGCAAACCGGGTCGTTCGAGCAGAGGCGTCCCAGCTCGATTGCATTGCGGAGATGCTGATCAATCTTGCGCCCAATCTCGACCAGTCCGCCCAGCGTCCCCTCGGAGTCCGGCGATCCGGTATAAAGCAGGATGCCGTAACCGGCATCTCCGGCGTAGACCCGCTCGCGAATCGCCGACGAGGAATAGCCGCACTCCAGCGAAACCTGCGTGATCAGCAAGTGCGCGAGCGAGTGCAGCATGATGTAGGGCGCGCCGACGAAATCGGCCTTCGAACTGGGATACTGCTTCTTCCACAACTTGAAGCCTTCCGCCAGTTCGATTTCCCGTTTGGAAACCTCACTCCGCTTTCGCCACGCGCGAACCTCTTCGGATTTGAAAGAGATGAATACGCCCTCGCCGCGATTCTCGACGGCCGGAACCCAGTTGACCTCATCTGCAAGCGCGGCGCGATTCACGCCAATGGCGAGTTCACCGTCGATGTCGTTGGTTGCGGGCTCGAAGCGCGTGAAGCCGACCAGCGAAACGACTTCGCGCAGGCGGTGGATGAGAACGACGCGGTCGATCTTGTTCCAGATAGCATCGAGGGGCGGCGCGGGCCGCCAGCGGCGCGCGTAGAAGTCGCCTTCAATTTTGTCCTGGCCGATCTCGTCGGGGCTCGCTAGTAACGTCTCAATTTCCGCCTGCTTGATGGTCTTCGCCGGGGCGTTGGAAGAACCACCGCGGTGACGCCCGACCTCGGCCCACACGGCTTCGTTGGAATAGCCCTCCAGCGCCGCCGCAATTTTCGCACGCTTCCGTTCGCCAGGCAGATCGTCGATTGACGCGACGTACTGCAGGTGGTCTTCCCATATCTTCTCCACCGCTCCGCGCAGCTTTTCGTCTTCGTCCGGGATGGAGATAACGCTCAGGACCTGAGGGAACCAGGCATTGGATGCCGAGCGGTTGAGCAGCCGGTTGAACGTCGGCTGGCCTTTGGGATCGCGGCAGTTGGGTTCCGAATTGCTGCCGCCGAGCCATGGTCTGCGCCCGCGGCACCAACCGAGCGCAGTCTTGTCTTCCAGCGCGATGATGAGTTGCTTACTCTTGCCGCAGTCGCAGCGAATCACGACTTCCCTGAGGTCGCCGCTGGTGCCCCACTCATCCACAAACAGATCGCGGCGGCATGCCTCTGACCCCTCAACGGCTACGCCATGGACAAAGGCGTACCAATCGACATCCGAGATATGCCCGTTTGGACACGCCTGCACAAAGCGGAGCGGGACAATATCGTATTTCTTGCGGTCCGGGCCCTGCCACTTCGTCTGGGTGATGAGATTGCGCCGGTGAACCAGCGGCCGGGTGCGCTGGCCCTGCGGACCCTTCATGGGATACTGCGCCGTGAACCATTCGGGGAAGCGGTACACAACGACCCCACTCGGCGGCGCGTCCGGGTCCTGACTGTCGGCTGGAGGCTCCCACATCGCGAGGCCCTGCCGTTCCAGCGCTGCTTCAATCTTGCTGAGGAGGCGGGGTTCGATGATCTTCCGCTTGCGGTCGTCGCCTCCCCAGTCCCACGTGTCCAGGCCGCCGACAATCGCGGCATGGTGCGGTAAGTCCATCAGGGCGCCGGGACCGAACACGTTGATGATCTGTCCGCGGCGAATCTGTCCGTTGGGGCGGGCCATTAGTCCAGGTCCTCCTCTGGATCGATCGCATTGCCGTTCAATTCGACCAGCCGGAGGTTGCAAGCCGGCTCCACATCGCGGAGGGAGCGGTGCGCTTTGAACTGTGCCGCTTTGCTTTCGATTCGCTCCAAATCCGGATCGAGTGGATAACGCAGCAGATACGGCCCCGTGCCGTCGTCGTATTGCTGGTAACGAAGCGTGGCGCCCGCGTCCTTCTGCTGTTTGGAAATCTTCGCCCAATCGTCGAGCAGGTCTTCCACTTTGCCCCGAACGCCGTCACGGCGCTGCTGCATCTCTTTGCTGTCCAGGGCTGCGTACTGCTCGACTCTGCGGCCAAAGATGTCCACGACGGGCGCAAGGCTTGACCGCAGTTCCATGGCGCGAAGCGCATTAGGGCCTTTAGTCATGCCGGGCCACCCTTGGCGGCTCATCGCTACCGTGACTTCCGCCAAGCCCCGATCCAGCGCGCGCGGCGAGAACGGCGTTACGCTGGTCGCTTCCACCGAGCGGTAGAACGACGCGTGCCATGCCTCGAAGCGCTCATAGTGCGACCGGTCGCGCGGCTTGTGCACGTTGAGAATGGTGATGATCAGGCCGGGCTTACCTTCCTCGCGACCCACGCGCGATGTGGCCTGGATGTATTCCGCCGTTGTCTTGGGCTGGCCGAAGACCGCCATTAAACCGAGCCGGGAAATGTCGAGTCCCACCGGAGATCATATTCGTCGCAAGCGCGATATCCAGACAATCGGCCTTGGCAGGAAAGCCTTTGCCAGCCGGTCCTTCGCGCGCGAAACTGCAGCGGTTGAGATGCGCGAGGTCAATTCGACCACTTCCTTCAGATCGCGCTTCACAAAAAGCCCTGTCGTCTCACCCTGGCGCAGTCGGTTGCCATAGTCCTTCAACCGCGAGGTCACCTCGTCCTCCGCGATGCGGCGGCACCCGCCCAGTTCACGAAGACTGTTGAAGTATCCGGTGAGCGTCATGTACGGATCGGCGGGATTCTGTGGGTTGTTCAGGCCGCCATTGGCGAGGAAGGCTTTTTGCGCCGCGCCCAGCAAAGCGAGATACGTCCGCAGAAAGATGACCTTCGGCGACCGGCCTTGCGCTGCCACGCCCGCGTACAGCCGGCCCGGCTTCTCATCTGACGGCACCGTCACGGCGAAATACGAATCGCGGCGGTCGGGACCCGGGCACGGGAAGATCTCGACGCCATTGCGGCAGAACAGCGCCTTGATTTGCGCTTCGGCGCGGCGCACCGTGGCGGTGGAGGCGACCACTTTGGGCCGTATGGTTTTAGTGAGAAAGACGTTCTTCTCTCCGTCCGGCAGCGTGACATCCCGGCAACAAAGCGCGTCGATGGCGGTCTCATATAAGCCGACCATGGTGCCCAGGGGCCCGGAGATGAGATGCAATTCGTCCTGAATGATCAGGTCCGGCGGCAACAGCGGATCGGGCAACGGCTGCCCGGCGGAGTTGGGGTCGCACGGGCCGTAGAACCCGCCCGCATCGGCGCGCTCCACTTTGCCGAACAACTTACCCGTCTGGCCCTCCCACGGAAGGCTGGCGAACTTATCGACGGTCGCAATCAGGAACGCCGGCAGGCGCCGGTAGATAGGTTCATCGACGGCGACAATCGGCAATGGCGAGCCGCCGGAGAATTCGCAGTCCCGGTTGACGCAGGTGATGCGCAGATCGAGAGGTTCCTTTTTGTTCGGGACGAGGTTAAAGGAGTTGGGCGAGAACTTCGTTCCGCACCACGGGCAGGTTTCGAGGGGGATGGGGGACGTCTTCTGGTCCTGCTTGAATTTCCTGGTGCGGGCGCGGGCGGTGTTCTCATCCCGTTCGCCGGATTTGCCCATGCGATTGGGGGTGGCCGCCTGGCCGACCCAAAGCCCGATCTCGAACGGCCACTTGCCGAGCTTATCGACGTCGTTCCGGCGCTCCAGTTCCATGGCGCAGATCAGCGCGGCGCCGCGGCCCAACTGGTCGAGCGTTAGCAACCGCAGGGTGTAGCGCATGATCACAGCCACTCCGCAACTGCGGAGCGAGCCAGGATTCCGCAAGCGGCGAAGGAACATGGTGAATGCCGCGAGGCCCAGGTAGGCTTCGGTCTTGCCGCCGCCGGTGGGGAAGAAGAGCAGGTCCACCAGTTCGCGATCCGCATCCGCTGGTTCCGCCATGGAGGTCAGATTCAGCAGCAGGAACGCCAACTGGAATGGACGCCACTTCGGCGGTTCGACCGCGTCTTTCCGCCGCTGCCGGCCCACCGCCGCCATGACCTTGTTGGCGAGACGGAAGGCTTCGAGCACGTTCGGGTCGGCCAATTCGTTCAAGCCCTGTTCGAGCCGGCCGACGACCACTCCGGCTCTCGACAGCATCTTCGTGGCAACGTCGGCGCGACGTTTCTCCATCGCGCTGCTCCCGCCAGGGATGGGTTGCTTCGCGATCCAGTCCCGGTACGCCTGCACCAGCGGTTCAATCAGGGATTTGGCTTCGGCGGCATCCTTGATGGCTGCCAGCTTCTCCATGTCGAGCGTTGCGTTCGCGGGCGCGGCCCGGTGCTCGATTCGTTCCACTTCGCACCGCGGAATCCACGCCGTTTCGACGGACCGGCAGCCGTCGGTCTTAACGGGAAGGGCGCGAGCGGAAACTCCGTGGCCCACGGCGTATTCAAAGGCATCACGGTACTGGAGGTCGGCAACGCGTTCATCGGGATCGGAGGAGATGACGCCGCGAAGGTCGGGGCGGGCGACAAAGGGCAGATCGGATTCCAATTGCAGCTTGACCTGGAAAACGTAGGCTTCATCGCGCCGGATGCCCGTCATCGGGGTGCGGTTGTTCACCAGGAACACCGACACGGCGCGCGTGCCGGGGGCGACCAGGTCCAGCCCCTTGTGGGACGGGATGGTTCGCACGGAAAGAACCAGATCGAGACCACCCGAGTCTTTCAGCCGAACCGCGTCGCGGGTGGTGTCCTGGGCTGGGATGGACAACGGCGCTTGTGCCAAACGCGCGGTTCGACGCCACCCGGTGACCGCTTCGTCCTTCATGGCAACCGCATAGTCGCCCCACGTAACGGTGGCCTTGACGGACTTGCACCTTGGTGGGATCAGAACGCTCAGGCCCATGGAGGAGGGGAAGGGCGTTTTCCGCGATGACGCCGATTCCGGTGCGGCTTCATCGTCGAGGCCGGTTTTAGGCGGGATCAAGTCGATCTGCTCGCCGCTGTCCTCGTCGGTCTTCTCCTCGGGTTTGGCGGCGAAGGGGGCGAGGAAGCCGGTCAGGTACCAGCGCAACGGCGCTGTCGATCCAGGTAGGATCTGGTTGGAACGACTTTCGCTACTCAGCCTTTCAGCTAAAATTCGAAGAGAAGACGCTGCGCGCTGCTGAATTTGCAGACAGAATTGAGAGGTACGCCGAGTGGATTCAGAGATTGGCTGACGAGGTGGAAGAACGGTGGGGTGAAACGATGAACGTGAGTTAATCCTCGCTGCGGTGACCGGACGAGCTCGCTACACCATAGTTCCACACCCGTACGCGTAAAATCACGAATGATTACGAAGGCGCAGGGGAGAGAATATCAGGTTGATACTGCCATGATCGGCGGGGAACACCCCAACGTCAGAGGGGTGTGTGTGGCATTGCAGGCGATCTGCGACAGGCGACGCTTACGCCATCCTGGCAGCGTTTCAAAATCACCGGGACACTGGCGTCGGGCCAGACCGGCATCTGGATCGTCATCCGCCAGTACGCCGCCAACGGTGACGACTGGACCACCGGCGACATCCACCTCTGGGGTGCCTGCCTCCAGCAAGGCACCGATCCGCAAAAAGCCTACGCCCGCACATGGGCATCTCAAACGCCTCACATCGCCTCGGGCGCCGCCTCTGGCCCAATCGTGATTGCCGCGCCGGACTCCACCACCTCCCCCCTCAAGATCCACGGGCCCGGCTCCAACCTCGCCGACAAGACACTCCTGGAACTCACCGCCAGTGGCGAACTCATAGTCGCTGGGGGAGCTGGCAACGGTTACCGATTGGCCGAGCTGATGACAGCCAACAATCCCAGGCTGTTCCGGTGTCTTGAAAGTGAAGAGCCCAGATGGGACCACGCTCGGACATATTCTGCTCTACACCAATCCGTAGTAGTAAGATCCGCTGGCTGGAGACCCGGTTTTCGGTCGCCCTCAAGATCATGTTGTGCTCCTGAATCGTGCCGAGCCCTCCCGGCACAAAGCAGGGAAGCGTCTCACAGAACTACAATACAGTTTTCGATTACCTCACCCCGAAGCACAGGAGGTGGGCGGCACCTTATGCGGGCTCAAGCGCTCGAACTTCTCCGGCAAGCACTCGGTGACAACACCGCGACATTCCGCGATGGGCAGTGGCAGGCGATCTCTGCACTGGTTCAGCGCAGTGCGCGCCTCCTGGTGGTCCAGCGGACCGGGTGGGGCAAGAGCCTCGTGTACTTTCTCGCCACCAAATTTCTTCGCGATCAAGGCGCGGGCTGCACAATTCTCATCTCGCCGCTTCTATCTCTGATGAGGAACCAGATCGCCGCAGCCCGGAGGATTGGAGTCAGAGCGGAGACCATCAACTCAACGAACGAGACAGAATGGCGGCGAGTTGAAGCCGGCTTGCACCGGAATGAAATCGACGTGCTTTTGATCTCACCGGAGCGGCTCGCCAATGATGACTTCGTCAACCGTTGCCTCCTGCCCATCGCAAACAGGGTAGGCCTCTTTGTGGTGGATGAGGCCCACTGCATCTCCGACTGGGGCCACGACTTCCGACCGAATTACCGGAGGATCGTCAGGATACTAAGGGCGCTTCCGCGAACCATCCCGGTTCTCGCCACAACCGCGACGGCGAATGATCGGGTTGTCGGAGACATTATCGAGCAACTCGGACCGAATCTTGAGGTCCAGCGCGGTCCTTTGACGCGGGCGAGCCTCAGTCTCCAGAACATCGACCTGCGTTCGCAGGCGGAGCGCATGGCTTGGCTTGCCAACCTGCTTCACGCACTGCCCGGAAGCGGCATCGTTTACACGCTGACGGTTCGGGACTCAGAACACCTCGCCAATTGGCTCCAGTCGCAGGGGATCGATGCCGAACCCAACTCCATCGAGTGTACAGCCGATTGGCAGCAAAAAAATCACGACCCGCCGTGCTCCCGGTTTGCCATCAACTTGGAAACCAACCCATCCATGTCTTCTTGCAGAACCTTGTTCCGGGCGAATGGTGTGGTAAAGACAAGAGTGGTGCCTTGCTAACGGCGCCACCTTGACTTAATGTGAAGGGGATGGCGCAGGCACACTTGAAAATACTTACCTGGCAGAACGTGGATCTAGATGACCCGGTCGAAATGCACGAGTTCATGCTCCAATCGGCCGCCTAGGCCACGGAGCGTGCGCGTGCTGCCGTTAAGGATCTTCAGGACCGCGGCATCATTGATGAAAACGGCAGCCGCATTCGGACCGACACGCCGATCGATATGCTCCCGGCTCCGAAGCCAATTTTGGCGGCTAATGTCTCCTCGTATGACCGTGGTCGCCGGGCCTCCCGGTAGCGGAAAGTCGGCACTGTTTCCGGCTGCCCGCTTCAACGTACCTGCTTTCAACGCGGACGATCGTGCGGCCCAACTCAATGGGAACAGTTACCACCAAATCCCACACAGCGTTCGCACTGCGGCGAACCGGGAGTTTGAAGCCTTCATTAAGGATCGCATCGAGCAACGACAGAGCTTCGCCTTCGAGTCCACCCTGCGAACGGACAGTACGTTTCGCCAAGCTTCCCAAGCCCGCGAACTTGGCTTTGAAATCGTCATGTACTACGTGGCGCTCGAAAGCGTCGAAATGAACCTGCAGCGCGTGCGCACGCGATTTGACGCCGGCGGACACGCCGCTTCGGAACGCGTGCTCCGCTCCATTCACGCGGCCTTGCGCGAGATCGACGCCGTCATCGTCTTCGACAACACAGCCGCGCCGGTCGTCGCGAAGCCGACACTCCGAACCATCAGTAGTCGCGTCACTTGGCGTGTCCAATCCGTTTCGCCCTGGCTGATTCGCGCCCTCCGCGACACTGAGTTCCACCTCGACGCATAGTATCCTTGACCATTCACCCCAATGACCACCGTCACTCATCTTGAATGCAGCCTCTGTGGCACCCAACGCCCCGCCGGCCAGATCCACAACCTCTGCGAATGCGGCGGACCTCTTCTCGTCCGCTACGACCTCGCCAAGGCCCGCGAAAGCTGGAACCGCGATTGGATCCCCAATGGACCTTCCAGCATGTGGCGCTATGCTCCCGTGCTGCCCGTCTCCAAGCCCGCCGCCATCACGTCGCTGGGCGAAGGCATGACGCCGCTCCTCAAGACTCCGCGCCTCGGAGCCCGGCTCGGCGCCCACGACCTTTGGCTCAAAGACGAAGGCGTCAATCCCACCGGGTCCTTCAAGGCCCGCGGACTCTCCTGCGCCATCTCGATGTGCGTCGAGCTCGGCATCAAGAAGGTCGCCATCCCCTCCGCCGGCAACGCCGCCGGAGCCATGGCCGCCTATGCCGCCCGCGCCGGCATTGAAGCTCACATCTTCATGCCCCGCGACGTCCCCCAAGCGAACTTCATCGAATGCTGCGCCGCCGGAGCCAAGGTAACTCTGGTCGACGGCCTCATCAGCGATTGCGGCAAAATCGTCGCCGCTCGCAAGGATGCCGAAGGCTGGTTCGAAGTGTCCACGCTCAAAGAGCCCTATCGCATCGAAGGCAAGAAGACCATGGGCTATGAACTCGCGGAGCAACTCCGTTGGGAACTGCCCGATGTCATCTTCTATCCCTGCGGCGGAGGCGTCGGCCTCATCGGCATGTGGAAGGCATTCGGCGAGATGGAAGCCCTCGGCTGGATCGGCAGCAAGCGTCCGAAAATGATTTGCGTCCAAGCCGAAGGCTGCCAACCCATCGTCCGCGCATTCGAAAAAGGCGAACTCAAAAGCGAATTCTTTGAAGGCGCACACACGTCAGCCAGCGGACTCCGCGTCCCCAAGGCCCTCGGCGATTTCCTGGTGCTTCGCGCCGTCCGCGAATCCGGCGGAACCTGCATCGCCATCTCCGACGAAGACATGATCCAATCCGGCATCGAACTCGCCAGCGACGAAGGAATCTTCGCCGCACCCGAAGGTGGAGCCTGTGTCGCCGCGCTTCGCAAACTGCTGGCCAGCGGTTTCCTCAAGCCCGAAGAAAGAATTGTCATCTACAACACCGGCTGCGGCCTCAAGTATCTGGAAGCCTACTCGGAAGCCTTTCCAAGGTAGGTCCGACCTCAACGCGCGACCGTAGCTCGCGCGGAGGCATCCACCGATCTAGCCCCGGGTGTCATCCCGGGGATTGCGAAACGCGGCAGCGCACGCCAATCTTCAGATCG
>JAYVTO010000252.1:0-6662 GCA_043788745.1 Acidobacteriaceae bacterium
TGTAGAGAATGGGAACCGGCGGGCCGGTTACGCCCGGCAGGTTCAGTTGTACGGCCTGGTCTATTGCGTCCTTCTCTCGCCGGACCAAGTCCTCGCCGAGGCTTTCGGCAGTACGTTCCACGGCCTTGGTGGTAATCGCAAGCCCGGCGAGCAGTTCGATCTGGCGGCGACCGTGATCGAAGGGAGCTTCCGCTCCCACCATCGCCAGCATTCTCCTCACGCCGGGCGACAGATCTTTATGTTCCACGTCCAGTTCGGTATCGAAGGGGAATTGGCCTTCGCCACAGTCTGCGCAAAGAAACCAGGGCCGCGTAATCTCCACTTCGCCCAGAACGGTGAGGATACGACGAGATCGCAGTTCGCGATAGCGCGCTGTTTGGCCGCAGGGACAAGAGAGTTTGCGCTTGTCCGGGGCCGGTGGATCCTGTTGCAGCAGTTTGCTCATGGACGCCGCACCGGCCTTGTGCAACGCCGAACGCATGGCCATTTCGACAGCTTCCAGATCCAACTGGCCGCTCTTGCGGCGGTCCTGAAAGACCAGATGAAGCAGCCTACTTATTTCGCGGGCGACTTCGTGCTGGATCGCTTCCGCCGTTTTTTTTCCTGCGGCGAAAGTGTAGGCTCGTCCACCGGACGCAACCGGCAGATCTCCTCGTTGACCTCCAAAAGTTGCCCGCCGAGTGCGCGGAAACGGTGGTATTCGGCAACCTCCCGCTGCGCCTTAGCCAATGCGGCAGGTGATGAGAAAGTCTCCGTGACGGTCTTGCCCCCCACCTTGCGGGTCAAGCGGAAGTAAGGACCGTGACCAGGATCGTTCGGCTGGTGGCAGTGACAGTTGGAGTTTCCAGAGCGGCCACTGGTGCCGGTGATGGGGTGTTCCCCACCCATTGTTCCCCGGAGTCAAGCGACGGCGGCGGAAGCCAGGGAGGCCGCGAGTCAAGAAAAAGGCTGCGGAATCAGCGATTTCGGCGGGTGGCGGTCGGCGGGAGGAGGTCGGGTCATGGGAATTGAGGTTTTTGAAGGTTTCATCACCAGCCTAAGTTGAAATACGACGAAATTGCACAACGTCTGAATGCTACAGAGTCTTTGGATCGCCCGGTGACGAAAGACCCGCGTACCGGACCTACTCCGTAGCCCCCGCCTCCTTCAGCGCCGCGATCACATCCGCATTTGCCGCCTTCGCGCTCAACGACAACGCCGTCTGCCCTGACGTCGTCTTCGCCTTCACGTTCGCGCCCTTCGCCAACAACAGCCGCACCGTCTCCACCTGCTTCATCTGCACCGCGCTCATCAACGGCGTGAACCCGCCCGTCGTCCCCGCATTCACATCCACCCGATCTATCAGGTAATGCACGACGTCCTTCGCGGGCGCCTCGCCATAAATCGCGTGGCTCAGCAACGGAATGCTATGCGCCCCCCGCACCTCGATCGACTTCGGAAACGCCTCCACCATCGACCTCAGCGCAGCCAACTGGCCCAGCATTGCGGTCGCCATTAGATCCACGCGCGCGCCCTGATCGAGCAGGAACAATGCCATATCCCGACTCCCCGTATGCGCCGCCGCTTGCAGCGCGTTCTCCCAATCGCCCGCGCCGAGATTCCAGGACGAGAACAAAAGCCCCGGCTCTTTCTTCAGCATTTCTTTTATCACATCAATATTCCGCAGATGTGCCTTCAACACCCAATCCTTCACGAGATCGAGGTCCAGCCGCGGTGGAGCAGCGCCGGTTTGGGCGGGAGCGGTTTGCGCGGCGGCCTTTCCGGCAATTATTGCCGCGGGCAGCACGGAGAGTAGGTGGCGTCGTAGGAATTGCATGAAGTTGTGACGTTGGCTGTCTGGTTTAGTCCCGAGTTCTAGGATCACGTCTGGTTTGACCAGATGCCGCCTTTCCGCAAATCTAGAAAGAAGACGCGGGCTTTCTCTTGAAGTCCGCGCGACGGTCCTCGTGGTGTATCTTGCCGATCTTGCCGACTATCGGCCCACGTTCAGCACCACGATATTTCCAGCGGCTTTGCTGGCGATATACAGGTTACCGTTTGCTGGATCGAGCGCCATGCTGGAGGGCGCGACGAGCGTGTCGGATAAGGTCACACCGGCCGGAGATTCGTACCGGCGAAGCCTGCCAGGTCTTCCGGTGGCGATGCCCAGACTGAATTCGAGAGTAAAAAACTGCCAGGTGCCGTCGGCCCGTACCCGGAACAGCACGTCAATGGTGGAGGAAAGCGCGGTGATGAACTGCCCGCTCACACCGGTCTTCGGATCGACGATCATGATGCGCGATACATCGTTCACAAAAGGCGCTCCGGACAGCAGGCTGACGAGCAACTGGTCCCCGAAGGGGCGGATACTGCTAGGCACGGCTTCGATCACGGGCGGTCCTTGCCCCGCGGGGAGGGGGCTGGGTGTCGACGGGAAGCGAGTGAGCAGCTTGGCGCGTCCGCTGGTCTGCCCAACCTGCCAGACACTGTTCAGGCCCGCGTCCGCGACGTAGAGGGTGTCGGGTTGGGACGGCAGGACGGTCAGGCCGTAGGGATGTGAGTTTCGATAAATCGCGTTCGAATCCGGTATTGCCGGTCGCAGAAGAGCTACGGCCTCCACAATGGCCGTGGCACCCGCCCCGTTTGATAGCGACACGGTTCCCCCCTCGAAGAGCGTATAGTGATCCGCGGACTTCAGCGAGAACCCGGCCGTCAGCGAGTCGACGTCGGCGCTGAAGGTCACCTTGAGGATCGAGACAAAGATGGGAGAAGAGGGTCCCTTGGGGTTTCCGACCGCCGTTCCCCGAACGGTTCCGGGTGACAGCGTGTCGCCTTCGCCAATTTCGAGATAGAGGACGCGCCCGCTGAGGGCCATGTCGGTCGGGCCATCCGGATCGTCGTTGGGCGCGGACAGCCCGGACGGCAAACCGTCCATCAGCGTCGTGCGGACGCCGCCGCTGCGGACCAGGGAAACTCGCCCGGTGTTCGGCTTGTCGGTCATATCGGTGACTAACAGCGAACCGTTAGGGCCCAGAATCAGCTTGGCGGGAAACTGCAACCCGGTCGCGTAGACCGTGGGTGTTTGGGCGGCGGCGATTCCACTGAGTGCTATTACAAGGACGCCGGCGGCGAGGCCAGGACGGAACATGAGCGGAGTCAGGATACGATTTGCGTGCACGGTGAGATTTCCCTTCGGAATGGATTGAGTCCGGCCATTTTGAAAAGGCATTTGCAATCGGACCCGTGCGACAACCCTAATACAGGTGGACCTGATCGCAATAGGGCGCTTCACCGTCCGAAGCCGAGGTCCGCTTGGCGGATCGTGGGGCGAAAATCATCGAAGGGTTCATTTCGTTGAAAGGGTCCACCTGATGAGGGCATTCCTCCTTCGAAGGAGATTCCCTCATGCACCGACTTCTCGTGATTTCTTCTCGCCTTGGCGTCGGCCTGGCTCTGGTGAGCGCCGCCGCCTTTTCGCTGGGCGCCGCCCCTCAGCGCCGCCCCGACCGCCGTCCCCCCAAGCCCACCCAAGGCACCCTCGCCTACGTCAACAAAGCCGGCGAAGCCTTGCTCTGCCCGTTGAAGCACACCAGCGTCCGGGCCGACATCGCCGGACCCATCGCTCGCCAAACGACAGAACCGCGGACAGCCTGCCCGTTACGGGAAGTGAGCGGATGTTGCTCAAGGTTGCCGCATTCGACAGATCCCCGGCGCGACCGTTCAGGTCGGGCGTACAAAATCGGAAACACCCCCGCCCAACTCAGCGATACACTGTAGAGCAATGCCTTGGACCCTTATTCCAATGAACGCACGCCAACGGCGCGCCTCCCTTCTGCTGCTTGCCGCCACACTCACCCAACCCGCCTTCTCGCAGATCGCCGACATCTCCGGCCAACACATTCGCGCGCATGTAAAGTTCCTCGCAAGCGACCTCCTCGAAGGCCGTTCCCCTGGCGAACGCGGCGGCCGCCTCGCCGCCGACTACATCGCCACCCAGTTCGTACTTATGGGCCTGAAGCCCGCCGGCGACAACGGTACGTACCTCCAGAAAGTCCCCCTCGTCGGAGTCACCGCCGAAGCCGACGCCCAACTCGCAACCTCAAACGGCGTCACCTTTGAATGGCTCACCGAGTTTATCGGCCATTCTCGCCAGCAGAAATCCCTCAGCGAATTTGACGCCCCCGCTGTCTTCGTCGGCCACGGCATCACCGCCCCCGAATACAAATGGGATGACTACAAAGGCATCGATGTCCGCGGCAAAGTCGTCGTCCTTTTTACCAACGAACCTGAATCGCAGGACCCGAAGTTCTTCAAAGGCCGCGCCCTCACCTACTACGGCCGCTGGACCTACAAGTACGAAGAGGCCGCCCGCCGCGGCGCAGTCGCCTGCATCATCCTTCATACGACGCCAACAGCGAGTTACAGCTACGAAGTCGTGCGTAGCTCCTGGGGCCGTGAAGATCCGCAAGTGAAACTTGAAGCCGGCAAGCCGGCCCTCGCGCTCGCCGCCTGGGTCACGCGCAAAGCCGGCGAAAAGCTGACCGGCCGCAACGCTGACGACCTGCTGAAATTCTCCGACTCCCGCGAGTTCAAGCCCTTCGAACTCGGCTTCCGCATCAAGGGCCGCATTCGCTCCAAAATGCGCGACATCATTTCGCACAACGTCGCCGGCATCGTCGAAGGCTCCGACGCCAAGCTCAAATCCGAAGCCGTCGTCTACAGCGCCCACTGGGATCACTTGGGTGTCGGCGAAGCCGTCAACGGCGACACCATCTACAATGGCGCAATCGACAACGCCACCGGCTGCGGAGTGCTCCTCGAACTCGCCCGCGCCTGGTCCGCCCTACCGCAAAAGCCTCGCCGTTCTGCGATTTTCCTTGCGGTCACCGCCGAAGAAGGCGGCCTCAGAGGCTCTGCATATTACGCCACGCACCCCTTCATTCCGATGGAGAAAACCGCGGCCAACATCAACTACGACGCGTTGTTCCCCTACGGAAGAACGAAAGATATCGGCGCACCCGGAGCGGAACGCACCACCTTCTTCCCCTACGTCCAGGAAGCCGCGAAGCGCTTTCAGCTAACCGTCACCGGCGACCCGCGTCCCGAAGACGGAGGCTACTACCGCTCCGACCATTTCGCCTTCGCCCACGCCGGAGTCCCCGCCTTTTCCGTCGAAAGTGGTCGGGATTTTCTCGGAAAGCCCGCCGGTTGGGGCGAAAAATCCGCCGCCGAATATAACGCGAAAAACTATCATCAGCCCTCCGACCAATACAGAGACGACTGGGACTTCGCCGGCCTCGAAGTCTACGCCCGCTTCGGAATGCTCCTCGGCATCAACATCGCCAACGACCCCAAACTCCCCTCCTGGCAACCAGGAGACGAATTCCTCCCCAAACGCCAGCACAGCCCAGGCTCCGCCAGCACTAAGGACTGAAATCTCCGGCCATGAATTTGATCTGAACCGCAGGCACACGTCGACGGACGAACACGGCAACCAGTAGGTTGGACCACCAGGTCCGACTCAGGGCAGCCGCGGAATCGAAACACTTGTTCTCCGCGCACGTCCGGAGCGAGGCCGAAACATACCGTCCGCCACCCGCCGACATCCGTGAATCTTGGTAGGAGGGGGCTGGTGAATCCGCTCCCGACGCGGCCCTTCGGGCCGCTCTGGTCGCGGTTCGGATTTGGCGCTTTTCGCAAGGAACATAACCGTGAAGCAGGCCCGCCCTGAAAGGCGGGGTGATAGCCTCTGCTTGTTGCGCCTCATGCTGAGATGTTTAGATGCCGCGGCTCGCATCTGGTTTCCGGCGGTCATGACGCGCTGCACGCGTCCGCTCACTTCCCGTAACGGGCAGGCTGTTCGCGGTTCTTTGCTGGCGGAGGGCTTTTTCACAGCCCCCTATCTGCTTTTCTAGAAAATCTGGCTGTATTCCACCCTCGGACGGTGGGCCTACTTTCGAAGCCAACCGGCTGCCGCGAGCACAGGCAGACAAGCCGGATGCGATACTTGAAGGTTCGCGGAAAGAACTCCACCACTTTGTGCGGCATCGCTGGATTCACCCATCTTCGTTATAGGCCAGACCCCGCGCGCATCCGCGCCGCCACGCACTCCATCCATCACCGCGGACCCGACCAGCAAGGCGTCTGGGAATCCGACACCGTGTCGCTCGGTGCTGTCCGCCTCCGCATCATCGATATCGAACACGGCCAACAGCCCATGACGTCGGACAACTGCGACGTCGTCATCGTCTTCAACGGCGAGGTCTACAACCACGCCGAAATTCGTGAAGAACTCGAACAGCGCGGCCATCGCTTCCGTTCCCGCTGCGACACCGAAGCCGTCCTTCGCGCGTACCTCGAATGGGGCACCGAATCATTCCGCCGCCTCCGCGGTATGTTCGCCTTCGCCCTCTGGACCGAATCCGAACGCCGCCTCATCCTCGTGCGCGACCGCATGGGCATCAAGCCCCTCTACTTCGCGCGCAAGGGCGACGACCTCTACTTCGGCAGCGAACTCAAGGCTATCTTCGAACACCCCGAGATCGAACGCCGCATCGACCCCGTAGGCCTCGACCACTACCTCGCCTTGAACTGGGTGCCGCGTCCGCACACGCTCGTCGAGGGCATCGAGAAGCTGCAACAAGGCCACTGGCTCGAATGGCAAGACGGCCGCATTCGCACCG
>JAYVTO010000253.1:0-12668 GCA_043788745.1 Acidobacteriaceae bacterium
AAAGAACCACGAACGAAGTGAGTGGACCACCCCAGCAAAGAACCACGAACGAAGTGAGTGGACCGCCCCGGCAAAAAACCACGAACGAAGTGAGTGGACCGCACCCGCAAAGAACCACGAACGAAGTGAGTGGACCACCCCAGCAAACGAACACCGCGAGTGGATCCCAAATCGCGCCGCCCGTAAGGGCGGGGATGCGCCGCGCAACCGTGCGCGCAGCAACCGCGCCAACGCGATCTACTCCACCGGACCCCGCACCCAGCACGGCAAAGATTGCAGCAAATTCAACGCGCGCCGGCACAATCTCACCGGCCAGATCATCACGGGAAATCAGGAAGAAATGGAAGCCTACTTCGCCGCCTCAGAACGGCTGCGCTACGAACTTCGCCCCTACGGCGAATTCGAAAACAAGCTCGTCCAATCCCTGGCCGACGCGCAATGGCAGCTTGATCGCGCGCGTGCCATCGAAACAAACATCCTCTTCGCATCTACCCTCAAGCACATCGACTTCGCCGACTCGAACCAAGACGAAAAGCGCGAACCCAACAACGTGGAGCCAAGCCACCGGCCAACTACCTCCGGTCCCCAAAACGCCGATTGGGCCCTCGGCCAGGCAGACGCCTTCCTCGAACATGCCAAACAATTGGATCTGATCTCCAGATATGCCAGCCGCTATCACCGGCAAGTCCTGCAAATTCACGACCGATTAGTCAAGGTGCAAAAGGAGCGAAAAAAAGAAGAGTACGAACGCTCCAAAAATAAAAAGCAGCGAAACAACCAGCAATTCGCCGGCTATCAGCAGGCAACAGCCAAAGGAGCCAGCTTCGACGGCAGAAGAGAGACCCGGCAACACCACGAAGCCGGACTCACGAAACCGGCCTCCGACGCATCTGCTCAACAACATACAGCCAACCTTGGCTTCGTTTCGCAGCCCGCGACCCAAGGCCCTAACCCCGGCCGTCACGGCCGGGATTCCTTCGCCCCTCTAGCGCCCGAGCGCTCCAAAACCTTGAAGGAACGAGCCCTCGAAGCCCTCGCACAGAACAAAAAAAAGGTCGCCTAACAAGAAAACGCAGCTCCAACGAGGTCCACCGAAATCAGCCCAAGTCCGAAGTGTGCCTGCTCAACGCCGCGACAGCGGAACCGCGCCCAGCGTGTGCCCCAGCCACACCGCCGTCAGACACAGCCCGACCGACAACAGCACGTAGGCACCCGCCCGCACAATTGCACCGTCGCGTGCAAGCTGCAGCGTTTCCAGACTGAACGCCGAGAATGTCGTGAAGCCGCCGCAGATCCCGCTCATCAGAAATTGCCGCGCCGTCATCGGAGCCTCCCAGCGCCCTCCCGGCCCCGTGGCCGCAAACAGCAACCCAATCAGCAACGATCCAACTACATTGATCGCGAGAGTCGCGTAGGGGAACCCCGCGCCGAACCAGCGCACCGAATTCGCCGACAGCAGAAAGCGGGCGACACCGCCCAACGCGCTGCCGATTGCGACCGCCAGTACGCTGTTTAAGGACATGATGGGCCGGCCCGCTGCCGCGAAGGCAGGCCTACTTCTTGCTCGCCTTCGGCCCCGGACCGCTAAGCGCCTTCGGCGTCATCTTGGGCGTTGCCGCATTCACCGGACGCGCGGGAGGCGCAGTCGCCGGTTCCGTTCTTCCGGCCAGCGGCTTCACCGCCGTGCCGCCGCACACACCCACGCCCGTGCTCGTGAGCGCCTGCAGAAAGTTGTAGAACACCGCGTAGATCATCTGCTCGGTGACCGGAGCCTTCCCCGGCAGCCGGAAACTCACCGGCAGTTCCTTCTGGATTTGCAGCCGCACTCCATTGGGCAGCGTGCGCCCCGAGCGGTCGCGTTGATTCGCCACCGACAAGGGAGTCTGCAGCACCATACCCGAGTTGCCATCGACGTAGAACTGGCAGCGAGAGAACCAGCCGAGATTGCCCGGATCGGCGGCGTCGAAAAGCAGCAGCGGAGCCTGGCGATCGGTGGCTGTCAGTTCGATCAGAACCCGCCGCGCCGTATCTTCGATGCGGTAGACAAAGCCAGCCTGCTTCGCAATGTTCTCAATGAACTCGGGATCGATCTCGAGAAGCATCAGCTTGTGCGCGCCAGCCTGAAGTACCTGCATGTTTCCTCATTGTGTCATAGCCCAGGTCGAATGCAAAAGAATCAAGCCGCCAAAGTTTGACGCCGCGCCCCATCCCCGTCGACCATATAGAGAACCTCCACATGAACGCTCTGGTCCTTTTCGACATCGACGGCACGCTGCTCCGCAATTCCGGAGGCTGGCATCGCCGCGCTCTCGAAGGCGCCGCCCGCAAGGTCCTCAACCTCGAAGCGACGCTCGAAGGCGTGCCCACCAGCGGCTGCCTCGACCGCGACCTCATTCGCATCATGCTCGCGAACGCGGGAGCGTCGAACGCGCTGATTCAGCGGTCCATGCAGGCAATGATCGACGAAGCCCAACGAATCTACCTCAGCACCTGCCCCAGCCTCCGCGCACGCGTCACGCCAGGCTCGCGCATGCTGCTCTACCGCCTGCATCGCCGTCATGTGCCCACCGGACTTGTGACGGGCAATTTGACGCGCATCGGCTGGCACAAGATGGAAAGCGCCGGCCTTCGCCGCTATCTGCGCTACGGAGCCTTTGCCGAGCTTGCCACCACGCGCGCCGGCCTGGTGAAGCTTGCCATCGCGCAAGCCCGCCGCGAAGGCTGGATCGACCGCCACGCGCCGATCTCGCTGATCGGCGATCATCCCAACGACATCCAGGCGGCCAAGGCCAACGGCGTGCAATCCATCGCGGTCGGCACCGGCGTCATCGGCATGGATGCTCTCCGCAAGGAGAAGCCCGATGTACTGGTCGAAGACTTGCGGTCGCTCGAAATGAAACAATTGCTCTAGACGCACTATGTCATTCCGTACTCTTCTTCCCGAGCTTCCGCTTCCGGCCCGAAGGCTCGCCCTCC
This sequence comes from Acidobacteriaceae bacterium, assembly GCA_043788745.1. Lineage (GTDB taxonomy): Bacteria > Acidobacteriota > Terriglobia > Bryobacterales > Bryobacteraceae > JBBQWZ01. Next base: position 2,977 of record JAYVTO010000253.1, read on the forward strand.
TCGTCCTCCTCTGTTGCACGCTCGGCGCCTGCTCGGCGCCGCCCTCGAACAAAATCTCGATCGTCGGCGCAAAGCTCTTGGACAATGCGGGCAAGCAGTCGATCGAGTACTCGGTGGTGGTCATCGCCGACGGCCGCATACAAAGTGTTGGCAGGCAAAGCGACGTACCGGTTCCGAAGGAGGGCGAACTGGTCAGCGGTATGAACTCAGTCATCACACCGCTCGAAGGCAACACGGTCGAAGAAGGCAAGCCCGCGAATCTCAAGATCACAGGCACCGTCAACCGCGAGATGCGCAACGGCGTGTGGGTGAACTAGCCGCTTGTCTGCTTCTTCCAAACCAACGGCTGCCAATCCCGACGCGCAATCGTTCGCAGTGAAGCGCGCCGAGGTCGAGTTTCATAACTTCGCCTCGCTCGGCGATCCGGAGCGCGTCCTCGCCCACTACCTGCGTCAGAACGAAGGCCGCGGCTCCATCGTCGAGAACCACCGCGCGTTTCTCGGCGATATTACGCCGTTCCTCGAGATCGGCGCCAACGCCGGGCATTCGAGCTACATGCTGGCGAATCGCTTCGGCGCGCAAGGCTTCGCGCTCGACATTTCGTCCGATTCCCTGCGCCACGGCGTTGCGCTCAAGCACCTTTGGGGTCTTGAGAACGAGCCGATCCGGGTCGCCGGAGACGCGCTGAATCTGCCCTTCAAAGACGGTTCCTTGAAGATGGTGATGGCCTGCCAGATGCTAAGCCAGTTCATGGACATCGAGAGCGTCTTCCTCGAAGTGAAGCGCGTCCTCGCGCCGGGCGGAGTCTTCTTCTTCGCCGAAGAGCCCCTGCGTCGGCTCTTGACGCTCCGCCTCTATCGCTGCCCTTACTACGACACGATGAAGCCCTGGGAGCGGAAGCTGTATGACTGGGGTCTGCTCGGCTACTTCGTGCGCGACGTCATCGGCGCGCATCAGGAAGAGAGCTTCGGCATCAAACAGAATCACCGCATGAGTTTGAAGGATTGGCACCAACTGATCGTCAAACACTTCGCGGCCCACGAGTACGAGGTTTATGTACCAGAGCGCGGATGGGGCGAGCGGATTGTGAAACAAACTGCGATCCGGCTCGACCCATACCGATCACCCTGGAGGGCTGCGCGGCTATTGGGCGGTACCCTGGCCGCCCTGTGCCGAAAAGCAGACAGCCCGCAAACGGGGGAGTCCCCTGCCCCGTTTAACCCGTCAAACTTCGCCGCTATACTCCGCTGCCCGGATTGCGGCGCCGATCTGGCGTTCGATTCCAAACACGCGCTGGCCTGCGCCGCGTGCAGCTACCGCGCCCCGGACGAAGGCCAGGTCTGGAATCTTTTGCCGTCGGCCGAAAAGAAGGAACTCTATCCCGGAGACCGCGACGACATCATCGATTTTTCGATCGAAGGGCACGAGCGAAAACTGGCGGGCGACTGGTACGAGCTGGAGGGCGTCTATGGCAACAAGTACCGCTGGATCGCGAACGAAGCACGCGCCCTCCTGAAGCCCGTAAAAACAAGCCCGCAGCGCCTCCGCATTCGCGGACACGCCTCCGAGGGCCATCACCGCGTGGACATCCGCGTCACCGTGAATGGCGCGGAAGCCGGGCGCTGGACGCTCGAACGCCCAGGCCTGTTTATCCTCGAAGCCGATCTGGCCGAGGCCAACTCGTATGAGATTGCTCTCAGCGCCGGGCCCGTTTGGACCGTTCCAACGGACGACCGTCGCTTTACGGTTAGCCTCAGCATGATTCGGTTGATTGACCGCATCTGAGCTGCAGACGTCTTGCGCCCTCGCGGTCGCGCCCAAGGCGCTCCTGGTTTTCAAGAGGCCATCCTCCCCAGGCTGGTTGCAGGCCTTGGCTTCTGGAGCGTTGTCCCGGCAGGCTTCCGCAACAGACCAGTGCCATGCGGCTGGTCTTCTACGTTTCGGATCTTGCTGTATTCTTCTAGGCATTGGATTAAGCGTTCGACTACCGTCTTCCGGCGCTGAAGCTGCTGGATCTCCTCGGCGTAACGTGACTGGCTAGCGAGGGAGGTAGAACGCGGCTGAGCAATCATGGTAATAGTTCTACAGTACTACGGATACTAGTTCAATACCCCCTTATGAGGGTCAATAAAATACACCCATAAGGGTGTGCTTTCAATACCCTCATAAGGGGCATCAGCGGGCACTACGCTGGTATTCAATTGATGGACAAAGAATCCGTGACGATTTCCACAACCTGATGAAAACAGTAATAAATCGGCTATATAATTAGAAATGTTCTGCCTATCCTCCGACCAATTAGGTACGCCGTCCTACGCAAGCATGGCGGCGGACCCATGTTATACGGACAACCTCAAAGACAAGAAGTGTTTCTGGTGCGAGGAACGACTCCGGCGGGCTACACTAGGACGAGCAGGATGGATTTTCTCTCGGGTCTCAACCCCCAACAGCAGGAAGCGGTGCAACACGTCGAAGGGCCGATGCTGTTGCTGGCGGGCGCCGGCAGCGGCAAGACGCGCGTAATCACGCACAGGATGGCGCACCTGATGGCGGCGGTACATGTGCCGGGATCGTGCATTCTGGCGGTAACGTTCACAAATAAAGCCGCGGGCGAGATGCGGGATCGTGTCCGCAACCTGGTTGGGATAACGACTGGCGGACTGCCGAATGTTTCGACGTTCCATTCGTTTGGCGTGCGGCTGTTGCGTAAAGACGGGGCGCCACTCGCGGAGATCCGGCCGGGGTTTACGACGACATTCACGATCTACGACGCCGACGATCAGATTGCCCTGCTGCGCGGGATCTACAAAGGGCTGGGACTCGACGAGAAGTTTCTGGCGTATCGCGCGGCGCTTTCGCGAATCAGCGAAGCGAAGTCGCGCCACAACACGCCTTCCGACATCGCGAAAGACGCGAAGGATCCGATCAGCGCGCGATTCGCGGTGATCTACGAACGCTACGAAGACGCCTTGCGCAAGGCAAATTCATTCGACTTTGATGACCTGTTGCTGGAGACAGTTCGGCTGTTGCGGCATAGCGCGGAGACGCGGGCGCTGATGAACCGTCGATACGAGTTCCTGATGGTCGATGAATATCAGGACACCAATCGGACGCAGTACGACCTGATGAAGCTATTGAGCGAAGACCGCTCGAACCTCGTCGTGGTCGGCGATGAGGATCAGTCGATCTACGGATGGCGCGGGGCGGACATTCGCAACATTCTCGATTTCGAACGCGACTATCCGAACGCGAAGGTGATCCGGCTCGAGCAGAATTACCGGTCGACGAAAACGATTCTCGACGCGGCGAGCAACGTGGTTGCGAACAACAAAGAGCGCAAGGGCAAGTGGCTGTGGACCGATTCGAGCGACGGCGAGAAGATCGCGCTGTACGAGGCGATGGACGGCGAGAACGAGGCGCTGTGGATCGCCGACACCATTGAGAAGCGGCTGTCGGTGAATCCGGCGGAGCGCGTCGCGATTCTGTACCGGACCAACTTTCAGTCGAGACAGATTGAAGAGGCACTGCGGCGGTACGGACGCAAGTATCTCGTGGTCGGCGGCTTCAGCTTCTACCAGCGTGCCGAAGTGAAAGACGTGGTTGCGTACTTGAAGGCGCTGCACAGCCCGCAGGATTCGATTGCGATGCAGCGCGTGATCAACACGCCGGCGCGTGGTATCGGCAAGACGACGACGGATCAGATTGAACAGTTCGCGCGCGAGCACGAGATCTCGTTCTGGTCGGCGATCGAAGGCGTGCTTGCGCATCGAACGCTGGCCGGACGCGCGGAAGCAGCCGTGGGCGCATTCGAGCGGATGATGAAAGAGCTTCGCGAGGATCTCGAAACGAAGCCTTTGCACACGCTGCTCGAAGCGGTGATTGAGCGCACCGGGTATCGAAGGATGCTCGAAGCCGAGCAGGGTCCGGACGCCGAGTCGCGGGTGCAGAATATCGAAGAGTTACTGAACGCCGCAGCCGAAGCATCCGAGCGCGGCGAAACCGTGGCCGACTTTCTCGACCACGCCGCGCTGGTCGCCGACGCGGATTCCGTCGACGAACGCGCGCAGGTGTCGCTGCTGACGGTGCACAACGCGAAAGGCCTGGAGTTTCCGGTGGTGTTCATGGCCGGACTCGAAGAGGCGCTGTTCCCGCACAGCCGGTCGCTGCAACTCGAGTCGGCGATGGAAGAAGAGCGACGGCTCTGCTACGTGGCGATGACGCGGGCGGAGAAAAAGCTGTATGTGAGCTGGGCGCGGTACCGCCGGCGCTTTGGCGGCGGACAGGCCGAAGGATCGCTGCGATCGCGATTTCTAAAGGAAATTCCGGCACATTTGATGGAAAAGATCGGCGGCGGAGCACAGTCGTCGGGCGACGATGTAGGGCTCTACGCCGAGCGCGCGCTGGTCCGCGAATCGGTGAAGAAGAATTTGTACACCGGTAAGACGTATAATTCATTAGAGAACATCCAACAGTTCTTCAACGAGCGCGGAATGCCCGCGCCTCGAGGTATTACTTCGCAGGAAGGGGCGCAGACGAAGCCGGCAGCCCCGCAATTCCCGCCGCGGGCGGAGCCACTGCGCGATCCGAAATCGGGTCCGCAGAAGGTGGTTCCGATCTCGAAACCGGGGGGAAAGCCGGGTGGCTTCCAGTCGGGCGCGAGCGTCGTGCATCCGAAATGGGGACGCGGACTCATCCTGCGTCGCGAAGGCGACGGGGATGACGTGAAGTTGACAGTCAGTTTTCCGGGCTACGGCCTAAAAAAGATCCTGGAGAAATTCGCAGGAATTCAGAGAGACGAATGAACACAAAACACATTACCGATACCGATGCGCGCAAGCAGTTGAAGCGTGCGGCCCGCAAGAAGGCGGCTCCGAAGAAAGCGCGCGCGTCCGATGTGCCGCGCGGGTCGAACAAGAAGAAGATCAACAAGATGGTGAAGGGCCAGCGCAAGCGCTAGGCTGTTCGCCGTTCGTTTGGAATTGGAGCCGCGCTCACTGCCGAAAGGCGGGAGCGCGGCTTTTGCTTGCGTGGGCAGTAAGGATCGAAGAGAGGCCGAGCGGACGGTCACGTCGTGCTTGAACTTCGTGATCCAACACTGTAAAGTATCTGCGATGCGCCTGATCTTTACCCTCATTCTGTTTGCCACATCCCTTTTTGCGCAACAGGGCGGCCCTGTGATCATTGGGGTTTTTGCGGCCAACCAAGCTCCTTTGGTGACGGCGCTTTCGCCTAATCAGTATGGAATCGTTGTTGGGACAGGATTCGGTCCCAACCCGACCATTCTCATCGGGGGTTCGACAACGCGAGTCCTTGATCGGATCGACTTGCCGGACGGTTCTTTCGACACCTTCCGACTGCCTCCAGGAACGTCCCTCCTACAGTTTCAGTTGGGACAGAGCGCCACCCTCGGTACAACGTCCGTCGCGGTACGAACCACAGGAGGACAGACTTCGCCCGCGATCCCGGTACAAGTCCGAAGCACCTCGCCGGCGTTGAATACCGACATCAAGGGTAACTATTTTTTCAACGACCCAAACAACCTCGATTACGGAAACGCGGCACCGGTGGCCGGAAGCCGGCTGTATCTGACGGTCGATGGGCTTGGCGCTCGACCCGTGTTGCCGAGCGTGCAGATTGATGGCGCTGAAATCCAGGTCTTCGGTTTCTTTCCAACTAGCTGGACTAATTTTGGAAATTACATTGGCCAGATTTACGCAGCCGGCGTCCAAATTCCCCAACTCGCCGGAGGACAGCACGTTCTTACGCTGACCGCCGGCGGCGTTTCCACTCCGCCGATTACGTTCACCTCCATCGTGGACGGCTTGGCGACATCGCAGTCGGGATTGACGTTCAACGCGTTGCAGGGCGGGAACGCTCCGCCGGTGCAGAACTTCGTGGTGTTGAGCGGATCGGGCACGCTGACGTATTCGATCGATGTGTCAACAGTGTCGGGCGGCGGGTGGCTGACGGCGAATCCGGCGAGCGGGACGGCGACGGCGAACACTGCTGGAGCGAACGTGCAAGTGCGCGCGAATCCGGCTGGGCTCGCTGCGGGAACTTACTATGGACAGGTTCGCGTGGCGGCACCGGGCGTTCCGAATTCACCGCAAACAGTGACTGTTGTGCTGGTGGTTTCGCCGGCGAATGCGCCGCCCCCGCCGCAATTGGACAAGACAGGCCTGGTCTTTACGGGCGCGCCCGGAGGCCCCGACGCGGCGGCGCAGCAGATTTCGATTTTCAACCCGGCGTCGACGAACGTGACGTTTTTGCCGACGTTCCAGGTGGTCTCCGGCAACAATCGTTTCCGCGTGACAAGCACGCAAACGACGGTCGCCGCGGGCCAGTCGACGACGGTCTCGTTGCAAGCGACGTTCCCGGCCGCTGCCGAAACGGATCGCGTCAACCTCGTGCTGACATTCAACAACGGCGTGGTGCGGCGCGTGAGTTTGTTACAAGTTGTGGCGGCGGGATCGCCGTCGTCGTCGGCTTCGACCGGCTTGAGTCCGGCGCCGACGGCGGGGTGTGCGGCAACGAAGCTACTGCCTGTGTTCACGCTGCTCGGAGACAATTTCGCGGTTCCGGCAGCGTGGCCCGCGCCGATCGAGGTTGCGATTGTGGACGATTGCGGACTGCCGCTGAACGCGGGTATCGTGGCCGTGAGCTTTTCAAACGGCGATCCGGTGCTGCGCATGCGATCGACGCAGAATGGCCGGTGGGCGGTCACGTGGCCGCCGCTGAATGCGCGCGCTTCGGGAATCGCAATCACGGTGAACGCTTCCCAGGACGAAGCGAATCTGAAGGGTTCCGCACAGTTGAACGGAGGCGTCAGCGCGAATCCGGTTCCTGTGATCGCGGACGGCGGAGTGGTGGAGACAGCGACGTATCAGGCGGCTCCAGCGCCGGGGAGTTTGATTTCCATTTTTGGATCGAAGCTCACGTCGACGTCAATGCTTGCGGACCGGATCCCGCTGCCATCGCAGTTGGGCGATACTTCGGCGATCCTGGGCGGAGAAACCGTGCCGCTAATTTTCACGAGCGACGGGCAGGTGAATGCGGTGGTTCCCTACTCGCTCGCGCCGGGCACGCGATACCAGTTGGTGGTGCAGCGCGGGACCGCGCTGTCTGTTCCGCAAAGCGTCGTCATCGCCACCGCGCGGCCGGCGGTATTTTCGGTGGATGGCAGCGGGAGCGGACAAGGCCACATCTATAAGTTCGATGCAAAAGGTGCCCAAATCCTGGCGAGTCCCGATTCTCCGGCTCTCGCGGGCGACGTTCTGGTGATCTATTGTTCGGGCCTGGGAGCGGTGACGCCGCCGATTGCCGCGGGTGTGGCGGCTCCGCTGACAAGCTTGACGAAGACGGTGAATCCGGTGACGGCGACAATTCAGGGGCTGCCTGCGGAGGTGCAGTTCGCGGGGCTGACCCCGGGGTCGGCGGGGCTCTATCAAGTGAATTTGCGAATCCCTGCGAATTTGATCGACAGCGATGCGACGGCGCTGGTGTTGACGGTGGCGGGTCAGGCTAGCGCACAGTCGTTTCTGGCGGTGCGGAAGTAAGCAGTCACTGTGTACGGGCGCGGAATAGGCTGCGCTTGGGGTTCTTCGGGGTTTGGCGGTTGCACGGGCGATTGCCGGGTCAGACCTGGCGGTCCGACCTAATCTTGCCTTCTTCTAGTACACTGATGCTCTAGCTCTGGCACCCGTCTGGTCAGGCTGCCATTACACCATGCAACCAGAGCACTCGCAATCTCATCCGCATGACCGGCGCGACGTCGAAGTCCACAGCGCGGTTTTCAAGAAGGAACTTGGGCAGTGGGATCTGGTCCTCACGCAGATCCTGTTCATCGTGGGCATGGGCTGGATTGGTACCGCAGGCAAGCTGGGCGGATCGCATGTTTCGTTTTGGTTGCTCGCAATCGTGCTCTTCTACATTCCCTCCGCTGTCGTCGTGATTCACTTGAACCGGCGAATGCCGCTCGAAGGCGGGCTGTATCAATGGGCGAAGTTCGGGTTCAATGAGTTCACTGGATTTCTGGTCGCTTGGAACTTGTGGCTGTACGCGATGGTGCTGATGTCTGAGGTCGGATTGCAGAGCGCGAACAACATCGCGTACGCGTTGGGGCCCTCGGCCGAGTGGATGGCGCACAACAAATGGATGATTGCGCTGTGGAGCTTCGGGATCATTGGCGGCTTGATGCTGGTATCGTCGGCGGGCCTGACGACGGGCAAATGGGTGCATAACGCGGGGGCGCTGGCGATGCTGGCGATGTATGCCGCGATAGCAGGATTGGCGGTGGTGCACTGGCTGCGCGGGGAGCGGCCGGCGAACACCGCGTTTGCACTGACGCTGCCGCCGGTGACGCTGTTGAGTTTGAACCTTCTCGGCAAAATGGGGTTTGCGGCGCTGGGCGGATTCGAGTACGTGGCGATCTTCGCGGGCGAATGCAAGGATCCGGTGAAGACGATTGGGCGGTCGGTGTGGATTGCGGCTCCGATTATTGCGGCGATGTTTATTTTGGGCACCGGCGCTGTGCTGACATTCGTGCCGGTAGATCAAATCGACCTCGTGTCGCCGTCGTCGCAGGTGTTGAGTGTAGGTTCGCGGATGCTGGGTGTTGGGACGCGCATCGTGCCGGTCGTTCTGGTGCTGCTGTTGGGAATCCGGGTGGCGCAGGCGAGCATTAACTTCTCCGCGACGATCCGGCTGCCGATGGTGGCGGGTTGGGACGATTTGCTGCCGAAGTGGTTCACGAAGCTGCATCCGAAGTTCCGGACGCCGACGTATTCGATCTTGTTTGTCGGCGCGATGACGCTGGCGCTGGGGTTGGCAGGGAACTCTGGGGTCGGGAATCAGGAGGCGTTTCAGATTCTCAACAACGGTTCGGGGATCTTCTACGCGATTCCGTATCTGGTGATGTTTGCAATTCCACTGGTTGGCCATGCCCCTGGCGTGCGGCCTGGGGGCTGGGTGCGGCTGGCGTGCCTATCGGGGTTCGGGATGACGTTGCTCTATGTGGTGCTGTCGGTATTCCCGATCATCACGGTAGAGAGTGCGTTGGCGTTCGCGTTGAAGGTCGGCGGTCTGATTCTGGTGGCGAACATTGTGGGCGTCGCGGTGTTTGTGTTGGCCAGAAGGCAGCAGGCGGCATCGGCGTAAGATCCGTTCGGCGGGGATTACACCCGGCTCACAGATGGGAATTGATTCCTTGCGCTGGTTGTCCTATTCTTGAGCCAGAATTGTTTTTGCGTTCAATCACTGGAGGATCTAATCGTATGACATGGCGATTCGCGAATGCGCTTGGAATTGCTGCTCTTTGCCTTTCTTTCGCCGGGTGCGCGAAAAAGACGGTGGCTGTCAAGAAGGACGTGGACACGAAGCCACAGACAGTTGCGGAAGCGCCTGCTCCGCAGCGCGAAGTTGCGCGGCAGGAATCGCGGGCTGAGGCTCGGCAGACGGCATCCGCCGCGGCGGAGCGCCGGATGCCGGATGAGAAGACCAAGGTGCGGATCCAGGATCTGTTGAATAAGATTCAGGATGCGTACTTCGATTACGACAAGCACGAGATCCGGTCGGACGCACAGACGGCATTGCGTGACAACGCGTCAACGCTGGCGACGATCCTGAAGGATTATCCGGACTACAAGCTGACGATGCAGGGCCATTGCGACGAGCGCGGCTCGGCGGAGTACAAC